>JBAXDH010000074.1:0-17662 GCA_037141055.1 bacterium | reverse complement strand
CTAAATGAAACTGAGTTAACATCAATGAACCCGTTATCAATACAGTAAACTTTTTTAGGATTTACAACCTGGACCTTAAGTGAATAACTGAACTTAGGAACGAAAAAGAAAAGATAGGCATCGGCAAAATAGGAGAGATAGTCCATCATACTGGAGGAAGAGCATATCTGAAATGTTTTTCTCAGACTGTTTCCGGTTATGGGTTTTCCCGTATTTGAAACCAACCATGCAGCAAGTTGTTGCAAAACGTGAATGTGCTTCAAATTGTAGCGAATTACGATATCACGAACTACAATATCATTGAAAGCCTGCATCACGACCTCTGGCAATCCTGTTTTCAAATATTCGGGAAAGCCTCCCGTTTTCATGTATTTCGCTGAGGAACTGGCATCCCGATCCTGGTTTGTAAAGTAAGATATTCGGTATATGAGAAAGGGAATAACTCCTTTGTAATATGCCTGCCGGTGAGTTTTGTGCCCAGTTCTTTGCTTAGCCTTGATGCATTTGAGCCGGTGATAAAAATCCGGTAACCTTCATCCAGTCTGAACCGGACAAAACTTTCCCAATTGTCAATATTCTGTATCTCATCAAAAAAGTAAGCAAAAATTTCCTCTTTGATCGCCACTTCGTGCATCCGGTTGAAATCGCTCACGTCGAAACCGGCCAGTCGGGGATCTTCAAAATTAAGATAAACCGACTTGCGGTTTAACGTTTTATTGATCTGTTGCAGCAACGTACTCTTGCCACACCTTCGAATTCCTGAAACAATCAATGCATGTGAAGTCAGGTCGGCGAACCCGGTGAAGTGCCGCGGCAACCCCGAATCTATATGGGTCAGCCGCTCCTTCTGGGAATCAATTACCTGTTCAATAATTAATTTCGACAACACGACAATGAGTTTTCGTTTGTAAAGTTAACTATCTTTCGTTTACAATGAAAACTATTTTCAATAAATCTAAAAACTAAAAAGTGATGCAGTGACGTAGTGCCTTTAAGTTGTTTTTGCATAATCGTTGAAAAAGTCGTAATTTTGATTTGAAGAAAAGCACCTATGAAAAATTCTTTTCCGTATTTAAATCCCACCTATTTTTGGGATGTCGACTATGCAGGTCTAGATCCTGTAGAATCAAAACGAATCATCATCGAACGCACGTTTACCTTGGGTAACCTGGCAGAAATGAAATCGTTGATGGGTTTCTATGGTGAAGAAGAAGTCAAAAACACCCTTGTACAACTGAATTATATTGATCCGAAAAATTTAAATTTTCTCTCGCTTATTTTCCGCATTCCAAAAAGAAACTTTAAATGCGTTCTACGGAAGCAGTCGACCCGGCAACACTGGGTTTAATCATCAGACTACAATCAAAAGAATATCTGAAAGGGTTCAACCTTGCGGGAGGAACCGCGCTTGCATTGTTGTTTGGCCATCGCAGATCCATTGATATCGATCTTTTTTCGGACAGTGGTTTTAATGCGGATCTGTTACTGGAAAACCTTGCTCATGATTTTGGCTTCAACCTTCATTTCTCCGCCAGCAATACTCTCAAAGGTAGCATCGAAAACATTAAAACAGATTTCCTGGCCCACCGGTATACGCTGATTTTTGATCCGGTCACCGTTCAGGGGATAACGATGCTTTCAGTGCCGGATATCATTGCCATGAAATTGAACGCAATCGTAACCAGCGGACAAAGAGTTAAAGACTTTATTGATATCTATTATTTGTTTGAACAATTTTCCCTCGCGGAAATGATGTCCTTTTACCGGCAAAAATACACGCTGAATAATGATGTCCTTGTGCTGAAAAGTCTCGTATGGTTTGATGATGTTGATCTTTCCGATTGGCCGGTACTAATAACAAACCCAAAGCTAAAATGGCCTGATGTTAAAAAGAAAATTACAAGTGCTGTAAGAAGATTGATTTGACTCCCATTGTACTGCAATTATTTAGGTGAGCATTCCCGGGAGATTTATTTATACTGAGCGTTTGAGTCTGCTTTTCTTTGCAAACTCATGTACCCGGAGTATAACCCGCGAGTGGCATCCATTGCGTAATGTGCTGGACACCTACGCCGGGGCAATCTGAGCACGATAAATATGATGCAAATTGAAACTCATCCTTGCAAATTGCATTGATTATTAATACACTTGCATCAAAGAAATATGCGATGAATGGATATTTAAAAAGGAATGAGGAGGCAGAAATTCTCGAGAACCTGACTCACTTTCCGGCAGTTGCAATTCTCGGACCGAGGCAATGCGGTAAGTCAACCCTGGCCAAACACCTGTTAACCCCAAAACCTCAACGTGGCTTTTACCAGGCATTGGACGATCTCAACATAGATGAAGCCTGGGTGATTGCTCCCGTCGAACAATCCTATCCTTTGAAGGAAAATATAAAAGTAATTTCGCTGAGAGAAGTTTTGGGGATCCGGATGAAATGAAGGCAATGCTGACAATGCAGGGCTTTGGGCAGGCGCTGAAGGAAAGGAGTGATGAAGTCATTTCAGATTTCACCCTTGTCAATTCCGACTTGCTTTAATATTGCAAAAAATGTTCCTTTGGGAATATCCTTTTTCCCATGAACCGGGACTATTATTGTCCGTTTTACAGAGACAGGGTTTACATATAAATGATGACTACCGCTCATTCTGCTGAGGATAAACCCATTCTGTTCAAGAACCCTGATGAGATTTTTTGCAGAATAATTCATACGGACTGAATATTCATTGAATATTCAAGGGTCTCACTATCGTCGGGGATTATTTCTCCTTTGTCCTTCAATTCAGCAATGTATAACGCAATCGCTTCTTTGGCCATGGAAATGGCATGATCAACGTTATCCCCATAAGTAATGCATCCGGGCAAAATTGGAACTGAAACTGTATACGATCCTTCAGTCTCTTTATGCAGTAGAACCTTAAAAGTAAGATTCGATTTAACCTGGTAGTCCATATTCCTTTGTTTAATTGTACAACAAAATTACGAAATTTTTCGCCAGACGAATGTAATTCTTATGCTAATCTGACCTTGTGAAACTTCGTGGCATTGTGCTTTGCTGCAATTTTAATGCAGACAATGAACGCAATGCAGGCAATGCATAAGGTTTACTTGGCGAATAACCGGAATAATGGTATTTTTGACCTTCCAACGAACCCATTGATGAAAAAAATATTTACCTTACTGCTATTCATTCCATTTTGCCTCCCGGGATTTTCCCAGGTAGTTTATGAAGATACCAGAAATACCGGAATCTATGACTTCCTCGACGAACTGGCCAACCTTAAACTGATCACCCTGAATACTGCCATAAAACCATACTCCAGGAACTACATCGCTCAAAAATTGTACGAAGCTCAAACTACAGCTGCAAACATCGATTCAGCCACCGGAAAATCAATCCATCCCCTCAACAAACGCCAGCAAAAAGAACTCACCTTCTATCTCCGGGACTTCCAACTCGACGCCCCATCCCCACTCCCCACTCACCACTCACGACTTGCCGATGCCTATCCCAACAAACTGGCTTTCATCGCCCCCACCCAGAAAAACATGGTCCTCGCCCTCAACCCCCTCGGCTTCCACTACGAAGACTCCCTCTTCACCTTCTCCATCCGCCCGATACTCGGCTTCGAATGGACGACCAATGAGAACGCAGCCGAATACCACCGCTGGTGGGGCGGGAGCATGTTCGGCTACATAGGTGAAAACTTCGGCTTCTACGCCAGCCTGAGGGATAACAATGAAAGTACGCCGATGGCAAGGCCGGAGTATTTCACTTTAGCGCAGGGACAAGTCTATAAAAACATGGAGAAAGGAGCTGTGGATTACAGCGAGATGCGCGGGGGTATCGTGGCATCCGTAAAGTGGGGATCACTCGGCATCATCAACGACCGGGTGGAATGGGGCGACAACTATCATGGGGCCAACATCCTGTCGGGCAAAGCACCCGCATTTCCATCCATCCAGTTACACCTGAACCCTGCAAAATGGTTCGATTTCAGTTACATGCACGGGTGGCTCAATTCCAATGTCCTCGACAGCAGCCGTTCCTACTACGACGGGGATGTTTACCGCCAGATCTACCGGAACAAATACATCGCGGCCAACATGTTCACCTTCATCCCATGGCGGGGATTGAACCTCTCGTTTGGCAATTCAATCATCTACAGCGACATCAATGTCAACCCGTTGTATCTCATCCCGTTCCTGTTTTATAATTCAGTGGATGCTACCAAAAATAACTACAGCAATGATGGTGGTTCCAATTCACAGTTTTTTTTCAATCTTTCAAGCCGGCAGATCAGGCACCTGCACCTGTTTATCTCCTTTTTCGTGGATGAATGGAAAACCGCGCGTGTGATGGAAAAAGATCAGCACAATTTCACCAGCCTCAAGGCAGGTTTTAGATTAAGCGACTTTCCTGTACAAAACTTGTCACTCACTGCCGAATATACCCGAACTCAACCTATGACCTATGACCATTATATATCCACGACGACCTTTGCTTCCAATGACTATGTGATGGGCAATTATTTGCGTGAAAATTCCCAGGAAATTTATGTGGCACTTTCCTGGCGACCTTTGCGCGGCGTGTTGATCAATGCCTCTTATACGCTGGCCCAACATGGTGATGATGTTCCATACACCTACAATGCCGGTTACGCAGTAGACCAGATTCCATTCTTAAAAAATAAAACCTGGCAAAACAGCGCTTTCTCACTGTCGGCCAGGTATGAATTTGTGAACAACGGTTATTTCTTCGTCAGCTATATGAATTCAAGCCGGGAAGGAGATGTGAAATTTCAACCGGAATTTATGCGGGGAAAGACGAACACTTTATCAACGGGCATTAACGTAGGATTCTGACCCCTCCCCATCCCTCCCCCAAAGGGTGAGGGGGGATGCATTGCCTTGTGTGGATTGAATTTATGAATTACTTTATCTCCTCAACCTTTTTCCCATTGATGAAATGGTTGTGCTGTGATTGTTTTATGATCGATGGTGAAGGTATCCGACTGATCATGCGTTATAAGGCATGCATGTTGAACCCCGAAATAATTCATGGCCTCCAACATACCATCCAATTCCCTATCCATATTGTTCTGGTCTAATTGCCAGCATACCTGGTAAAGTCCCTTCAATTTTCCATTATGAAATACGACGAAATCACATTCCTTTTTATCCGAGAAGTAGAAAATCTCAGGTGTTTGTCGTCGCAGATTCAGATAAACCATATTCTCGAGGAGCCTGCCTTTATCCTCACTAAATGAAACTGAGTTAACATCAATGAACCCGTTATCAATACAGTAAACCTTTTTAGCATTTACAACCTGTACCTTATGTGAATAGCTGAACTTAGGAACAAAAAAGAAAAGATAAGCATCAGCAAAATAAGAGAGATAGTCCATCATACTTGAGGAAGAGCCTATCTGAAATATTTTTCTCAGACTGTTTCCGGTAATGGGTTTCCCGGTATTTGACACAAGCCATACTGCAAGTTGTTGCAAAACATGGTTGTTTTTTAAATTGTAACGTATTACAATATCACGAACGACAATATCATTGAAGGCCTGCATCAGTACCTCTGGCAATCCTGTTTTCAAATATTCAGGAAAGCCTCCTGTTTTCAAGTATTTCTCTGATGAACTGACATCCCGGTCCTGGTTTGTAAAAGCAAGATATTCGGTATATGAGAAAGGGAATAATTCTTTTGTAATATGCCTGCCGGTGAGCTTTGTGCCCAGTTCTCTGCTGAGCATTGATGCATTTGAGCCGGTAATAAAAATCCGATAACCTTCATCCAGTCTGAACCGGACAAAACTTTCCCAATTATCAATATTTTGTATCTCATCAAAAAAGTAAGCGAAAACTTCCTCTTTGATCGCCAATTCGTGCATCCGGTTGAAATCACTTACGTCGAAACCGGCAAGACGGGGATCTTCAAAATTAAGGTAAACCGATTTGCGGTTTAACGTTTTATTGATCTGTTGCAACAACGTACTCTTACCACACCTTCGAATTCCTGAAACAATCAACGCATGTGAAGTCAGATCGGCGAACCCAGTGACACTTCGCGGCAATCCCGATTCCATGAGTGCAAGCCGCTCTTTCTGGGAACCAATTACCTGCTCAATGAATAATTTCGATAACATAACCAAAATGTTTTCGTTCGTAAAGTTAACTATCTTTCGTTTACAATGAAAACTGTTTTAAATGAAAACAAAACCATGCGGGGTTCTAAGGAAGTGATGGAGTGATGGAATGATGGAGCGATGAAGTGATGGGGTTGATGGAGTGATGGCCTGATGAAACTTCGTGTCATTGTACCTTTGTGGCAATTTTATTGCAGGCAATGCAAACAATGTAAACAATGAAAATTAATGCTGGAGCCTAATACCGGAACGTTTCAACAATAAGGGAGCAAACTTTTATAGAAGTTTCAACATCCAGTTCACCCATTTTTTTGCCAATCCGGGTTTTGTCAATGCATCGTAACTGGTCAACGGCGAGTTGCCCTTGCTTTCCTTGAAAATGGCAATCAAGACGGGTTGGATAAGGTTTTACAGTGCTTGTCAATGGCACCACGACAACAGTGTTCAGGTATTTATTACTTTCATCCGGTGAAACGATGAGACACGGTCTGATTTTATTGATTTCAGATCCAATGGTTGGATTAAGGTCAGCATTCCGGATTTCAAATCTTTTTACCATGTCCATTCCGTATTGTCAAACTCATTCGTGATATTATCAAAGATGTCCTGATCTGGTATATTGCCGTCTTTCAATGCCCTGGCGAAATCTTGTTCCCAATATTGCCGGGGCTTATCATCATGCACTGGAATGCAGACAAGGTTTCCTTCCTTTTCCAGAATGTTAAACCTGGTAACAACGCCAAGCTTTTTCAGAACCCTGTTAGGAATGATAAGCCCCTGCGAATTACCTATTTTAACCAACGAAGCTTCCATAAGAATTTATTTCTGCAAATATACACAATGTTATAACATGTTATAACATTGTCGAACGGGTTAATCCATGAATTTGGTGCGAAGTCGCAAAAAAAAGCGCGTAGAAGGAGGCTTACAAATGAATTGCCCCTGACTTCAGTCAGGGGATCAATAAGCATTCAAACCAATCAGGACTTTAGTCCCATCGACTTCTTATTCGCCAGAAAGATTGTGAGAAAACTCAGAAGCCCGGCCAGACTGAGCAGGATCATAAGAAGCAATGCCGCATTGAAATCCCTAAGGAGAATACTAATAACATCGTAAACTACATGAAATTCACGACGGGACAGTGATGACAGCGTTTATGCATGGGAAGACGAATACGATTACAACAAGGATTAATGTGGGGTTTTAGGGAAGTGATACCGGTAGTCACCAAGCCTAATCCTATAGCTACTTTTATATCCGGTTAACTTTTTCAGATTAGCAAATCCGTTCATGTTTTCTTATGCAACCACGGCTTCAATAATGTATCTAACCTTAGACCTGATGTGCAGGCCAGTACAGGCTACAACTTGCTTTTGAAACTTACGGGTGATTTCAATTTGCATTATTCAATCTTGCTTTAAGAGCAATAGAAAACTTTCCTTTTCCTGGTTATTCAGCAAGCCTGACTGTACCCCATTATCAATTGAAATTGCGATTCCAATTTCTTCGGCTTCAACCGGGGTTAATTTTTTTGCGGAAAAATTAAGCTGTTTGGCAAGCTTCAACAACAATCTTGAATTCGCCTTAGAATCACCTCTTAAAATGATTGTTTCCATTTCTATATCTTTTTACAAAGTTAGGTGAAATTCAGTCTGGGATTATCAGGATAAACACCTTTTCTTCTCAGACTTTTTCATATAACCAATGAATTGCCCCTGACTTCAGTCAGGGGATCAATAAGAATTCTAATTATTCAGGACTTTAGTCCCATCGACTTCTTTTTCGCCAGAAAAATGGTAAGATAACTGAGAAGCCCGGCCAGGACGAGCAGGATCATTAGAAGCAATAAAGTGATGGGAATGGGGGTGTTGGTTGGTACAGGTTAGATTTGTTGCATAATCGTCGAAAAAGTCGTAATTTTGATCTAAAGAAAAGCCATACAATGAATTCTTTTCCCCCATTAAATCCCACCTATTTTTGGGATGTCGACTATGCAGGACTTGATCCGGTAAAATCGAAACGAATCATCATCGAACGCACGTTTACCCTGGGAAACATGGCAGAAATGAAATCGATGATCGTTTTCTATGGCGAAGAAGAAATCAAAAACACCCTGGTACAGATTAATTATATCGATCCGAAAAATCTCAACTTTCTTTCCCTTATTTTTCGTATTCCCAAAAGAAACTTTAAATGCGTTCTACGGCAGCAGTCGACCCGGCAACACTGGATTTAATTAGCAAACTTCAGTCAAAAGAATATCTGAAAGGATTCAACCTTGTGGGAGGAACAGCGCTTGCGTTGTTATTTGGCCACCGTAAATCCATTGATATCGATCTATTTACGGACAGCAGTTTTGATGCGGGTCTTTTGCTGGAGTACCTTTCGCATGATTTTGATTTCAGTCTTCATTTCTCCGCGGGTAATACACTCAAAGGTAGTATCGAAAGCATTAAAACAGATTTCCTTGCCCACCGGTATACCCTGATTTTTGATCCGGTCACCGTTCAGGGGATTACGATGCTTTCAGTGCAGGATATCATTGCCATGAAATTGAACGCAATCGTAACCAGCGGACAAAGAGTTAAAGACTTTATTGATATCTATTATTTATTTGAACAATTTTCCCTCGCGGAAATGATGACGTTTTACAGGCAAAAATACACACTTAACAATGATGCCCTTGTGCTGAAAAGCCTTGTGTGGTTTGATGATGTTGATCTCTCCGACTGGCCGGTATTAATTTTACATCCAAAACTGAAATGGCAGGATGTCAGAAAGAGATTGACAACAGCTATGAGGGAGTTGATTTAGCGCTTGGTGTAATTTGGTGTCTTCATGCCTTTGTGGCAATTTTAATGCAGGCAATGCTTTATAACATTCCGTGCGTTCTCAGTATTTCGGCAAGATCAGGGTGCTTCTTTGAGTATTCCCGGAGCATTGTCATGAGGGTACGGCTACTTTCGTCAGCCTTCGCAGCTTGTTCCAAGGCTGGTTTCATGGCAGTGCGACGATCCCATATCATATAACCAAGCATAAAGAGAAACAGGGTGATTAAAATGCCAAAACCCCAATAAAAAAGTGTTTTAATGTCATCGAGTTGCCTCTGCTGACTTTCAAACTTGAATTCCATTTTAGCTTCGAGTGCACTTATTTTGGCTTCAGTAAGAATGGCGCGGTCGCGGTCAGCCAAAGTATAAGGCACAACAACCTGCTGTTCCTGTGCATATACCGTGAGGTTAAGCATAGAAAGAAACAGCAAACTGATAAATACAAGCGCTTTCATCATACTTGAATTTGAAGCGAAGTTACAAAAATAAATTAACCAATGAATTGCCCCTGACTTCAGTCAGGGGATAAAAATGGATTCAAACCATTCAGGACTTTAGTCCCATTGATTTCCTTTTCGCCAGAAAGATGGTGAGAAAACTCAGAAGCCCGGCCAGGACGAGCAGGATCAAAAGAAGCAATGCCGCATTGAAATTCCTCAAAAGAAAACTGAGAAACACGAAGCAAACGCCCGTGATAAACAGAATTACGGTGGCTGTAAAATGTGAACAACCAAGAAGAAGCAAATAATGATGAATATGCGTCCTGTCCGGCATAAACGGTGATTTTCTCTTTATGAGCCTGGTTATCGACACCCTCAGAGTATCAAATACAGGAATGATTAGCACCCCCACTGCAATGGCCGGGGTGGAAGGCATCGACAGGGAACCGGTTAATCCAATGTTAAACTCATTGAACTCGATCGCCATCACCGCCATCAGGTAGCCCAGCAGCAAGGAACCTGTATCACCCATGAATATCTTGTATCTTTTCCCGAACACATTGAAGTAAAAGAAAGCAATCAGGGCGCCTATCAACCCCGCAGATAACACCGTCCAGTCGTATTGCCCGAATTTAAAAAACCACCAGCCAAACGTTGCGGCACTTAATATTCCCAGGCTTGCTGAGAGCCCATCAATTCCATCCATCAGGTTAAAGCAGTTGGTAACTCCTACAATGGAAATAATGGTCAGGAATAAGCTTGCTGTATAGCCAATTTGATGAATCCCCAATAAACCGTGTAAATCAGTAATCCGCATCTGGCCAAACTCGATGAGGATGAGAGCGGCTATGACCTGTCCTAAAAACTTTTTCATCGGAGAAATCCCGATAACATCATCCTTAAAGCCAATAAAGAAGATGATAATCAACGCTGCAAACAAGTATTGAAATTTTGGGAAATAGGTAAAACTTAAAAAAATCAGACATGAAATAATAAATCCGATAAAAATTCCAAGGCCTCCAAGGACGGGGATGTTATTGCTATGGGAAGTTCTTGCATTGGGAACGGCAACCAATGATTTTGCTCTGGAGATATCAACCAGGGAGGGGAGAATGATAAATGTAATAAAAAAGGAAAGGCCAAAGCAAAGGAACAGTCGGGTGTATTCGGTAAAATAGTAGATCATGCTAATCTGGTTTGATGAAAAAGTGACATTTACTTGTGAACTATTTTGCAGGCAAGAACAGCTTTATCATGATTTCTTCTTAGAAACAACTTCAACCCAAAAAATAAACAGAAAGAAAATAACGATATAGATAAAAAGATTAAATATCGCATGATGATCCAATTTTATTAAACCAAATATTGATAGTTGCTTTTGAGCAAATGATTCGCCATTTCTTCCCAACCATGTCAGATACGTTATCCGGAACACATTCAAAATCTGGATCAAAATTAGTCCAAACAAAATGTAGAAGAACTTGTATTTCCAATTTCCGGAATACGCCATGATCATCACCATGAAAAGCCACATCAAACCGATTGCCAAGCAGGTGAACCCAATAAATGTCTCAACTCCACCCTTTATCTGAATGGCAAACACACCATAATAATATATGTCTTTTGTAAAGACAAACGATGTATCATAATGGAACAATATGAGTAACTTTTGCGAACAAACCATCAGGAGTTTTGATAAATCATAAACTGGGAAAGATTCGCTCACGTAAGCCTGTACACCTGGCTTCGACCTTAATATTGAAAAAACAATAAAGAGTGGTATCGTAAACAAAATCATTTTTGATAAATACCAAATTAATGGTTTATACTTTGTAAAAAGAGATTTCATGTATTATCCGGAGATTGTAATTATAGGTGTATTGCCCCAATCAACTAATTTATCGGCTTTGTTGAGGTCGATAAATTCAAAGTCCTGGAGCCATTTTTGAAATTTCGGGAATGCTGTTTTTAGTCCAATGTATGATTGAAACCGTCGCTGCAAGGGGATACCGGCTATTACCGGTTGGCCGGGATCAAAATCACGCGGGTGAAAATAGGTCATGATATATTCTGACTGCTTCGTCCAGCGGCGAATTAACGGATACGGCATTATTCTGAAATAGCCGCCCCCGGAAAACACAAGATCCTTTCCCATAATTGTCGTGATACTTATTGGAAATTCCTTAATTAGCGTGCCATTAACTTTAATCAAAGAAGGGCCGTGTTTGGGAAATACAGGGAATCCACCAAGGGACCTGGAACCCGGAAAAACAGAAGAATCCCGCTCTATTCCGTTTTCAGCAAGGATTTCAAAGGCCCATTTACATTGGTCAGTGATTGAAAACCGGGGTGCCCGGTAAGAAATGACCTTTTGACCTGTAAGGTTTTCCAGGATGTCAATCCCTTTTTTTGTGTCTTCTTTGAATCGAGAAGCACCAATTTCATACACCAACCTGTGGTGATATGAATGTGATCCTATCTCATGACCTCGTTTGGCTATTTCCTTTATTTCATCCGGGTATTTGTGTGCAATCCAGCCAAGACAGAAGAACGTGGCTTTCTGATCGGCTTCATCCAAAAAATCAAGTATTCTGCCAAGATTTTCATGAATCCGTGAAGGGTATTTGTCCCAATTTTCAGGATACTTTGTTGAATCAATTTCCAACAGGTGAAACCATTCTTCGATGTCAAAAGTCAGGATGTTCATCTGACGTCATAATTAAATAATCCGAAGTCCCAGTTTTTGTAGTCAAACACATCGAAATTGTTGATGATATCGGCCGGGTTGAAGATGTCGCCCATTAAGTAAAGATGTTTGGGTTCCTTTTTATACGGAATTTTTATCAGCAGTGATTGAAAAAAATGCAATTTGCCCACAAAAATTAACAGATCGATTTGATGGTGTTTTAAAACATGCCGTATGGCAAACAATAAAGTCTTCAAATCTTTTAAATGGTTCTTTTGGTTGTAAAAATCAATCAGGTAAGCAGTTTGAACCTGGTTTTCCTCCACAATCCGGTAAGCAAAAGCATGCCTGTCATTTTTTATGATGACATGATCGGCCGTATATCGCTGTTCTTCGATCACAGGATCAGCACGGTCAACTGAAATCGGAAACGGTTTTTGGACGGAATTAAACAGGAAAGAAATCAGGGTATTCAATCCGAAATTCAACGTTGCAAAAGCACGGCTTAAAACGTTTAATATTTTGCAGCCTGATTTTAAAACATTTGCCAGATTTACGGGGTATGCAAAGTAAGGTATCGCCCCGATGTCTTTCCATTTGACAATATTTTTCCAATAAGGGTAAACCAAATCGTTGGGTACTGCGATGACCATGGCAATGTTTTCTTCTTTCAACCGTGATTTTAAAGACTGGTACATCCGGAGGAGTGTGTAAGGGTCTGACCGGTAGGAGGGAAGAATGAAGACATCGACGGCCAAACCGATTTTATTTTTCTCAGCCTCAAATAAATAGTGATAGGGTATGACCGAGCAACCGCCCACCACTTCATCTTTTTCAACCAACAGCGCGTGGTAGGAGGTTTGATCGCAGGTATTCAAGTATTTATGGGTGAAATTTTCAGGTGCAAAATTTTTGTTAAAAACAAAATTAAAAGATTGTGTATAGGATTCCCATTGTTTGGCGGTCAACTCTCTGCTTGTGAGGATGCTGATTTCCATGGTCAGATGGTACCTGAATCGACAAAAATATTCTGACCCGTTATAGAGGATGCATTGTCTGAAAGTAAAAATGCTATGGTTGCGGCCACAGAATCCTTACTTACCGGTGATTTGAGGGCTGTACGATGATAAATTCGTTTTTTTTGTTCCTCGTTCAGCGAGGCGCTCATCTCTGTTTCCATGAATCCGGCCACCACGCAGTTGGACCTGATCCCTTTTTCGCCCCATTCCCTGGCCGTGTTTTTTGAAAATGCCTCCAGGGCCCCTTTTGTTGAAGCATACATGGCCAATCCTTTGTAGCCGGTATGAACGCTGATAGAGGAAACGTGCACCACACTTCCCTTGATTTCATTCAACAACATTTGCCTGATGACATGCTTGGTGATGATCATCGGGGTAAAAACATTTACCCGGTACATTTTTTCAAGTATTCCAATGTTGAGATTGGTTACCAGATCGTCGTAAGCCAGAGCGGCATTATTCACAAATCCATGAAGAGGGGTATGCACGCCTATCCAATCCCTGAAGATAATTTTTTGTATGTTTTCCGAATCTGTCAAATCATAGGATAGCCAATGAAATGATTGAGAATATTGGTTTATCAGGGTATTTAACCCCTCTGTTGTACTTCGGCTGAACCCATAAACAGCCCATCCTTTGTTAAGCAAAACATCAGCAATGGCAAGACCTAACCCTTTTGATACGCCTGATACAAGAATGTTCATGGTCCGTTTCTTTTAATTTTACCGGTGCGTGTCGTTGAAATTTTATCGACAAACGTGATCATTCTCGGTATTTTAAATTCCTGGAGCTTTGTTTGTAAACCCAACCGGATGGTGGATTCCTCCAATTGGCTATCCGCTTTCACGACTTCACAACAGACAACATTTCCCAATACTGAATTGGTTTTTCCATATACCCTGACATCTTTTATTCCGGGAATATTTCGAATGGCTTCTTCAACTTCACCCGGATTTACTTTATAACCGCCCACATTGATCATCTCGTTTTTTCGAGAAACAAACCTGAAACTGACTGGGTTATTAGCTGTAATTTCAATCAAGTCGCCGGTGTGATACCATTCATCCATTGTGCTTCCGGTATTTCCCACCAAAGAATGATGAATGAGCAACTCCCCACTTTCAATCTTGGTTAATGGTTCAAATCCGGGGTTTATTGTGAAGGTGTTTCCTGTAGAAGCAAAAAGAGTTCCAGCCTCCGTTGATGCATAGACATTTGTGATTTTTGCATCCGGAAAGATTGACCGAAGCTGATCGACTATGCATTCATCAAATTTTTCACCACCGAATGTGATTCGTTTTACGGATGAAAAAGAAGATTTAGATGGAAGTAACATTCGGTAAAAGGTTGGAGTCGCCGAAAGATTGGTGATTCCACAACTTTCAATTTCGTTGAAAATCTGCTCTTTTGATAATCCGAACAAACGAACCAGGGAATTTCCGTTTAACAAAGCCTGGAAAAAAACCTGTACTCCGGCCATGTGCGACGGATTGTTGGCAAATCCCCAGATGTTTTCAGCATTAGCTGATGAAGTTTTTACAAAACGTGTTATGGATTTAAACGAATGCGAAACTTTTTTTGGCAAACCTGTCGTTCCAGAGGTAAACAACGTGATTGACCAAGCCTGTTTTGGTGTCTTAATCTTTTCTATCAGTTCATTTTTGGCTCTAATGCCGAGAATCTCAGAATTATCAATGGCTTTATCGAAACTGGTAAATTCAGAATACCCGGTTACCCTGGTCAGTTCTTCCGAAGTAAAATCGGAATCAATTAGAATGATTTCCTCTCCAAGAATCAAGGAGGTAATGAGATGCTTTAAAACATCATAATAGTCATTTGCAAAGCAATAAGGATTATAGTTTTCGGTTTCATTTAAATCAACAATCAGCTGAGTCCAGGAAACCTGAAGGTCATTTGATGAGTCTCTGAAAAACATTCCCATGATTAATGTTCCAACTTTTGAAGAATATCCCCCACAGTATTCACAATCCCATCTTCGAAAATGTCGACATCGTATGCCGCTTCTATGCGGACTGTTAACTCGGCTAAATCAAGTGAGTCAAAACCAAGGTCATTTCGCAGATTAAAGGATTCTGAAATCAAGACAAGAGGATTTTTACCTCTATTTAGAAGAACAACATTTACAATGGCTAATAGCTTATCTTTCAATATAAACAATTGTTTAATAGCGAGTTCTAATTATATTTTAATCATATTAACAGTTTCCTTGATATGTTTCTCTGAGGAAGCTCCAAAAACCACAGACTGAATATTCATTCCATTAATAAACTCGTATGCTTCTTTTGGATAGATTGCTCCCGATGCCAAAGTCGACATGGCCATCAGTTGATATTCACTTGAATTGTTTGTAGCTATAACATTTTGATAAGCTGCTATGTTTGGAGACATTAAATAGCCAATTTTATTAATGGAACTACAAATAACAACATCCTTTATTTGCCATTCAATCAATTTTTGTTTAAGATGTGGTAAATTTTGTGTGATCAAACCAGGCAACGCATGATATTTTTTCTGAATATGTTTGCAATATTCTACAAATACTTCTTTGACGTCGTATCCCAACATTAAATCAGTAATAATATTCTGTAAAAACACAACCTTGATATTTAAACCACTGAACATTCTCATTTCTGCATCTATAAGCATTTGCATCAGCTTAATTGCATCTTTGGTTATGACAGCCTTACTTCCTTTTACAATCATATTTATCGCACCGCCAGTTGTATTCCCGGCGAATAAAACTTCATTTATTGCAGGAAAAATTCCCTTTTCTGCTACCAGGTTTGCATATTTGTGAGGATATGGAATGGATGGATACCAATTGATATCAGCATATTTAGTTTTATTTTCTTTAAAATAGGAACAAATTTCTTTAGCCCGGTCGTTGCTATTTAGCATGATGGATTTAATACCCGAATCAATTGCAATATCATAAATTTTGTAGATGTTTTTGATATCATAGAATTGTTCTGCTAATTGTTGCGCTTTTTCTTGTGACATATGGTTAATGCCAAAGAACTGATTATCTCCAAAAATTATTTTATCAATTTTTTCCATAATTAGCCCCCCCATTTGATTCGTAATCAGTAAACATTTTTTGAATTATATCAAGGGTTTTAGCCCCTTCTTCGAATGTACAAATATTAGATTTTTGTTTTCCCTGGATACAATCAACAAAATGATAAAGCTGGCTTGTAAATTCGTTCCCTCTGACATAAAAAGGTACTGGTTCGAATATGTCGGTGATATATATGGTATTCCATCCTTTTCTATATCCCAAATTCTTATTCTCTTCTTTCAAAAAGATTTTAAACCCATACTGATCTGCAAGAATTTTTCCTTTCTCACCAAATAGTTCCAGCTTGTTGGTTGGTTTCCGATAGCTTTCATCACACCAATTGATGTATATACTGCCTGTTGTTCCTGAATCGTATAAAAATGTGGAAGAGACAATATCTTCGACATTTTTGGAAAATACAGAATTGTATGACGTTCCAATTACTTTGTCTGGTTTTCCAACAATAAAATTGACCAGGTCGATTGCATGTGAGGACATTTCAAAGATTACCCCACCGCCGGTTTCCCTTGTTCCTCTCCATCCGTTACCATCATCGGGTTTTGATATCGTACAACTGAACATTTCAGAACGATAACGGATAATTCTGCCAATTACATCTGATTCAACTATTTTTTTCACTTTTTTAAATACATCATTAAAACGGTTTACATAACCTACCTGGTTTATTAACCCTTTAGCCTTAAAAAACATTGCAAGTTCGTTTGCCTGATTGAAATTTGTTGTGTATGGCTTTTCAACAAAAACATGAATATTATTTTCTGCAGCAAGTTTAAGGATAGGATAATGCAAATTGGGGGGTGTACATACAATCAATGCATCAGGTTTATCTTCCGCAATTAATTTGTGGTAATCTTTATAGGTCGTTAAGCCATCCAGGTGTTTTTTCATCATGTACATTACCATACCTGATGTATCAGCGACAGAGGTGATTTTCACCTCTGGATGGCTGTTAAGGATAGAATAATGAGTTATCCCCATTCTTCCCGCTCCAATGATTCCGACATTTGTCATAGTGCTTACTTTAAACAGTTGTAATACTTTTCAGAAATTATTTTCCAGTTGTACCTTCGAGATGCTATTTCACTTAACACCTTTCGAAGTGTTTTCAATTTTTCCTCATCTATTTCTTGAATGATTTTTATCAATTCTTCTGCATTTTTGAAATAAAGTGATCGGTTTTCGGTGGTCTCAATATTGGTTTCTGCGTTTGGCAGAGGATCTCAAGCACCGCCTGCTGCAGGTCGCCGGTGGTGGCGACGGGGACCAGCGGCTGCGCGGTGGCGCAGGTGTCTCCCAAAGGCACCGCCGGCGGCGGCGCCGCCTCCACCTTGAACCTGAACTGGCCCGGGGTCCCTCCGCCGCCGACCCACGCCACTGCCTCGCCTGCGGGCAGGCGGGTGGTCACCGTCGCGGTGCCGGAGGCCGCCTTCG
>JBAXDH010000073.1:0-18061 GCA_037141055.1 bacterium | reverse complement strand
GCAGTCCGTATGACTCATATACCCATGTTGACCATCACATCATCCGGTTCGCACCATCCGATCCATCGGTGATGTATGTCGGCTGTGACGGTGGTGTGTTCCGGTCGGCCGACGGAGGCCAGACCTTTCATACCGCCAATACCGGGATCAATTCCATCCAGTTGTATCGTGTTGCTTCGCATAATACCAATCCTGACGTCATTTATGCCGGCTCCCAGGACAACGGCTTTTCCTCCACCAAAAACAGGGGTTTGACGCCCTACACCCTCGACGTATTGTGCGACGGCACAGAATGTTTCATGGATTATTCAAATTCCGACATCATTTTCTTTGCAGCTATTATCGGTCAATTCTACAGGAGCAGTGACGGCGGCCTGACATGGGAAGAGATCGTGCCACCCCCTGTAACCGGCGATTCACTTGCTTTCATTGCCCCTTACTGGCAACACCCTACCAATCCTGACATCATTTATGGCTGCACAAAACAGAGACTTTGCAAATCTGCAGATAAGGGCAATACCTGGACATATACAACTTCAACAGGGATCGTAAGCACACCGATTTATTCAGCGGCCCAGTCACCGGTGGACCCGGATAAAATCATGGTTGCATCAAGGTACGGCACAACAAGCCTGGTAAGGTCTTCCGACGGAGGATACACCTGGGCTGACATCACCGGTAACCTGGGTTCCCTCTCGGGCGGCTATTTCATGCGTCTGCATGCCGACCCAAAAAACGGGAACACCTTTTACCTGATGAAGAGCAGTTATTCAGGTCCATTGCTCCTTAAGACTACCGACTTCGGGACCACCTGGACGGACCTGACCTCTGACCTTCCTAAAGTTGCGATCAACGACATGTTCATCGATACAGCAAATGCCGGAGTCATGTATATCGGGAATGATTTCGGAGTTTACAGGTCTGCCGACAACGGCGGAAGCTGGACAAGGTTTGGTAATGGCCTGCCTTTCATCCCCGTGCTCGATTTCAGCTGCTTCAGCTATTCCGGGACCCGCCTGCTGAGGGTGGCGACCTTCGGAAGAGGTGTTTTTGAGCTTGACCTGAATAAACCCCAGGGCGTGGAAGAAGGCCGTTCGGGGCTTACCGCTCTGCACGCCTGGCCCAACCCGGTTTCAGGCAGGCTGTGGGTGGATCTCCCTGCCTTTGCACCCGAGCGCTGCACCCTCAGCCTGGTATCGGTCATGGGATCGGAAGTGGCTTCCCTCCCGGTTTACACCACCGGCATGCAGTACCGCACCAGCATGGATGTCTCCGGACTTCAACCGGGATGCTACCAGCTGATATTCAAAGGCAACAGGGAACTGCAAACCTGCAGGGTGGTCATTGTGAGATGAACCACGCATAACCCGGGATCCGTGTTTAGCGTTTAACATTAACACTCATAATGAAGAAGAAAAACTATTTAAAGATTATCCCCGTCATTATTTGTTACAACTCGCTGCTGCAAGGAACTGAAAATGATCCCGGAAGGCTTTTTTCAAGATTCATGAACATTTTATACGGAACCAAATACTGACTATTTAAATAACATGGGAAAAATGATAAAAATTTTCACAGCAATATTATTTGCTGTTACAATCCTGACAATCGGATGTAAAAAAGATGAAACCCCTGTTTCGAACGAGCCGACAGCCAGCTACAAAAAGGTTTTCAGGGTGGTCGACAGCCTAAGGCAGGCACTGCAGACCACATCCGGCAAAGTCATACCTTCCCTGAACATATTAATCAACACGCCAACGGAAGAGATCTTTGTTTCCTCGGTGCCGCAAAACGGGGTGCCCCTTACCAGGAATACTTACTTTCGTTTTGCAAGCAACACGAAAAATATGACGGCAGCTGCGATACTGAACATGCAGGAGGACGGCTGGCTGAATATTTCAGACAAGCTCACCGACACCATTCCGGGCAGCACCATGCCTTACGTGCCCGCAACAAGCGCCTGGAGCATCCCCTATAAAAACCAGGTAACCATTGAACAGCTATTGCAGCACAGCGCGGGTATCTATGACCTGGTAAACGATACCGTGCCGGGATGCGGTGGAAAATCTTATACGGATTACATAGAGGGTCTTGACCCGAACCATCAGTATACCGCGGGTGAATTTGCAAACCAGCTCAGGATCAACCATCTTTCAAACTTTCCTCCCGGCAACAACTGGTCATATTCAAATACCGGGTATGCCTTGCTTGCCGAAGTAGTGGCAAGAGTATACACATTCAACAAGGGTATGGCAAAAGTATATACCGACTACATGAATGATTACCTGGTGGGGACATCGGCGCCTGTTCCGCTGGGCATCAGGTTCCCTTATCTTGCAACCGACCAGCAGCTGCCGGCGCCGTTTATTCCCTCAACAGCTTACCAGGAAAACGGCGAGACAATCACATATTCCAACTGCAACATGAGCGGTAACGTTTCGGAAGGAAACAGCTATGGCACAATGAGCATGCTGAACCAATATGTTCGTTCAATGATGACAGGCTCTAACATTCTGACTCCCGCAAGCGTGAACCTGATGCAGACAGACATTTCACCGGGTTCGACAACGTATGCGCTCGGCTGCGCCTATCAGCATAACCTGGGATACGGCCATACGGGTTCTACCCATGGATATATGTCGGTAATGTTCTATGATCCGCTCACAGGGGTATCTGTTATCGGGATGCTTCCGGTATGGGACCTGTCGAACGGGATGGTATCTTATAATCATGCGAACACGGAAATGATACGTGCGTGTTACCTGGCCCGCATGGCACTTGGTTATCCGGGGTACTGACAAGAAATAAAAAGAGAAGAATCCACAAAAATGAAAAGGAACTATTTAAAATCACCTGCATCATGCACGATATCGAAAACGTTGCTGACGTTGCTCCTTGCCTGCTGCCTGGCTTCACCATCCCGTGCATGGGTCTATCCCGAACACCGGAAACTGATGATCGCCGCCATTACCCGGCTCGACCCCGGGCGCAGGAACATCCTCGACGGGATCTGGGCTGCTGCCAGGACAGGCCATGAGGCGAGGCTTTGCGCCGGCGTCATCGAACCGGGGCAGGGACTGAAACCGCAATGTCTCGATTTTGCCGCGTGGTGCGCCATTGGCGGTGACCACTCGGTTTCGGCCATGGACATGACCGACATCGTGCTCCGCTCCGACTGGATCCTCAACGTCGCAGCTATCACGGCAGATCTGCAGATGGGGCTCGACAAGGCAAAGACACGCAGCAGCCGCGTCAGCGAGGTGAGGGATTCTGATGTCAGGCTGTTGCGGGCCGACCCGGATTACGTGAGCCGCGCCGGTAAGAACAATGGCCATTTCATGCTGGCGCTTCCGGGGGTGAACATCCGCCCGGAAAGCTATTTCGCCCTATGTTACCGGGAAGGCACCGAACTCAATACGGTCGGCACCTATGCCTGGTACCACCAGAGCGCACTTGCAATGGCAGCAAGGCTTCACGCCGAAAATCTCACGCCGGAACAGCGCTCAGCGCTGGCGCTGGCAGCACTCGCCGACGAAGCCTTTGCCGCTCACTTCCTTGAGGACAGTTTCACTTCGGGGCACGTGGCGGGGATATGGGGCGATGCGGCCAAGCGCAAAGGCACACATGACTACTACAACGAGGCCGGGCTGACTGTCACCACCTGGCAGGATAAAAAGATGGTGCTGATGGGCGATGCCACGATGCGGGAGGATGACATCGGGTGGGCCTCCGCGGCGGTATGCAAGAGCCTGACCCAGGTGCTGGATGCCGTAAGCGGGGTGACAAGCTTTGACCCTGCATTTTACAGTGCAGCGTCTGCCCCGGCGGTTCCGGACACTTTTAACGTCAGCAGGGCCAAAGTGATGCCCGTACATCCGCTGGACCCCGGTGTGAAGACCCTGTGCGACTCGGTACTGGTGGAAACCCCGATACCTGGGCTGAAGGCGGGAATCGGGGAAATGCCAAGGTTCAGGGCCGAGATCGGACCTTTCGTCGGTCTCAGCGCTGCCAGCGGCAGTTACTACCTGAACAGGGGGTTTTTCTCCTACCAGGATTACGATGGTTTTTGCGGCGGCCTGGAACTCGGCTTTCGCGCAGGGCTTGGCATGGAAGGGGTGCTGAACGAATCGGGCGACGGGCTGGTCTTCATCGAAGGTGGCGCCCGTATTGACATAGCCTCCACCATGCGGTTCGACTATAACAGTGTTCCCGAGATGCACCTGCTGGGCGACATCACAGCGGCCATCCCGAGCCGCGATGCCTATTATGTCCGGCTGAGGCTGCCTTTCTATCTTATCCCCGGCGACCTGATCATTTTGGCACCCCTCCTCGCCCTAGTCTCCCCGAAGACCATGCAGCAGGTCGTAGCCACGGCGGGGAACGGCGGCCTGATCCCTTGGCAAACGGGACTTCCGACGGCCATCGGCAGGTTCCAGTTCGTGCTTGGCCGGGAGGTCGCCATCACCATGTACGGATCAAGCGGAGGACCTGATCCCTACCTCGTAACGCTGAAGAGATCGGGCGACCCGAACGTGCCCGACGACCAGGGATGTTACTCTATGTACACTACCCGTTTCGAATTCCCGATCGTCGAATATCGTCCGTTCCGGACCTATTCCTCGCGGCAGACCGGGAGCCTGGTCTTCCAGTTCGCTGCAGGGTTCGACGTACCGGGTAAACGCACGACCATCGTGGCACCCGAGGGATACGACATGCCTGACAAGCATACAATCCTGTATGCCGGGCTCAGGCTTGTTTTCGACTATCGCTATTATTTCTCAGGAAAAAAGAAGTGACCGGCTGAACCTGTTTCCAGGACAGGAAGTTCCGGTTACCAGGTAAAAATCATTGTTCTGTAACCATATATTTAAGCTACTTACAACTAATGTCGACAAATATGACAATCAAAAAATCACTTGCAGCCATAGGGCTTTTTATCATTGCAGGAATAATCCTGGCTTCCTGTTCCAAGAATAATAATGATTCGGCCACGCCGGATTCATTTGAAGGTGGAAAACTTTATAAAAGTCCGTCGGGCAGCTTTTATATCGCCAAACTAAATGGAACATTCCACCAGATGGGAAGGCAATATGGTTTGTTGCTGAAACAGCAGCTGGGGGAGTTTTACCAGGAATCTGTAACTGATTTCCTGATCGGCGAACGCGGGGCCTCCTACGAAAAACTGGCCCTCAGCGGAAGAAATTATTACAACGACTTTTCTCAGAATTTCAAGGATTACCTCGACGGGATTTCGGAAACAAACGGCCTGGGGGCGGAGAAAACCTATATCATGTCGGCTGCGCTGCTTAACATTGCCTTCAGCGGATGCAGCAGCCTCTCGGCATGGGGCGACTATACCCCCGACCATCATACCGTGACCGGGCGAAACCTTGACCTGCCCTTTGAAAGCCTGAGACGATTCAGCAAGTATTTCCATGTGGTTGTATGGAACCCGACAGGGCATCCTGCATCGGTGGCCAATATCGACTTTATTGGCGGACTTTTTTACCAGACGGCAATCAATAATAAAGGCATATTCCTTGAATTACAGAACGGAGAGAACTGCGATACAAATCATCCTAAAGGCAGGGAAAACGCAAACAACATCCTTCTTGAAAGCCTTTTCAGCAATATTTCCAGCAGCGAAACCGACAAATGGTTTAATTCGACCCTGCCCGACGGCGGGCTGATCATGAACGGCTCTTTCCCCGACCACGCCACCATTTACGAATGGTCTACCTTCAGGGTTGCTCCGCTCAATGCCGCGGGACTGATTTCTGCCACCAACGACTATATCGATCCTTCCTGGCACAATTACCCGATTTTCTTTTTTGATTCGACAAATGAAGGCATCGGGTATACCTGGACCCGCCGCACCAACCTGATGAAGCTCGGAGAGCAAAATAAAGGATTGATCACCCCTCAGAAAATGATGGAGATTTTTGATCGGACCATCCCCGACGGGGGTGCAACTTTTCCGGAAGGTGGCCTGGTAAAAACCATTTATTCTGTTGTGGCACAACCATCCGAGCTGAAGATCTGGCTTAAGGTACGGGAATATTCAGGCTGGGAGGAGATCGATCTGAAGAAATATTTCTTAATTTTACCGCCACCGGGATATTGAAAGTACCCCCGGAAGTGTAACCATTTTTTGACCGGGAACTTCCCGCAACACCAATCTGCATGGATTTTAAAAATCAATACGTTAACAGCTGTTTGTGCATCTTTTTATGCATCATGACAGGTTTTTTGGTACCTGACCGGGCTTCGGGCCAGCCGGCGCCATTGAAAATCGGGCTTTCCAAAGCATCCCCGAATTATGTTAACTGGCTGAAGCGCGCCGATCCATCGGTTCAAACGGTTGATCTGTATGCGCTGCCCATCGCCGCTGCAGTACAGCAACTCGGTCGGTGCAGCGGGCTCCTGCTTACGGGCGGCGAAGATGTTTATCCAGGGAGGTACGGCAAGGAATACGATACCGCGAGGTGCACGGAAATGAACCGCCACCGCGACAGCCTCGACATGGCCCTTATCGGGAAAGCGCTGGAGTTGAAAATGCCCGTCGTCGGGGTATGCCGCGGCGCCCAGATTCTAAATGTTTACCTCGGGGGATCGTTGATTGTCGACATCCCCAAGGATTTGGGAACAGGCACCATTCACCAGTGCGACGATTACCTGAACTGCTTTCACCCGGTTACCACAGGAAAGAAAAGTCTGCTCGGGAGTATCTGCATGTGCGACTCATCGCGGGTCACGACAAACCACCACCAGGCTGTTGACCGGCTTTCACCCCAGCTCGCGGCGAATGCATTTTCGGCGGATAAATTAGTGGAGGGCGTTGAATGGCTGAATCCCGACGGGAAATCCTTCCTCCTAGGCGTGCAGTGGCATCCCGAACGCATGGACCGTTCGAACCCCCTTTCAGGGAGGATTGCCGAAGAGTTCCTTCTGCAGTGCGCCACTTTTTCCTACAAAAGACGATAACATCTGAAATTATGAGGATACACGATCTTTACCTTCATGGAATCACAGTGTTCATGGGCTTTTTTGCCATGCTGAACCCGATTGGCAACATCCCGGTTTTTTTGGGGATGGTGCAGGATTTTGACAAGAAAACACAGAACCGTGTTGCATTCAGGGCAACCATGACCGCGTTCATCATCATCTCTATTTTTTGCGTGTTCGGTCACATTATTTTCCGGGCGTTCGGCATCACGGTACCGGCCTTTCAGATTGCAGGGGGAATCATTGTCTTTATCATCGGCTTTCAAATGCTCAATGCAAAGGAAAACCCCATTCATGCACAATCGACCGATGAAAAAGAGCAAATGATGAAAGTGGCGCACGACATGGCCATCACCCCGCTCGGAATCCCGCTGCTGGCTGGTCCCGGAACCATTACCACCGCGATGAACTTTGTAGGGGCCGAAAAATCCACCATGAATGTCGTCGTGGTTATCGTCATCTTTGGACTGATGTGCGTGACAACTTACCTGCTGTTCATCTCCTCGCGCATTATTGCGGCCAAAATAAACCCGAGCATGCTGAAAGTTGTTTCGCGCATCATGGGCCTGATTTTAGCGGTTATCGCCGTTCAGATGATGATTAACGGAATTGAAGGCACCATCGATATTTTCAACCAGCCCCAATGATGACGCGGAGATTTTTCGTTTTATTCCTGGCAGCAATACTTTTTATTTCCTGTACCAGGATAAAAAAAGAATACTGGCCAAATGGCAATAAGAAAACTGAAATCGCCGTAAAAGGTGACGAATATGAAGGAGCCGCAACATACTGGTTTGAAAACGGCAATGTTCAGACGACCTGCACCTACAAAAATAACAAGATCGACGGCATGTTGCGGAGCTACTACCCGACCGGCATTCTCCAGGCAGAGCAGAACTTTAAAAACGGCATATTGAACGGGAAAGTCAAAGCATACAATGATGCAGGCATCCTCGCATCGGAGGGCAGCTACCTCAATGGCGTTCTGAACGGCCGGTATGCCGAATATTACCCCAACAAGGCATTGAAGCTTGAGGGAAATTATATTGCCGGCGATCATGACGGGATCTGGATGTATTACGACAATTCAGGAATGGTTATAGGGGAGGGAAACTTTACCCGGGGAAACGGAATACAGAAAGCCTTTTACGACAACGGGGTCACCAAACAGTTGACGCATTATGCTAAGAATCAGAAAGATGGTGATGAATTTTTTTACAAACGCGACGGAACGGCCGATGTGGTCAATCACTATGACAAGGGAAAACTCACAAGCCAAATCAAAAAGTAAAGCGGCATGAGAGACTCAAAAAATTGAATCGTAAATCGTAAATCGTCCAATCAAAAATCAGGGTGGGTAAAAATTTAAACAGACTCTTAAAATAATTATGTGTTTTTGTTTGGTCAGTCGGCAAGAACTGCGTAATTTTGCAACTGTTATTTAATTCACAACACAAGGGTTTCAACTACGCTAAATAACTGGTCATTAATCATTAAAATTGAATCAAAATGAATTTAGAAAAAATCATGAACGACCTGGAGAAAAAGCATCCGGGAGAAAATGAGTATCTTCAGGCTGTCAGGGAAGTGCTTGAATCGATTGAAGAAGTTTACAATGAAAATCCCCACTTCGAATCGGCGAATATCATCGACCGTCTCGTCGAGCCTGATCGTATTTTAACTTTCAAGGTCTGCTGGGTTGACGACAGTGGCAAAGTGCAGGTAAACCTTGGTTACAGGGTCCAGTTCAACAATGCAATCGGCCCGTACAAAGGCGGTTTGCGGTTCCACCCGAGCGTGAATCTCAGCATCCTGAAATTCCTCGGATTCGAACAGATTTTCAAAAACAGCCTGACAACACTTCCGATGGGCGGTGCCAAGGGTGGTTCTGATTTTGACCCAAAGGGCAAATCAAATGCGGAAATCATGCGTTTTTGCCAGTCATTTATGCTTGAACTCTGGAAACTTATCGGTCCGGAAACGGACGTTCCTGCCGGTGATATCGGCGTAGGTGGCCGTGAAATCGGTTTCATGTACGGCATGTACCGCAAACTGGCCCGTGAAAACACAGGCGTTCTGACCGGAAAAGGACTCAACTGGGGCGGCAGCCTCATCCGTCCGGAAGCAACCGGTTTCGGTGCCGTTTATTTTGCCAAGGAAATGCTTGCCACCAAAGGTGAGACATTCAAGGATAAAGTGGTGGCAATTTCCGGCTTCGGCAACGTAGCCTGGGGCGCAGCCATCAAAGCGGCCGAACTTGGTGCCAAGGTTGTCACCATCTCCGGACCTGACGGTTACATCTACGATCCTGACGGAATTTCGGGAGAAAAGATCGAATTCCTGCTCGACCTCCGGGCTTCCAACCAGGATATCGTCAAACCGTATTCCTACGAATTCCCCAACGCACAATTCCACCAGGGAAAACGCCCGTGGGAAGTGAAGTGCGACATTGCGCTGCCTTGTGCTACCCAGAACGAACTGGGCAAGGAAGATGCCATCAACCTTATTAAGAACGGCGTTATGTGCGTTGCCGAAGGCGCCAACATGCCAAGCACACCCGAAGCCATCGAGCAATTCCTGGAGAACAAAATCCTGTTTGCCCCCGGAAAGGCTGTAAATGCAGGCGGTGTTGCCACTTCAGGCCTTGAAATGGCGCAGAATGCCATGAAACTCAGCTGGCCGATTAAAGAAGTTGACGAACGGCTTCACGAAATCATGCGCAGCATTCACAATGCATGCGTCAAATATGGCAAAGACCGTGACGGCTTTGTGAATTACGTTAAGGGTGCCAATGTGGCGGGTTTCCTCAAGGTTGCCAATGCCATGCTGGACCAGGGGGTCATTTAACAACCCCGGCACGATTAAAAAATCCCGGCAATCCTGCCGGGATTTTTTTTACCTTTGGCCATGCAATTTGTCAACCCGGTTTTTCTGTTTGCCTTAGGGGCGCTGGCCATACCAATCCTGATTCACCTTTTCAATTTCCGGAAATACAAAAAGGTTTATTTCACGAATGTTCATTTTCTGCAGGAAATCCAGCAGGAGACAAAAAAGCAGTCGCAACTCAGGCAACTGCTTATTCTTTTAGCGCGCCTGCTCGCGGTCGCATGCCTGGTTTTCGCTTTTGCGCAGCCCTACCTTCCTGCTTCCAGGCAACAGAAGCGGATTACGGGCCAGAGAGCTATCAGCATCTACATCGATAATTCCTTCTCGATGGATGCCATTGCAACCGAAGGTAAATTGCTGGATGTTGCAAAAACTAAAGCCCTTGAAATTGCATCCGCCTATTCACAATCCGACATTTTTCAGCTTGTAACCAGCGATTTTGAAGGCAGGCATCAGCAGTTTGCCGCAAGGGAAGAATTTCGCAAAATGGTGGAAGAGGTAAAAGTCTCCCCTTCCCTGAAAATGCTCACAGATGTGATTGGGAGGCAAAACGATTTCCTGGCGGAAAACAGGAAAATGGGTTGTGACGCCTATCTTATTTCTGATTTTCAGAAGAATACATCGTCCATGGTCCAGGCAAAACCCGATTCAAACATCAGTTGGTTCCTGGTTCCGCTAACCGCCGAAAAAAGGAACAATCTTTATATCGACACCGTATTCTTTCTTTCCCCGGTTCATCAGCCGGGTCAGCCGGTAAGTTTAAGGGTTCGCATCCATAACGCATCCGATGAACCGCTCGAAAAGATTCCGGTTAAACTCACCGTCAATTCGGTTCAGAAAGCCCTTGCGAGTTTCTCAGCAGCGGCGAATTCCACCACGGAAGTCAGCCTGCCTTATACCGAAAATCCGTCGGGACTGCAATCCGGTGAAGTTGAAATCATTGATTACCCGATTGTTTACGATGACAAGTTTTATTTTTCCTACCCGGTATTGCCTTCGATCCCGGTGCTTTGTATCAGTGAAAAAGCCGGCAACAGCTATCTGAACGCACTGTTCGACAGTGATTCATCCATCCGCTATACCAATAGCCAGGTCAGGCAGCTTGATTACAACAGCTTGTTTGCCAATTCGTTGCTCATTCTGAACAGCCCTGAAGAAATTTCTTCCGGCCTGGCCCAGGAGTTGACCCGATTTGTTAAGACCGGCGGGAGCCTCGTCATATTTCCGCCGCTGAACGGCAAAACAGAATCCTACAACACGCTGGCAGCATCTTTCAGCATGCCGGGATTCGCAGGAACCGACACTGCCCGGCAGCGCATCTCGGGAATAAACGTTGAAAGCAATATCTACAGCGATGTATTTGAAAAAAACGGGAGCGGGAAAGTGGTGCTCCCCGACAACATCGATCTTCCGATGGTGAAGAAGCATTACAGGCTTCTCCAGGAGATACGGAGCGACGGGGAGGTGCTGCTGAAACTCCAGAACGGCAATCCTTTCCTGGTTTCGGCAAAGGCAGGCAAAGGCCGGGTTTATCTATTCTCCGCTCCTGCCGACGAAGCCTGGTCGATGTTTCCGAAACATATGATTTTTGTTCCCACCATGTATAAAATCGCCATGCTGAGCAATCCTGCCCCCCCGCTGTTTTACGTCACAGGCGAGAATGAAACCATCCAGGTTCCCGCCGATTCGGTTTCGGAATCAAATATTTTCAAGCTGAAAAAAATCGGCTCGGGATATGAAGTCATCCCTGAAATTAAAAAGCTTGGGTCCGGTGTCTCACTCCTCACACATGACCAGATCAGGGAAGCAGGATTTTATTCGATCACCCGCGGAAACAAACCTGTTGCGGGAGCCGCATTCAACTTCAACCGAAAGGAATCCGACCTGAACTGTTACACCCCCTCTGACCTGGAGCAGCAGATCAGCCGGCTGCCAACCAAAGACATCCGGATCCTCAAGGAGAAAAAGTCATCACTCACCCGGGAAATCCACCAGATAAAGCAGGGAACCCCGCTCTGGAAATTATTCATCTTCCTTACCCTGCTGTTCATCGCCGCTGAAATAGCCCTGATCCGGTTCCTTAAATAAAATTTCCGGTTCCCTGTATTACCTTTTGCCTGCTTTCCCGATTAAGCAGGAAAAAGAATATGGAAATCTATTCAAACCATTCACCCATCAGGAACTGGGCCGAAGATGACCGGCCGCGTGAAAAATTCGTGCTCAAAGGCAGGCACAGCATGAGCGACGCCGAACTCCTTGCAATACTCATCGGTTCGGGCACAAAGAACGAATCTGCTGTTGACCTCGCAAAAAACATCCTTCGCCTGGCCATGGAAAACCTCGCAGAATTATCAAGGCTGAACATCGCCGATCTTGTCGGGGTGAAAGGAATCGGTCAGGCGCGGGCGGTTACCATCCTTGCGGCACTGGAACTTGGCAGGCGGAGAAACGAATCGAAAGTGCTGGTTCGCAATAAAATAAGATCCAGCCGCGACGCCTATGAAATTTTCCGCAGCACCATCGGCGACCGGCCGTACGAAGAATTCTGGATTCTCCTGCTCAACAGGGCGAACAAGGTGCTGAAAAAATGCAACATCAGTGAAGGGGGCGTTTCAGGAACCGTGGTCGATCCGAAGAAGATCTTCAAAATCAGTCTCGACAGCCATGCATCGTCGATCATCCTGGGGCACAATCATCCTTCGGGCGTGGTGACCCCGAGCGAGGCCGACATCAGGATCACCAAGAAACTGGTTGACGCCGGCAACATGCTGGAGGTTACCGTGCTCGACCACCTGATTATCGGTGATGACTGCTTTTACAGTTTTTCGGATGAGGGGGCCCTTTGAAGAACAATGCAGACAATGCAGGAAATGCAAACAATGCTGGGATTTCAGACGGTCTGGCTGAGGGGTTCGAAAGTGTAACCCAGGTTGGTGAAGTGGTCGAGAAACCTGGGGAGTGCGTACCTCACGTTGTTCAATGATTTTTCGCTGTCGTGAAAAACTACGACGGAACCGCTTGTGGTATGGTCTACGGCATTTTTCAGGCATTGTTCGGGGGTCGTATGCCGGTGATAATCACAGGTAAGAACCGACCAGAGGATGAACCGGAAATCTTTGCGCAGCAGGAAGTATTGCGAAGGTGAAAACCGGCCATACGGTGGCCTGAACAGCCGGGTGCTGAAATATTCGCGGCACCGGTAAACATCATCAATGTACAAGCCCGGGGAGGAATGCCAGCCGTTCAGATGGTGAAAGGTGTGATTCCCGATGCCATGACCGTTTTGCACCACACTTTCATACACTGCGGGAAACTTTCGCACATTGTCGCCAACCATGAAAAAGGTGGCTTTAGCCTGGTATTTTGAGAGGATATCAAGCACTTCCGGTGTCGCCCCGGGGACAGGGCCATCGTCGAACGTCAGAAAGATCACCTTTTCCTGAACCGGCAGATCACAGACAAGATATCCCGGGCTCAACCACCTGAGGAAAAAAGGCGGCTCGACTCTGTTCATGGTTTTCAGGGTTGATATACCTTTTCTACGTATAGATCGTAATATTTTTTCAGGGTCGCCTCCGTTTTCGCTCCCAGTTGTTCCTGCTTCGCGTCCTTCACAACCGCATTCAGCCGCTGTATTGTAAACACGGACTCCTGAATGGTGATATCCATGGGCTTAAGGTCCTTGTCGGGAAACGAAAAGAAATAAGCAAGGTCGTCGGTGACGTTCCTGTCAAGTTTTGCGGCGAGTGCGTTGGCTTTTGCGACGTCGCCCGATTTGTAGTAGCCGGCGATGAGTGGCACCGTAAAGAAGTCATATCCCACGACTGTTTCAGGCATCATTTCAAAACAGCGATCGAGCACTTTCTTCGCAGAATCCGGTTTCCCTTCACTGATCAGGGCATCGGCCAGTCTTCCGAACAGGCCTCTCATGTTCATGACCATCCGGGCGTTGGTTTCATCAATATAAACGCCGGTTTTATTCATGTTGCCCCATTTAAACCTGTTCATGAGGTTATCGTACATCACATCCGTGTTCACCTCACCCACCTGCCCATCGGTATTTCTTGACTTTACCGGCAGCAACCTGTAGGCCAGACCTTCGAGATGAAAATACTTCTCGAGCCCGATGTAGGTATCGGCGCCGGTGGTCATTACGAAATATACGGGGCGTTTCCAGTTGTTGGTGGCCAGCAGGTCGAGGATCATCAGGTTGGCCTTTTCGATTGCCTGGGGTTTGATCTCCCAGCGGATCGTATCAAGGCGGCCGGCCATTGCCCTGGGCACACCACTGGTAGTTATGGTTGCCGGATCGTAGGTGACCATGAATTTTTTCGTCGGGAAATAATCGATCATCCCGATCTGTGAAGTATTCATTTTCAGCTTATTGTCATCCTGAGCGAGGATTCCGAACAATGCCTTGACATCAACGTATGTGTCTTTCAGCCCTTCATCCTCGATGAGGTAGGTTACATCATGGGTTCCCTGCCTGTATTTATCTTTCGTCAGTGAAAACGGCACCGGATCCGAATCATAGGCTTTCCGCTTCATCTGGTCTATATACCATTCCGTGTTCAGCAGGCTGAGGTTCACGACACGCACATCGGTGCGGATACCTTCCACCTCCTGGGCGTACCACAACGGGAAGGTGTCATTATCCCCGTTGGTGAACAGGATTGCATCCGGGGCACATGAATTGAGATAATTTTCGGCGATTGCCAGTGCGGTATACCTGTTGCCACGGTTGTGATCGTCCCAGCCCTGCTGAGCCATGAGGGTAACAACCCCCAATCCGAACAGCACCGAAAGGGCCGCCGCAATATTTCTCCCGGAAAACCTGCCGAGCCATTGTTCGATCTGCATGATTCCCAGGCCGATCCAGATGGCAAACGCATAGAACGACCCGGCAAAGGAGTAGTCGCGTTCACGGGGCTGGGGTGAATGGGAATTAAGGTAAAGGACGATGGCAATTCCCGTCATCACGAAAAGCAGGAACACCACCCAGGCGCTTTGCTTATCATTGCGAATCGTGAAGCAGACGCCGATCAGTCCGAGGAGGAGCGGCAGGAAATAGAAGCTGTTGTCGCCCTTGCTTTTCCGGCTTTCGGGGATATCCCGGGGGCCCAGCCGCATCTGATCGATGGCGCTGATCCCGCTTTTCCAGTTCCCGTCGAGTTTATTTCCCATCCCCTGGTTGTCGTTCTGTTTTCCGGCGAAATTCCACATGAAATAGCGGTAGTACATGTGAATCAGCTGGTAATTCCAAAAAAATGCCAGGTTTTCAGAAAATGTCGGCACATTACGCGTTTCGCTTTTATCGCCATACTGCAGTTCAACCGGAACGCCCTTGACATTCCCCCACCGCTTATATTCATCTTCAAAACGGGGTTCAGACTGGTCCCACATCCGAGGAAAGATCGTGGTAAAGCGGGGATCATAGACCGGGATTACCTTCTCACGCTTATCGGTTACAATATATTTTCCGGACTTTATATCCTTGGCATACACCGGGTTTCCGTCGATTCGATCGATGACCGGTGCATTGTAGTACTGCCCCTTTACCAGCGGCCAGTCGCCGTATTGCTCGCGGTTCAGGTAGGCCAGCAGGTACATGGCATTTTCAGGATTGTTCTCGTCGATGGGGGTATCGGCATTGCTGCGGATTACCAGCATCAGGAAGGAGGAATAGCCGATAACAATAAAGGTAAATGCCAGGATGACTGCATTCCATAAGGGCTTCCCGTTTTTGAACGTATAATGAAGACCCCAGATGATGATCCCTATTAAAAGCAAAAAGTAGATGATCGTACCGGAATTGAACGGAAGGCCGGCCGAATTAATGAAGAACAATTCAAAAAGTCCGGCCAGCTTGATGATCCAGGGAATGATCAGGTACATTACAACGGCGAGGATCAGGATGGAAAGAACGGCCGTGACCGCCATGCCTTTCCAACCCGGGTTCGGATATTTTTTGAAATAATAGACGAAGGTTATGGCAGGAATTGCCAGGAGGTTGAGCAGGTGGACGCCGATGGAAAGCCCCATCAGGTATGCGATCAGGATGAGCCAGCGGTAGGCATGCTTTTCATTGGCATGCTCCTCCCATTTGAAGATGGCCCATACCACGATGGCGGTGAAGAAGGACGACATGGCATACACTTCACCTTCAACGGCCGAGAACCAGAATGAATCGGTAAATGTATACGCCAGCGAACCGATCAGCCCGGCTCCCATGATAATATAGGTCTTATCCTTTGTAATTTCACCTGATTTCAATGCTATTTTCCTGGCAATCATGGTGATCGTCCAGAAAAGGAACAGGATGGTAAATCCGCTGGCCAGTGCCGACATGGTGTTGACCATGCGAGCAACATGCGTCACGTCGCCGAATGCGAACATCGAGAAAAACCGGCCGATCAGCTGGAATAACGGGGCCCCGGGAGGGTGGCCGACTTCCAGTTTGAAGGCGGTGGAGATGTATTCCCCGCAATCCCAGAAACTCATTGTTGGTTCCGAGGTCAGAATATATACTGCGGAGGCAATCGTAAACACAACCCACCCAAGGATGTTGTTGATCTTTTTGTAGCTGTTCATATCGCATTGCTTAAAGGATGCCAAAGGTAGGAAAAATAGAGACATTTTCGTATTTTTGCCGGGCATAGTAAAACCTACGAAAATGAATAAACTCGTATTGATCCGCCACGGTGAAAGCACCTGGAACAAAGAAAACCGTTTCACGGGATGGACAGATGTTGAATTATCGGCACGCGGCATACAGGAAGCCGTTGAAGCCGGTAAAGTACTCAAAAAAGAGGGCTTTGAATTCAAGGTTGCGTATACCAGTTACCTCACACGCGCGCTCCGGACATTGTGGCTCGTTCTTGAACAGATGGACCTCCAGTGGATCCCCGTTGAAAAATCATGGCGCCTCAATGAAAAACATTATGGCGTGCTGCAGGGGCTGAACAAATCGGAGATGGCTGAAAAATACGGCGACGAGCAGGTGCTGATCTGGCGCAGGAGTTACGATGTCCGCCCGCCGGCACTCGACATGGACGATCCCCGGCATCCCCGTTTCGACCATCGTTACCGCGACCTTGATCCAAAGGACATCCCTGGTACGGAAGCCCTGAAAGACACTGTCGACCGCATCGTGCCCTACTGGAAAGAGGTGATGGAGCCGGCGCTCAGGAAACACGGGCAGATCGTGGTTGCTGCCCATGGCAACAGTCTGCGTGGCATTCTCAAGTATTTAAAAAACATTTCCGACCAGGATATCGTCGGCATCAACCTTCCCACCGGCATCCCGTATGTTTTTGAATTTGACGACCAGATGAACCTGCAGAAGGACTATTTCCTCGGGGATCCCGAGGTCATCAAAAAACTGATGGACGAGGTGGCAAACCAGGGAAAGAAGAAATGACATGGTAAAACGCTGGGTGATTCCCGACATCCACGGTTATCTAAAAACCGTGACTTCACTGGTGAATGACATTATCAAACCGACGCGGTATGATGAATTGTATTTTCTTGGCGATTATGTCGACCGCGGCCCGGATTCGAAAGGTGTGATCGATTTTATTCGTTCCCTGCAGAAAGACGAATACAACGTTACGGCGTTAAAAGGCAATCATGAGGATTTCATGGTCGAACTGTATGATGCCGAGAAAAAATCGAAAAACGCGTGGTGGCACAATTTCGGCAACAAAAAACACAAAACATGGCTTGAAATCGGGGGGAAACCAACCCTGGCAAGCTTCGATGCACAGCATATCCGCGATGTTCCGCCCGATTACATCGAATGGATGAGAAATCTCAGGCATTATGTGGAACTCGAACGTTTTGTGCTTGTCCATGCGGGTCTGAATTTTAAAAACGAGAATCCTTATGAGGATTTGCGCTCAATGCTGTGGTTGCGCGAATATGAGATCAAGCCTGATAAAATCGGGGGCCGGCGGATTGTCCACGGACACGTGCCTGTTAATATGGATCTGATCACGCAGGCGATAAAGAACCGGGCATTCAAATTCATCGACCTCGATAATGGCCCGTATCTCACCGGGAAGGACGGGTTCGGGAACCTTGTCGCCCTGGAGCTGGAGAGCATGGAGATGGTGATTCAGTACAATATGGATCTTTGAGAATGCAGGCAATGCAAGCAATGTAAGCAATG
>JBAXDH010000072.1:0-18337 GCA_037141055.1 bacterium | reverse complement strand
ATGAAATGAAAATATATACTTCGCTGGCCTCAGACATGGATCATTCAAATGACACTGTTGTGAAAACGGTTTACACCTATACCCATGATAAACAGTACGTTTTACTGGAGATAGGAACCGGCACCTGGTGTCAGTATTGTCCTGGAGCTGCCATGGGGGCCGATGACCTTGTTACCAACGGCCAGCAGGTGGCGGTAGTGGAAAATCATAACGGCGACCCTTATGCCTATACCGCTTCGAATGCCCGGAACAACTATTATGGGATCACGGGTTATCCCACTGCCATTTTTGACGGGCACAAGCTGCTTGTGGGAGGAGATCATTCGGTTAGCCTGTATACCTCGTACCTGCCGATATACGAATCGGAATATGCTTTCAAAACCGCCTTTGGGATCACCGTCGGCAATGGGACCAGGACCGGCAATAATTACAGCCTGTCGGTCGTAGTGGACAGGTTCGGTGAAACACCCTTTGCAAACAGCAACCTGGTATTGCACTTAGCTTTAACCCAATCGCACATGATGGTAAGCTGGCAGGGACAGACTCACCTCGAATATGTGAGCCGGGTCATGGCACCCGATGCCAGCGGAACCACGATCAGTTTACAAGCTGCAAACCAGGTGACGGTTCCCCTCACCTTCACGATCAATCCTTCCTGGGGTGGCGATCTGGTAACCGATTATGAACTGGTCGCCTGGGTTCAGGATTTAACAACCAGGGAGGTTGTCGATGCGGAAAAGGTCAACCTGCAATCCATCCTGGTTGGGATCAATGAACAGGGCAATAATTCCGGGGATATGCGAATTTACCCAAACCCGGCGAAAAACACCGTCACCATCGAAACCAGTCAGTTCTTCGGCGAAGGCACATTGTCCATTTTTAATGTCAGCGGGCAGGAACTGTTAAAACAGCAGGTTGTTTCAGCCAAAACACAATTGGACCTTGGCGGTTTTGCCAGGGGCGTTTACACTGTCCGGCTCCTTGTAAATGACAAGGTTGAGGTGGGAAAGATCGTAAAAGAATAGGCGTCGGTGCGGTCTTTACGTGAGGAAGCATTCTTTACTCAGAGTCTGTTTAAATGTCCAATCTGAAATATTGAAGACAGAATCCGGACATTTTTAAACAGTAAATTGAGTCAATCGCTTAAGAGTGTTCCCAAAAAAATAAAAAAGCGGGGTGTCACATGTATCGGGTCCGACGCTGTCTGTGGCTTTAAAGTCATGCCACATCCTCTTAAAAAATCATAAACTTTTCAGACTTTTTGATTGCTTGGCAGCAAGTCATGAAGGTATTAACAAAATAAAAATTTTGTCATGTTAAAATTATGACATATTTTAGTACCGAATTATGAGTTACTGGTGAACGTATTCAGAAAATTGTAGTTATTAATTCAACCATTTCATATGAATAAATATATTCTTGTATTTTCCGTGATTGGAATCGTGTTGTGTTCAATTGTACGGGTAAATGCCCAGGTAGGCATTAATTCCGACGGTTCAACTCCGGATCCTTCAGCAATGCTGGAAATAAAATCCACGTCAAAAGGATTGCTGATCCCGAGGATGACACTTGCTAACCGGCCCCTGTCGCCACCTTCCGGATTATTGATCTATCAGACTACATCTCCCACCGGCTTCTACATTTATGATGTTTCCTGGCAGAAGATAGGTCTCTCCTCTGCTGATTTCTGGCTGCAAAACAGCACAGATATCTACTTTAGCTCTGGGCGGGTCGGTATCGGGACCAACGTGACAGACCAGAACGGGTTGAACGTTACTAATTATGTTAATGGTAGGGGGGCGGTAAAAGGCACCAACCAAAACGGGAGCAGCATTTTTGCCACCGGATACCTTGGATTTTTATCGCCTCTTGATATAGGAGCGCCGAATCTGGCTGTAAATGCGGGGGTAATGGGCGTGAAGCCTAACCTTGGAACCAATGGCACTGGTGTTTATGGCTGGAATTATGATGTCAATACCTCGAATTACGGTGGAATATTCGTTGCCAACGGTGCTGCCACTGCGGTAAATTATACCAATTACGGCGTGTATTCAAATGCTGACAACGCCAATTTGAATTATGCCGGAAAATTTTCAGGCAGGGTTACCATCGACGGACACGACGGAACAACTGGCGCTGCTGATTTCACTGCTACTTTATTGTCAGCCACCGTAAACCACACCAGTTTAGTAAATACTGTTGCAATCGCGGCTGCCTCGAATCCCGCTCCCGGTTATGGAACCGGGGTGAGCAGTATCGGAGGTCGTACCGGGGTGAGGGGAGAAGCAAATGCTACAACTTATGCTTCATCGGCTTATGGATTATACGGAACTGCGACAGGATCAGCCGGTACTCGTTACGGGGTGTATGGCAACGCCACGGGGTCTGGAACATCAACGAATTACGGGTTGTATGGCATTGCCAGCGGGTCCGGCGCAGCGACAAATTACGGAGTATACGGGTATGCTGCAGGAGCCACGAGCAACTGGGCCGGATATTTCTCTGGAGATGCATATGTAAGCAGTGATCTTCGGATCGCAACCACCACCCAGGCGACAGGTTATTCCTTGTCAGTAAACGGAAAGATTGCCTGCGAGGAGGTGCTGGTGCAAAATATGCTTTTGTGGCCGGATTATGTTTTTGGTGAAAAATACCACCTGATGGACCTTGGCACAGTGGAACAAATTCTCGAAAAGGAGCATCATCTTCCGGGTTTCCCATCGGCAAAGGAGATCGAAGAAAACGGGCTTCACCTTGGTGAAATGCAGAAATCGCTCACTGAAAAAGTTGAAGAGCTCACACTTTATATCATCGAACAGGATAAGAAAATCAAGGCGATGGATGAAAAGATTTACGACATGATGAAAGAAAACGCTGTTCGTAAAAGAGCTAAAAGGCAGGAACCATGACTCGCGATTATGTACAAAAGAAAATCACGGGGCCACTGATTCTGATACTTTTGCTGGCCTTTATCAGGTTGTCGGGACAGGAAATTGCGCCTGCCGATTTGTATCTGAATTCGAATACGGATAATTTTTCGGAGATCGTTCGTACTATGAACAACTATTTTGAAGGCAAAAGCCAGGGCCAGGGTACGGGTTACAAACAATGGAAGCGATGGGAGTATTTCAATAAAAGCAGGCTTACCCCTGACGGGAAAATAACAAACCGGGTGGCCGGCAACCTCAAGGCACTGCAGGAGTATGAAGCAACCCATCAGTCCGCGAATTCAGACAATACCACCGTATCATACGGCAACTGGACCTCCCTCGGGCCGACCGGATTCGTTGACGGAGCAGGATGGAACGGAGGAATCGGGCGCATCAGCTGCATTGCCTTTCACCCGTCAAATGCCAGTATTTTCTGGGTTGGAACTCCGTCAGGAGGCCTGTGGAAAACGACAAGCGGAGGGTCAAGCTGGACACCGCTGACGGATGGAATGCCGTCCATAGGTGTTTCCAGTATTGCAGTGGATTATTCAAATACCAGTGTTATCTATATTCTGACTGGAGACGGGGATGCTGGAGATACCCAGTCAATAGGCGTGTTAAAAACGACCAATAGTGGCGAAACCTGGCTAAGTACCGGGTTAAGCTGGCTCACCTCCGCAAGTAACAGGGGCTACAAGCTTCTGATCCATCCGACAAGCCATTTGACGTTATTTTGTGTAAGTACCGCCGGCATTTATAAGACAATTAACGGGGGAGGGGCGTGGACTCTTGTCCAATCCGGCAGTTTTCAGGATATCGAGTTCAAACCGGGGGATCCTGCCATCATGTATGCTTCCAGCGGTACCTTTTTTTACAGGTCTGGTGATTCGGGGGATTCATGGTTTCCAATGATATCGGGGGTGCCCACATCAGCGACCAGGATGGCCATCGGTGTTTCCCCTGCGAATCCTGCATACGTTTACCTGCTTACGGGCCCTGCCACCGATACCGGTGTATTTAAAGGTGTTTACCGTTCAAATGACAGCGGGCTGAGTTTTGTGCTAAAGGCAAATACACCGAATATCCTTGGGGGGGCTGTTAACGGGCAGGATGACAAGCATCAAACCTCCTATGACCTTGCGATTGCCGTTGATGGGACCAATGTTGGTACACTTATCATTGGTGGCATCAATACCTGGAAATCCTTAAATTTCGGCGCCACATCCTCCTGGGTCATTAAATCCATGTGGAACAGTAATGTTGGAGGGATCGGTTACACGCATGCCGATATCCACGCACTGGAGATAAATCCGCTTAATAGTTATCTTTATTGCTGCAGTGACGGGGGCGTATACCGTTCTGTTGATTTTGGCGAAAACTGGACCGATCTCACCACCGGCATCGCCAATACTGCATTTTATCGTATCGCCGGGTTCGAGGCCAATTCCAACCTGATCCTTGGGGGAGCCCAGGATAATGGGTCAAATTTATGGAACGGAGGTACCAATATGCTGCATGTACTCGGGGCCGATGGTATGGACTGCATGATCGATTTTAACAGTTCCAGCACCATGTATTATTCTTCTCAGAACGGAACCCTGGTAAAATCCACAAACAGCGGGGCAAGTTATACTGATATCACACCCTCCGGCATTACTGCCGACTGGCTCTCCCCTTATATCATGGACCCGAACAATCATCTCATCATTTATGCTGGCTACAGCGACGTTTATAAAAGCACCAACGGGGGAAGTTCCTGGACGAACATGGGGGCGGACGGGAGAGGTGCAATGGCCATAGGAACAACAAACTCCCAGCGAGTATATGCATCTAATGGCTCGATCCTCTATAAGTCTGACAACGGTGGTACCAGCTGGACAAATATCAGCAGCGGATTGCCCGGAATCGAGATTACGTTTATCTCCGTCGATCCCCATAATTCTCTTAATATTTATGTTACCCTGGGAGGCCTAACCGACGGAGAGAAAGTTTATCATAACAGCAATGTCGGAACTGCAGGCTGGACCAATATATCCGGAACGCTTCCAAATGTTGCAGCCAATTGTATCGCCTTTGAAGACAACAATGGTACACCGGCCGGGGCGATATATGTTGGTACTGATATTGGAATATTTTACCTCGACAACAGCCTGAGCGACTGGCTTCCTTTTCGCAATGGACTTCCAACCGTGCCTGTAATGGATATAGAGATCAACAGTACCAACAATTTAATTTTTGCAGGCACTTTCGGACGGGGCCTGTGGGTGTCTGCTACATACACCTCCTGTCCGTTAACCAATATTCTTACCCAGGGAAATGATCCAGGCAACCCCAACTATACTGGCTATCAATTTTATGAAGTCAGCGGTACGATATATTCATCCAGGATAATTACCGGCGGACTCGGGACAGACGTCACGTATAAAGCAGGATCGTCCATCACGTTAACAACCGGTTTTAATGCCAGGAAGGACAACCTGTTTAAAGCGGTTATTGGTTCATGCCAGGCAATGGATAATTCATTTTCAAAGCCGGTAAGGTTGTCAGGAACCTATGGGGGAAAATTGCCGGAATGATTCCTGATGATTAAGCTGTTCCGCTCCAGCACATCAACCAGCGAAGTAGCCATCAATACAACGTAATAATCGAAAAAATCCAGCATTATTACTGAATTTTGTTGATCCCGCAAGTTCCGCTTTTCAGTTCCGGATAAATTAATATCTTTGGTCAATGTTGAACAAACACAAACGCAACATGCGCGCCAAAGTACTTCTGCTCTTTTTTTTCATAATATCCAGCAACCTTACAATCTCTCAAACTGTAACGGTAACAGGCAAAGTAGCATCAGAGGAGGAAGAAAAGGGCATCCCCGGCGTGACTGTTGTGATCAAGGGGACAACGAAAGGCATCATCACCGATGCGGATGGTAATTATTCCCTCCCCGGGGTAAAGGCAAAGGACACGCTTCGCTTCAGTTTCATCGGTTATGAAACGCGTGAAATTGCCGTGGGAAAGCAACTGAAGATTGATGTGCTGCTGCTGGTTTCGGCCAGGGACCTCGAGGAGGTTGTTGTCACGGCCTTCGGGGTCAGGCGCCAGGAGCGGGAGATCGGGTACTCGACACAGCGAATCGATGCCGAAGTTATCGTAAGGTCAAACCCACCCAACATCCTGAACGGCATGATCGGCCGGGCAGCCGGTGTGCAGATCTCGCAGGGCGATGGCGTGGAGGGCAGTTCGACGCGCATCGTAATCAGGGGAAACAATACGCTGAGCGGGAAAAACCAGCCGCTGATCGTCGTTGACAATGTGCCGCTGGAAAACATACCAGGCCAGGAGAATGTAGGCCGGGGGATCGACTGGGGCAACCCGATCGCCGATATCAACCCGCTCGATATCGAAACATACACCGTTCTCAAGGGTGGCGCCTCATCGGCCCTATATGGTTCAAGAGGGGCCAACGGGGTTATCCTGATCACCACCAAACGGGGAAAAAAAATGGAGGGGCTCGGCGTGTCATACAGCTACAGCTACAAATGGACGCATCCCTACCGTTTCCGTGAGATGCAGAATAAATATGGCGCCGGCGGGCCCATCTCTTTCACGCCCCCCACATTCCCGATGGATGGCGATACCATGCTCTACCCGGGAGTTTACGGAAACGACAACCTGGTGATCAACCAGCAGGGAGAGACCCGGTCGACCACCGAGGAGTTCGGATATTACGGGTCGGCGGTTTCCTGGGGGCCCAAAATGAATGGAGAAATGGTCAGATGGTGGGACGGCAAAATGCGCTCCTACGATCCCCAGCCGGATAACTACAAATCCGTTTTCAGGGATGGTTCCACTCAGACTCAGAATATTTCAGTTTCAGGGGGGAATGATAAGGGAAACATGCGTGTCTCCATCACACGGCAGGATAATAATGCCATCATCAGCAACAGCTCTTTTAACAGGACAACCGTAAACCTGGGGGCGGGGTTGAAAATATCATCCAAACTTATGGCCGACCTTACGCTGTCGTACATCAATTACAACAGGCTGAACAGCCCGATGCTGGGAGAATCGCAGGAATCATTCAGCAAAGGGTTCCTCTATTCCTGGCCGAGAAGCTACAAGGGGATCGACCGGGAAAACTATGCCAACCCCGACGGATCCCAGAATCCCCAGGAGGGTTATCCCTTTCTGTATATCAAACCAACTCTGTGGTGGGACTATTTTAAAAACACCACCACGCTGAAGCGGGATAAATACATCGGCGCGCTGACACTTACCTACGACATCACGCCGTGGCTCAACGTGACCGGCCGTGCCGGCAGGGATTTCAACCTCGACCAGTACACCACCCGGAACGCACCGACCGATGCGCTTGGCATTAAAAACGGGTATTATGCGAACAGCATGAACAGGACCTATTCCGATATTTTTGAAGGACTGGTCACTGTAAACAAGGAGGGTTTCCTTCACCAAAACCTCGATGTGAAATTCACCCTGGGAGCAAACCGCTGGAACTATTATCTCTACGAGATCAGGGGGCATTCCGGAACATGGTACTTCCCGAACAGGTACACGTTCGACAACTATACATCGCCAACCTATATCACCAATGCGCAGGGAGAAGTGATCGTAAGCAACCCGGGGGATACTCCCGGAGGCATGGCCCCGGGGGAATCGGTGGTGCGCGAAAGGACCAACTCCGTATTCTCATTCCTGAACCTGGCCTGGGACGATTATCTGTTCCTTGAACTGACCGGGCGGAATGACTGGTCCTCCACACTGCCCGCCCAGAGCAATTCCTATTTTTACCCGTCGGTATCCTTAAGTTTCATTGCCACAAAGGCATTCGGGATCCAGAAGAAGATCGGCTGGCTCAACTTCCTGAAAATAAGGGGCGGATTTGCAAACTCCGCCACTGACACGGACCCGTACATGCTGGATTTCAATTATAATTCGGGTGTTTTCGGCGGAGCGCAAACTGCCTCCTTTCCGGGGGTTATACCACCTTATATGCTGCTGCCGCAAAGGGTCAACACGTGGGAGGCGGGGGTGAACCTCGGTCTTTTCGAAAGCCGCATTGACATTGATTTCACCTATTACAACAAACTCTGTTATTCACAGATTCTGAACAACCTTCCTGTCCCCGTCAGTTCGGGTGCTTCGGGAATAACGACCAATGAAGGTGTGATCACCAATACGGGGATCGAAATAGTGCTGAACACGATCCCGGTTCAGACAAAGAATTTCGTGATCAAGTCGGGGATCAACTTTTCAAGGAACAAAAATGTGGTGAAGAGCCTTGGCAATTATGCCGAAATCTATCCCCTGGCCGATATCTGGGGGTTGAACGGCCCTGCTATGGCATTGAGGGCGGGGGACCAGTACGGCACGATTTACGGGTACGATTACGTGTATAAAAACGGCAGTCCGGTCGTGAATGACGAAGGGACAAAATACCAGATCACCGACACGCGTGTTCCGATCGGGAATGCTTCGCCCGACTTTATCGCCGGCTGGAATACGGAGTTCATTTATAAGGGGTTCAGGCTGGCAGCGCTGATCGATACCAAATGGGGAGGCGACATCTATTGCGGTTCCTATGTGATCTCCCTGCAAACCGGGCAAAGTCCTGAAACACTGCTGGAGCGGGACGGCGGCGGTCTGCCCTATACCGATCCTGCCGGGAATACGTCAAACATCGGTGTCATCCTGAACGGCGTGTATGCCGACGGCACCCCCAACAACAAGGTCGTGCATTATTATTACAAATATCTGCCAAACGCGGGAGGATGGGGCAAACTGCTTTCTACCCCCGGGATCCTCGAGGACACATGGGTGAAGATGCGGGAAATATCCCTTTCATACACCTTTCAGAACAAGGTTCTCGACAAGTTGAAAGTGGTGAAGAACCTGACGGTATCCGTTGTGGGAAGGGATCTCTTTTACATCTACAGCAGCCTGCCCGACAAGATAAACCCCGAAGGCCTCATGGGTTCGGGCAATGCACAGGGATTTGAATGGGCGTCCCTGCCAGGTACGATGTCGCTTACTTTTGGTATTTCGGCATCTTTTTAACAGAAAGAAGTGATCATGAAAGGAACATATAAACCCACCGTTTTGCTTTTAATCCTGTTATTTTCCCTGGCAGCCTGCAGGAAGAATTTCGAGGAGATCAACACCGACCCCAACTCTTTCACGACCGCCAGCGACGGCTCTTTGTTCAACGAGGTGGTCTCTTCCCTCCAGCTTGGATGGAATGAACAATTCTACATAAACAATGAGATACTGTATAAACAAACCCAGCTGGCCGCACTCACCAAGGAGGAGTGGGGGAACTTCACCCTGGGCACAGAGGAGATATGGAGCAACTATTACGGTGCGCTTCCCGAGGTAAGGGAACTTGAAAAAAGGTTCGCAACGTACGAAAATACTCCCGGGGTGACGAACATGAAGGCCATGCTCAGGATTGTCATGGCGATGAAGACCTTCAAGGTGACCGACCTTTTCGGGGATATCCCGTTCAGCCAGGCAGGCTACGGTTTTCAGAACCTGGATTACCTCCGGCCAAAATTTGACCGGCAAAGAGACATTTACATGAAGCTCCTGGATGATTTGAAATGGGCCGATGACACCATTGCCGAATCTGCCCCGCTCGTTGAACCCTTTGCTTCATTCAGCGGATTTGACAAGCTTTTCAACGGGGATATGAAGAAGTGGCGGAAACTGGCCAACTCGCTCCGCCTCAGGCATGCCATGCGCATGGCGGAAAAGGAGCCTGTCGCCGCCGGGGCGATCATCAGGGATATCATTGAAAACAACCGGCCGGTCTTCATCGGCTACGACATGACCTCCCCGGTGCTTGAAAGCGCCTGCCTGTGGCCAGCCGCAGTCGGCTTTAAAAATGAAAGCCTGAGCTGGTCGTTCCGCGAGCATAAGAATCTCCGCATGGGATCCAACATCTGGCGCATGATTTCAGACAATGACAGTACCAGCGGAAGCGGTATTTTCGATCCGCGGGGCTATATTTTCTTTGAAACAAACAATCTCAGCCAATGGGTGCCCTATCCCCAGATTCCGGATGCTGCAACCCCGTCGGAAGGCGGGATCCCGTATGGCGAGCACCGGGACCAGGCAGGGTCGTTCAAGATCAAGGGAGAGACCTGCCGCTATTCCCCGTTTAACTATTTCGTCATCGACGATATAAACTATATGCCCATCATCTTCTTCACCGGGGCGGAGGTGCATTTCCTCAAGGCGGAAGCCTATTTCAGGGGGATCGGAGTTGCGGTGGACAAGGATCTTGCCGATATTGAATACATGAACGGAGTGAATGCATCCGTTGCCTGGTGGATGAAAACGGCGGAAAATTCAAAACTTCCTCTGTCCGGGATGACCTTCCCGGATATGATAAACATCCCCGACAACCTGAAGGCCTCCTCGGTGCTTATCCGGTATGGCAGCTGGAATGCCAAAACCGAAGAAGAGAAACTGGAATTCATTTACACCCAGTGGATGCTGGATGCATTCCGCCAGCCATGGGAAATTTACGCACTTGCCCGCAGAACCGGCAAGACCCCGCGCGAGGGAGCCCCCATCGGCCATTACAGGTTGCCCTACCCGCCTTCGGAGGTCGAGTACAACTCGGCCAATTGCGCAACCGCCATATCAAACCAGGGGGGCGATCAGCCCGGGAATAAGATATGGTGGATACCGGAATGAATTAAAATGCAAAGTGCAGATTTTTATACCAGTGACCATCGCATATTGACAGATAAGAGATACCTTTATAACAAAACAGATCATCATTTAAAACCATAGCACTATGAGAAAGTTTACGCCCGGATTTAAGCTGCTGCTGATCATTTCATTGGTACTGCAGTCATTGATGCTGATTTCGCAATCGAACCAGTATCTGCATTTTGACAAGGTGGACGATTTTGTTCAGCTGCCGAACGGTTCACAGTATGTATCCGGCAGCAACCAGCTTTCGCTGACCGGGTGGTTTTATTGTGATGCACTTGCTTACGGGCAGGGGTATATGGGGTTTCGTGCCGGTTCGGGAACGGCCGAGTTTTACCTTATCCAGCTCAACACCGGGGTCCTGGAATGCAGGCTGGTTACAACGGCCGGTTTTTTTGAATACGTTGCCCCTGCAAACACGGTCATCCCCCAGGTGTGGCAGCACATATCCTGGATATACGACGGCAGCACCATCAAACTGTATGTCAACGGGAACCTTGTTGGCAGCAAGGCGGCTTCCGGAACCTTCCTAGGGCCGGCCGTAGCGTTCGGCATCGGGAAAAGCATCCTGGGCGGGTTCAATTTTGTTTACGGCGGCAGGGTCGATGAGGTTTCGGTATGGAACAAGGCGCTCACCCAGACCGAGATCCAGAATATGATGGCCAATGAACTGACGGGAACGGAAACAAACCTGCAACTGTATTACAAGTTCAACCAGGGTGTTCCCGGCGGCAACAACACCTCCATTACCAAACTTATCAGCCAGACCGGCACCGGCGAGCGGGATGCCGACCTGCTGAATTTTGCCATGATCGGGCAGACCTCCAATTTCAACGGTGTCCTCAACCCTGGTTACCAGGCCATCTCCTTCCCTCCGATACCGGATCAGATTACCTCTGCCGCCCCTTTCGATATCGTAGCTACTGCCACCTCGGGACTTCCAGTGCAGTTCGAAGTGGTGTCGGGACCGGCATCCGTCAGCGGAAACACGGTAACCCTTACCGGTGCACCGGGAGAGGTGACCGTACGAGCCACGCAGCCGGGGAATGCCACCTTCAATGCAGCAACCCCGGTGGTCAACAAGTTCATGGTGATCGACCCCATGGCGCATGTGCCGGATATCGAGGCAAGGCACCCGCTGGCCGGCGACGTATATGTGCCGGTGCTTTCAAAGATCCTTCTCTCGGCCTATTCCACGATCACCTACCCGGCACTGTTCAATGTGCAGGAGGTTAAGTTCATCATAAACTCGGAGACGATCCCGGCGCAGACCTTTAACAACGGGCACTTTATTGCATGGTGGACGCCGCCGAACTGGGGCACCTACACCCTCACCATCGTTTCCACCAACAACTACGGGGCTTCAGCCGAGGAAACAGTCAACATCAACATTGTGCAGACTGCAGTGACTACCCAGGTGGTTGCAGCGCAAAACGTCTGGCTGAGCCCAAATAATGTCACACAGACCGTTCAGGCCGACCTGCCGTCCTATCTGGGCGCCTTCGATAACATTACCGCCACACTTGCGGTTACATGCCCCCCCGGGGGATGCGGCGAATGGGACCGGGTTGCCAGCGTTGACATGAAGGGTCATAACGGCCAGTGGTATGAGATCATCCGGTACATCACCCCGTATGGCGTGCCATGTTCACACTCCATCAACCTTACGGATTACATGTCGCTCCTGCTCGGAAAGGCAGAGTTCAGGTTTAATTGCAGCACGCTCGACAATGGCTATTATTATAAACTCACATTGAATTATACCAAGGGAACACCTGCATATCCATACAGTACGGTGCATGAGGTCTGGAATGCGAGTTACCCGTTTGGCGATTATGCCAATCTCCAGCCTGTGGAGATAAAGACATTCGCATTCCCGGGGGATGCCGCGGCCGCAAAGCTGAAGGTGGTGTCGACCGGGCACGGATGGGGGGACCTGAACACCTCCAATGCAGCCGAATTTTATGATGCCACCCACCACATATGGGTGAACGGGGTGCAGACATTCACCCAGCATAACTGGTACGACTGCAATCCGAATCCCGATGCATGCCAGCCACAGAACGGAACCTGGTATTATGACCGGGCCGGGTGGTGCCCCGGCGCCATTGCCCAGTGGTATGATTACAACATGACACCCTACATTGCGGGGCAGAGCGTGGAGCTGAAATATGTTTTTTATGAAAACTATGTTGACCAGTGCCACCCCAACAATCCCAACTGCGTCACGGGTGTAACCTGCACCGATTGCTCCGACGGGTTCAACCCGTTCCTGGATGTGGCCTGCAACCTGGTGGTCTTTGCAAACAACCCGATTCTGACGGGGTCGGACAACCTGAAATCACAGGCTTCCCATGTCAGCGTCAGGCCGAACCCGGCAAGCAGCAGCGTCGAGGTCTATTCCTTCGGAACCCCTGCCACTCCAACCTTCCCGGTTCAGTTATTCACCATGGCCGGTACGCTGGCCGGCGAGTATGCCTGGGACGGGAAATCGGTGCAGATTGATGTTTCACAGCACCCCAGGGGCATCTATATGCTTAAAATCCGGACAGCGGATAAAACGGAGATGAAGAAGCTTATCCTTCAGTAACAGGGGGCCTCATTTGTTCTCCAGTTTTTCCACTCTCTCCCTTAACTGCCTGTTTTCTTCCGACAGTTTGCTGATCATCTCCTGCTGTTTCTGAACAGCGTTGATCAGGGGGAGAACCAGTTCGCCGTAGGAGAGGTTCATGGTCTTATCCTTGTCGTCGTCAATCACCAGGCCGCTGAACTGGCCGCCTGTTTCCCCGAGCGCCTTCTCGACATCCTGTGCGATGAGCCCGTCGCGGCGTCTTTTGTTTTCATCCTTGATATAATTGTAGGAAACCGTCTTAAGCTTCATGATGAAATCGAGCCCGAGGTCATTTGTGTAACGAATATTTTCCTTGAGCCGGCGGTCGGAATAGTTGGTCCATCCCGCATAGCCACCGATGGTGCCCACGCTGGAGTTGCCAATCACTACCTTGTTGGAGGTGTTGACGATGGCCCCTTTTCCAAGGGCTGTGGCATTGAAGAGGTTCCCGGAACTCACGTCGGCGTTGTCCCCGATGAGCGTGTTTTGATATCCCGTTGTGTTGCCAGTCCCTGCACTAAACCCAATAAAGGTGTTGGCAAACCCGGTTGTGTTGAACAAGCCTGAAAAGCTGCCAAAAAAACAATTGAAGGTCCCGTTCCCGGCCACAAGCGGGACTGAAACCAATCCTGCCCTGTATCCAACAAATGTATTGTCACTTCCTGATGTCATTGCCTTGCCCGCAAAGGTTCCGATAGCAACATTATCGGTTGCATATGTCAGATTTTTCAGTGCGCCCTGCCCGATGGCTACATTATCGCTGCCGCTGGTTATGGAGATCAGTGAACTGTCGCCGATGGCATCGTTACGCGAAGCCGTCGTAAGAGTGAGATTGCCGCTTAGCAGTCCCAGGAAATTGTTATTAGTGCCAAAATTGTGCAGGTAACGGGAACTGCCTGAGTAAATGATGCCTGAAGTGGGGGAGGTAGCCGGCATCTCAATATTGCCTGTCAGCTCGAGTTGCTGGCCGGGGGTTGTGGTTCCGAGCCCCAGGCGGCTGTTGGTATTGTCCCAGTATAGGTTGCTGTTATAACTCAGAGAACTCGCACCGCTCCAGAATGCCACCCGCGTGGCAGCGCCTGCGCCGCTAAGCAGGGTAGCGGTGCTGCGCATGATCTGCCCGGTGGCATCGGCAACAAGGTTTGGAACAGATGCGCTGGTGCCGTTGTAGGCTCCCATGCAGAACAGGGTGCTTATGTTGCCGTCGCCCAGGCGCACCTGGTCGCTTGCGGTGGCTGTGGCATTATAGCCGATGGCTGTGGCGTTGGTCAGGTTGTTCGCCCCGAAATCGGCGCTGTAGCCAACCGCCGTGTTGTTTGATCCGTAAAGGTTGGCGTTCCCGGTGCTCCGGCCCAGGAAGCTGTTGTAATTGCCGCTAATGTTATACAGTCCGCAGGAGTATCCCAGGAAGGTGTTGTCTGATCCCGTGGTTGTCCTGTTTCCGGTGTAACTGCCCAGGAAAGTATTGTTGTTGGCGGCAACGAATGTACCGGAGGAATATCCTACCAGGACATTGTTGGAGTTGGAGAGGATGTCTTGACCTGCCCTCAGACCGATCCCGATGTTATAGTTGGCTGTTGTTGCCGATTTTAACGCTCCCTGCCCGATGGCGATGTTGTAGTCCCCGGAGGTCACCGAGGTCAGCGTGCTGTCTCCAAAAGCTGCATTCCCGTATGCCCCTGAAAGAGTGAGGTTCCCGGCGTTGATCCCCAGGAAATTGTTATTGGTGCCATAATTTTGCAGGAAGGGGTTTCCGTCAGAATAGAGGATCCCGGTAGTCCCCGTGGTGGCGGGCATCCTGAGGTTGCCAGTCAGTTCCAGCTGCTGGCTGGGCGTGGTGGTGCCGATCCCCAGGTGGCTGGTTGCATTGTCCCAGAAAAGGATGGAGTTGTAACTCAGGGTGCCGGCACCGCTCCAGAAAGCGATCCGTGTGGCGGCACCGCTGCCACTCACCGTGGAGGCGGTGCTGCGCATGATCTGCCCATTGATGTCGACTACCATATTTGCAGGCGAGCCGGTGGTTCCGTTGTAGGCGCCCATACAAAAAAGTGAAGTGATGTAATTATCCCCAAGCCTTACCTGGTCGCTGGCGGTTGCTATCGCACCGGCGCCGACCGCTGTAGCATTGAAAAGGCCGGCCGCCCCGATGTCCGCCGAATTGCCCACTGCTGTATTGGTGGAACCATTGGTATTGGTAGATCCCGCCCATCTCCCCAGGAAAGTATTATTACTCCCGGTGGTGTTGTTTTGACCGGAGGATTGCCCTACAAAAGTGTTGCTGGAGCCTGTTGTTGTCTGTATCCCGGTAGAATTGCCGAAAAAGGAATTGGCATCCGAGGTTATGATTTTCCCGGAGTAATATCCCACAAGCAGGTTGTAGCCACCGGTAGTGATTTCCTTCCCGGCCCTGTAACCGATCCCAATGTTGCCCATCCCCGTGGTGACCGATTTCAGGGCACCCTGGCCGATGGCAATGTTGTAGTCTCCATCGGTAATACCAGCCAGTGTGCTGTCGCCGAAAGCATTGTTGTAAAAGGCCCCTGAGAGTGTCAGGTTACCAGAATTGATTCCAAAAAAGTTATTATAGGTTCCATAATTATGTATAAAAGGATTCCCGGCGGAATAGATGATGCCTGAGACGGCTGAAGTGGCCGGCATCCTGAGGTTACCGGTAAGTTCGAGCTGCTGGTTGGGTGCGGAGGTCCCTATCCCCACCCGGCTGTTGGCGTTATCCCAGAACAGGTTACCGCTCCCTGACTGCGACCCGGTACCGGTCCAGAAGGTCACTTGCCCGTTGCTGCCTGATCCCGAGAGGTTGGAACCGCCCAGCCAGACCCAGGCTGATCCGTTGTAATAGTAAAAACCGGCTGAGCCGTCGGTCTGGTAAACAAGCAACCCGGTTGCCGGTGAGGAGACCAGCAACCGCTGGGCCTGCGTCATGCGGGGGGCCAGCAGGCCCTTCGTAGTTGATTGTATATCCAGCATGGCCGAAGCGACCGGGCTGCTGCCATCGGTATTGATAGCTACCTGTGCAACAAGGGTGGAAGCTGTTAAAAATACTAGGATTGTCAGGCTGAACAGTACGATAATTTTTCTCATCGGTGGCGGTTTATGTAAATGATATTGTTTGAATACGCACTTTTTGCCGGTAACAAAAAACAGCAGCAATCAAGCATCCTGGAAATACGTCGTAGCCGTATCTCCTGCTTTAATTGTAAACAAATTCAATGGGGTAGTTTTGCAAGCAATCTGAGCGCAGGTTCAAACAGACACCGGGAGAAGTTTTTTAAACATCAACATCATGCAGATGCCGGAATATGTTGAAGTGTTTGGTTATCAGCAGCAAAATAAACAATACGGCACAAATATATTTGTAGGAAATATGCTGATTTTCATGTAGTAGCTTCACCTACATGAAAATCAGTACTATTCTTACAAACAATTTCTTTAAGGATGAGTTACTTTGGCCCGACAGAAACGAAAATCAGTCCATGATCGACACAATAATTGTAAAAGGGGTCCCTGTCAGGATCGAAGGATTCAAAGAACAGATCAATCACAGGATCCAGAATACTTTTTGGGTTGATCTGACCGATGATCATATTCGCAACCCTGTTGAAATCAATGAAAGTGTGACAGTCTTACCCGCATACTGGGCGACCATGGTCAGCACACTCTGGAAAATTCCTGCTTTGCATCTTAAAGTAGTGTCGCAAAATGTCATTAAGATCCGGAAGCAACTCAGGGGAGGCGGCGGATCGGGTACTGAAGGTCAAATTAACATCAGTCCGTTTTCGCTCGACGAAGGTTACAACAACCTGGTAAACCAGACCCTTCTTCATGAGATCGGGCATAAAATCAATCAAAGTTACCAGTGTGTGGAACACATGTCGGCGCATGACCGGGAATTGATGAACCGGGTTCCGCACCGGGGCAAAACCTCCGGCTCTGGTGAAGGATATGCCGACTGCTACATGGACTATTACACCGGGGGTACGATGCAATTCGACCGTCCTTTTCACCTAGGAGGTCTGAATTTCACCTGTCACGGAAGACCGGTAATTTATTCTGCACAAGAACTCAACAGGAAGCGGCTCGAGGCATTTTTAAGCGTACCGCCCATGTTAAACGGGACGAACTGACGGCCTTAACATACGGAGGCGTACAAGCATTATTTTTCATAATTTTGCGTTGTGAAAAGAATCTCCTTTTCATTTTAATCAACGCATATGAACAGATATACTCCCTTCCGGCTTGCATTGTCATTATTCCTGGGGATGGCAGCCCTTCTTTCAACTTTTCCGGTTCTTGCCCAGTATGAGGATAATCCGAACCGTGACCAGATACCCCAATACCTGCGCGAATCCAGTCCCAAAAACACAGACCTTCCGCTTTCAACGGTCATAACTGTTAATAATTTTGATAATTTCAATCTTGGTGTCGACTTCGGCGAGAGCAACATGGCTGAGAGCACGCTGATTCCTTCCTGGTATTTCACAGCCTACAACACCAATACCGCGCATCATACCGAAAACGGGATTGACTGGGCCAACGTTACGCCTGCTTTTGGTGCAACCATGCAGGGAGATCCCGTTGTTGCTTTCGACAGTCTCGGCAACCTGTTCTATGAGAACATGTACGGAAGTTCCATCGCCGGCGTCAAGGTGATGAAGTCGACCGACAACGGTGTCACCTGGGGCCCTTCCGTCACCGCTGTTGCAGGCGTTGATAAAAACTGGATGGCCTGCGATCAGACAAGCGGTCCGAATGCAAATAACGTTTACGCCTGCATGACCGCCAGTTCGGGCGGAAATTTCTCCCGCAGCACCGACCATGGAACAACATTTACCACAACCTTTACACCCTCGACGCAGGCCATTCCGGGGATGATGGTTGCTGTTGGCGCCAATGGAAATATTCAGGGCAAGTCGGTCTATGTGGTCACGAACAGCGGCAGTTCGTTCAATTCCACCTATACGTTCTATCGTTCGCTGGACGGCGGGCTTACGTTCACGCAGATGTCTGCACAGTCGTTTTCAAATACGGTCGGTTCGCAGGT
>JBAXDH010000071.1:0-18525 GCA_037141055.1 bacterium | reverse complement strand
CGCAAAGGCAAGCAACCATGCAAAAATAATTACCGGTAAGCCAGTCGCAATGGCGAAAACGACAGGCAGATACAAACCGCTGATACTGGTTATGGTCATCGGGATCAGCATGGCGAAATAGAGCACACCGCTGTATGGGCAGAAGGCCATTGCAAAGACCATTCCCAACAATAATGTCCCCCAATAGCTGCGTTTGCTGTGTTCTCCCATTTTTTCAGTCAGGCCGGAGAACCCCGGGAATTTTATCCTGATGAAATCGAGCATCAAAAGACCAATGATTATCAGCAATGGTCCAAGGAGTTTTTCACCCCATCCCTGGAAGAGCAGCGTGACGTGCATTTTACTGGCACCGAAGAAAAGAATTACCCCCAAACCTGTATATGAAACTGCGCGGCCCAGCGTGTAAACAAGACCTTTGATAAAAACCCGTCTGCGGTTTTCAATATCACGACTAATAAACCCGATTGCCGAAATGTTGGTTGCCAGCGGGCAAGGACTGATTGCAGTCATTAACCCAAGGATAAACGCAGTAATCGCAGCGTACTGGGAGTTTTCAAGAATTGTCTGGAGATAGTGCATAATGTGATAATGTGCTGATGTGATGATGTGCTGATGTGATGATGTGCTGATGTGATGATTATTTCAGCAGGTTGTCTACCGCTTTTTTTATTTCGGCTTTTAACTTTGCGGGACTGTCGTTGGCATACAAAAATCCCTTATCGGTAAGGTCGACACGTTTATTCCCTGAGATTATGATCAGGGTTTGGCCTTCGATTTTATATTTGGCACCAATCGCCTCACCGGCTTTCTCATCGAGGTTTACACTCAGGAACACGACCTGGCCATTTTTCACTTTCTCCGGATACAGTGTTTCCACTGCTTTTTTTGATACATTTTCAACATTCTGGCAGGTCGTGCACCGACGGGTAAAGTGAAAATAATAGACTTCAATCTTAGTCGTCGATACCGGGGTGCCGGCGAACATGGCGGAAGTCATAACCATGGTCAGGAAAAACAAGATGTGCTTTTTCATAAACTGAAATTATTTTGTTAACAATTGCTTTAATTCATCGGATGAGGGTATGCGGCCCTTCAGGACCACCCTTTCATTAATAACCAGGGCGGGAGTTGACATTACGCCATATTTCATGATCTCCATGATGTCGTCAATTTTGGTTATGGAGGCATTGATCCCGTTCTTCTCAACAACTTCCCGTGTGAGTTTTTCAAGTGTGTTGCATTTGGAACATCCCGGGCCTAAAATTTTAATTTCCATCATATGATTTACGATTTAAATTTAACGACTGTATATTCAACATATTAAACATCAGTATATTATCACATCAGCACATTACAACATTATTTTCTGAAAAAGCCCTCGAACATCTCCCTGGCCTCTTCCCAGTTTGCTTTGTTGATACAATATTTGATATAGGGAGGATTGATCTCCCCCTGGATCAGGCCGGCCTCTTTCAACGCCTTCAGGTGTTCCGAAAGGGTTGAGCGTGCAATGGGGATATCTTCGGCCATGTCGCCACTGTAACAGCACTTGTCAATGTTATCGGCAAGGAAGTCCAGGATGTACACCCTTGCCGGGTGAGCAATTGCTTTTGCATACCGGGCCATTTTTTCCTGTGATCCTGAATAATATTTCTTCTCAGCAATCATTCTGTTTTGTATTTCGTAGAATAACGAAACAAAGTTAACATAAAAATCATGGGTATTTAACACAAAGATTGTCACCACACCCTAAAAAAAACTGAAAAAAGGCTTCAGAAAAAATAATAGTGATATTTAAGCGATTTATTGAAAAAATATTTTACTTTTGCAGCGGATTTAAAAAATCATGGATTTTTTCTTTTTGCAACCATGATGAAATTTACGGAACGAATGATCACGACTTAAAACTAACTGATTTTAGCATATTATTGAAGGAACCATCATTCTATGGATATAAAGGAAATTAACAGCAGGTATAGCGAACTGGCCGGAACGGAATGCTGCTTATCATGCGGCGGCGCCATCAATTTTGCCGAACCCAAAAGCGGGGAGGTGTGTGTTGACCTGGGAAGCGGCCGTGGTACGGATGTTTTGCGCATGGCTGAAACGGTTGGTGAAACCGGTTTTGTTTACGGCATCGATATTTCCGACGGCATGCTTGATAAAGCCCGCCGCAATGCGAAAAAATTCGGCGTGACCAATGTCAGTTTTGTGCGCAGTGAACTTGAAAGCCTCCAACTCCCCGATAATACGGCTGACCTGGTAATCTCCAACTGTACGCTGAACCATGCTGCCGACAAACAGGCTGTGTGGAACGAGGTATACCGCATTCTGAAAACGGGGGGCAGGTTCGTTATCAGCGATATTTATGCCACTGCCGCCATCGCCGATGAATACAGGAACGATCCTGTGGCTGTGGCTGAATGCTGGGCCGGGTCGGTAACCCGTGCTGAATATATGCAGCAACTTGAAAAGGCAGGATTTGCCTCGGTTGAAATTATTGAAGAATCTCCTCCCTATGCCAAGGGGAATGCGGAAGTGGCCAGTTTTACCATAGCGGGAAAGAAAGTTACCATTTAAATACAAACTCTTAAATTTTAAAACCATGAAAAGTCTTGTTAAGAAAAAGGTGAAAGTTCAAAAGGCAGAAACAAAAAAGGTAGCACAATGTTGCGCCAAAACGTCGAAAACCATTGTAGGTTGCCACGATTAAGGTTTGAAATCCAATGATTTACTCCAAACACAATATTTTTTCCGGAATCGCAGGATCAGATAACTTTTTCATAGTTAACCTGCTCAGCGGCAGCGCAGATATTTTAAATCCCGATGAAGGAAAAATGGTGCGTGATTTCCTTGATGGAAAAGAGATTGCGTTAGATTTTCATAAGAACATGGAAGAACAGGGTTACCTGGTTGACGCAAAAGAGGAGGAACGGCTCTATCGCAGCAAGTATCTCGATTTTATCGACACCCGCGATGAGGATGAAGTGCAATTGTTTTTTGTCCCGAATTACAGATGCAATTTCGCCTGCACCTATTGCTACCAGGATGAATATGCCAATTCTAACCAGGAACTCACGACCGAAGTGATTGAGGCATTTTTTCATTATGTCGGCCGTGAATTTGCCGGCCGCAAGAAGTACATCACAGTTTTCGGAGGAGAGCCCCTGCTGAATTCGCCGAAGCAAAAGGGGCTGATGGTTTACCTGCTGAAACTGGCCCGTGAATCGAACCTTGAAGTCTGTTTTGTAACAAATGGTTATTCGCTGGCAGAGTACGTCGACATCCTGAAATTAGCAGAAATCCGCGAAATCCAGGTTACGCTCGACGGGATTGGGAGTGTACATGACGCTCGTCGTTTCCTGAAAGGCGGCGGAGCTACCTTTGAGAAAATCGTACAGGGTATTGACGCCTGCCTGCAGGAAGGTTTACCTGTTAACCTGCGCATGGTTATTGACAAAGAGAACATTGAGGGTCTTCCTGAAATGGCACGATTTGCCATAGATAAGGGCTGGACTAAAAGTGAATTCTTCAAAACGCAGATTGGCCGGAATTACGAACTGCATCATTGCCAGTCAACTTCCGAAAAACTGTTCAGCAGGATTTCACTGTATGAAACCATCTACCGGCAGGTGAAGGAACACCCGTACATCCCGGAGTTTTATAAACCTGCATATTCCATTTCGAAATTCCTGGCCGAAAACGGCAGCCTTCCGGACCCGTTATTCGATGCGTGCCCTGCCTGCAAAACCGAATGGGCCTTTGATTATACCGGACAAATCTATTCGTGCACAGCTACTGTAGGGAAAGCAGATGAATCACTTGGGACATTCTACCCCGACGTTTCCCGCAAAAATGAGATGATCGCTGCCTGGGAAAACCGCGACGTGACCGCTATCCCAGAATGCCTCACCTGCAACATGCAGCTGGCATGCGGAGGAGGGTGCGGCTCAGTAGCAAAAAACCGGACAGGCGATGTCTGTTCAACTGATTGCCGGCCGGTAAAGGAATTGCTGGAGCTGGGGTTTTCTGCGTATTTTGAATAAAAGCAAGGATAACCGCAAAGACGCGAAGGCGCAAAAAAACATACAATAATTCATAGAAGATACCAAAATGAAAGAAATCACATCAAACGAATTCGAACAGGAAGTTCTGGGCGGGGGCAAAGTTGTTCTCGATTTTTATTCCACGGAATGTCCTCCGTGCGAGGCTGTGGCTCCCAAGTTTGAAGGACTGGCCGCATTGTATGGCAACGATATCAAGTTCATGAAAATATTCCGCCAGTATAACAAGCCGCTGGCAGAGCTCCTGGGAGTCAGGTCCTCCCCCACCCTGTTGTTTTTTGATAACGGGGTGCAATTGCCCGGAACCCTCAGCGGTGGGATCAAGCGAAGCGATATTATCCAGCATCTCGACAACATGTTGCCCGGCGAAAGGGTCCTGGAAATAAAGAAAGAAATTAAACCAACCGTTTCTGAATTTGATGTGCTTATCCTGGGAGCAGGTCCTGGCGGACTTACAGCAGGGTTATATCTCTGCCAGTCGAAGGCAAATACGGTACTGATAGATATTGCGCTCCCGGGCGGCCAGGTGTCAACAACCCATGAAGTTTCAAATTACCCCGGGTTTATTGATCCCCAGCCCGGTTATATGCTTTCGCACAACATGTCGGAGCAGACCAAACAATGCGGCACTATCTATAAGGTCGCAGTCGATGTAACGAAAATTGACCTGGAACGGAAAGAAGTCGTGATAGACGAATTCGAGACGGTAAGGGCAAAAAGGATCATCATCGCAACAGGCACATCTCCCAACCTGATGGGAGTTCCCGGTGAGAAAGAGTTGAAGGGCAAGGGGATCTCTTACTGTGCCACCTGCGATGCCAAGTATTATGATGATAAAGAGGTCGTTGTGATCGGCGGTGGAAATTCAGCTGTGGAAGAGGCGGATTTTATCAGCAGGTTTGCCGGAAAAATCACCATGGTTCACCAGTTTGACGCATTGACGGCCAACAAACAGGCCCAGGAAAAATTGCTCTCCAACCCGAAGATCAGCGTGCTTTTTTCCCATGAGCCCAGGTCATTTGTGCGTGACGGAAATAAAATCATCACGGAAGTTGAAGATTTAAAAACCAAAACCGTGTCGAGCCTGGTCAGTGACGGGGTGTTCGTTTTCATCGGGATGAAACCCAATATCGAACTTTTCAGGGATAAACTGGAGCTTGATCAGTGGGGTTATATCAGGACCAACGAGGACATGCACACCAGCATGCCCGGCATATACGCCGTGGGTGACGTGATAAGTAAAAAATACAGGCAGATCACTACAGCAGTCGCCGATGGAACGATTGCTGCCATTGCCATTGCAAAAGAACTGAATTAACCGCACGAGATTTCAGGGATCTTTGAGACTTTGATCGGTAATGGCCGGTCTCTTTTACAGGTATTCACTACAGTTTGTAGTCGTTTACCTCTTTCGGGTGGCAGTTGTTGATGAAACTGACTGCGGCTACATTTTCGGCGCGGCCTTTGCGTATAAAGATATCGGCACTCATGGTATATTCATCGCTGCGGTTTGCATCGTAGAGCAGCAGGTATCCCATAAGGACGTTCCCAGCCATCTCAACCAGCCTGCGCGAGTGGAAATCGAAATATTCGTTGTCACTGTATTCATTGATCTTCTCAACGGTCTTCGCAAACTGATCGGTCATTTTTTCAAGCGAATTTTTAAGGTATTCCAATTCACGCTTTACCGGGAGTTCTGCCCTTTCGCGCATGGCAGAAAGGTAACCGCCATTCCCAACATAGCGGATCGCAGCCACCACCTGCAATTGTGAGGTGCCCTCATAAATCGTTGTGATTCGCGCATCGCGGTATATCCTTTCGATCGGGAAGTCTTTCATGTAGCCGGTACCGCCGAAAATCTGGATGGCATCGTAAGCAATCTGGTTGCAGGCCTCACTTGTATAAAGTTTCAGAAACGGGGTGAACATGTCGGCAAGCTTCTGGTAATATTTGGCTTCCTGGCGTTCGTCGGCCTCAAGTTTACGCTCCCTGGAAGTAAAACTATAGCACTTATAAAGATCAACGTAACGTGCGGTTTCGTACAGCAGGGAGCGCATCCCGTCGATTTTAACTTTCATGTTGGTGAGCATCTCGTAAACGGCCGGGTACTTGATGATCGCTTTCCCGAACTGTTCACGCTCTGTGGCATATTTATATGCTTCCCGGTAAGCAGCCTCGGCAAGTCCGACTGACTGTGAACCAACGCCGAGACGGGCTGAGTTCATCAGGGACATCACATACTTGATAAGGCCGAGTTTGGTATCGCCGATGAGTTTTGCCGGTGCGTTTCGGAATACCAGTTCGCAGGTTGGAGATCCTTTGATCCCAAGTTTATTTTCGATGCGTCTCACGGTAACTGCTTTATCCTTTCGGTCATAGACGAACAATGACAGTCCGCGTGCATCAGAGGTTCCCTCTTCCGAGCGTGCAAGTACCAGCGAAATTTCGGCATCGCCGTTGGTAATAAAACGTTTTACACCGTCAAGCAACCAGCAGTGTTTGTGGTTGTCGTAGGTGGCTTTCAGCTGCACAGCCTGGAGGTCTGAGCCTGCATCGGGTTCGGTTAAATCCATGGCCGCCGTGGCTCCTTTGTGGAAACGAGGCAGGAATTCGGCCTTCAACTCATCAGATGCAAATTCCAGGATGGTTTCCGCACAGTCCTGAAGCCCCCAGATATTGGCGAAGCCTGCATCGGCGCGTGACACGATTTCACCCGACATGACATAGGGAACATGGGGCATGTTGAGCCCGTCGTATTCGCGGGGAAGCGAAAAACCTACAAGTCCTGCCTTTACGAATGCATCGTAGTTCTGACTGGTGCCGCGGGCATACTTCACTTCATTGTTTACCAGTTGCGGACCCTCCTTATCGACGGATTCGGCATTCGGGGCAACGATCTCACCGCTTATCTCGCCGATGATCTCCATTATTTTATCGTAGCTGTCAATTGCATCTTCAAAATCGAGCGGGGCAAAATCGTACTTGTCCTTCTGGGTATAATCTGACTCCTTCAGTTTCACGATCCTGGCCATCAGGGGATGGTTCAGGTGAAACCTGAGATGGGGATTGTCGGTATAGAAATTTTCCATGATGGTTTTTACTTCGAGTTTTTCCTGTAATACTTGATCATCTTGGGAATTACATCAGCCACGCTTCCAAAGATGGTGTAATCGGCGATGTGGTTGATCGGAGCGTTGACATCGGTATTGATCGAAATGATCTGGGCCGACTGGTCCATGCCGGCGCGATGCTGCACCGCTCCTGAGATGCCGCAGGCAATGTAGAGTTTTGGCCTTACCGTGACTCCGGTCTGCCCTACCTGGCGTTCGTGTTCCACAAATCCTGCATCCACTGCGGCACGCGAAGCGCCTACCTGAGCACCCAGGATTTCGGCCAGGTCGAAAAGCAGCTGAAAGTTCTCCTTTGAGCCTACCCCGTAACCGCCGGCAATGATCACCTGCGAATTCTTGATGTCGATCCTGCTTTTTTCCAGGTGGCGCTCAATGATGGTAACGGCGAAATCGTCGTCCTTCAGAATGCTCCTGGAATCTATTTTAATGAGTTTCCCCTTGTATTTCACGGAATACACCTCCTTCTTCATCACGCCCTCACGCACGGTGGCCATCTGCGGCCTTGTTTCGGGGTTGATAATCGTAGCAATGATGTTTCCTCCAAATGCAGGCCTGATCTGGTAAAGCAGGTTCTTATATTCGGTTTGTGTTTTATTTTCAAAATGGTCGCCGATTTCAAGGCTGGTGCAATCGGCTGTCAGGCCGCAGCGGAGCGCCGAGGCTACCCGCGGGGCCAGGTCACGACCAATGCTGGTGGCACCAAAAAGCACGATTTCAGGCCGTTCTTTTTTGAAAAGTTCAATAATGACAGCTGTGTGCGGAAGCGTTGTGTATGGAAACAGCTTTTCATCGTCGGCATAATGAATCACATCCACGCCAAACGGGTAAAGCAGGGCTTCCGGTTTTACGACCTTGTGCCCGATAACGACGGCCTCCAGTTTAACTTTAAGGTCGTCTGCCAGTTTTCTGCCTTTCGACAGCAGTTCAAGGCTGACATCGGCAATGGACCGTTCTTCGGTTACTTCGCAATAAACAAATATGTTGTTCACAGGATTTTGATTTTCTGTTTTTATTCTGAGATACTAACCGATGATGTGGCTGCTGATGAGTGTTTGCATCAGTTTTTCAATGTCCTTGTCTGAATTGCTCAGGGTCTTTGATTCCTTGTGCTGGAATACCACATTTTCAATTTTTTTCACCTTGGTTGGTGATCCCGACAGACCGAGGTTTTCGGTATCGGCTTTGAGATCTTCTGCCGACCATTCTTCAATGAGCAGGTAGGGCCGTTCGTTGTATAGTTCGGTGTAGTCTTTGGTTTCATTCTGCAGTTCGGTCACGGTGCGGGCGTGCTTGTATTTCATGAGCCGTTTCCCGATACGCTGACGGCAGTGAGGCGCTGAACTGTTCACCGTGATGAGCGCAGGGAGGGTTGAGTTAACCACCTCCACTCCCCTTTCGAGCCTGCGTTTGACGATGATCTTCTTGGCATCAAGCGAAAGAATCTCTTCAGCATAGGTTATTTGGGGAATGCCGAGCTTTTCGGCTGTCTGCGGGCCAACCTGGGCGGTGTCGCCATCGATGGCCTGACGACCGGATATCACCAGGTGATATGGGGCCAGTTTCTTGACTGCCAGTGATAAAGCATATGAGGTGGCCAGGGTGTCTGATCCGGCAAACTTGCGGTCGGTGATCAGGAACCCCTGATCGGCACCGCGGTACATGGCCTCGCGTATGATTTCGGCAGCACGCGTGGGGCCCATGGTCAGCAGGATTACTTCGGCATAGGGAATTTTATCCTTTATACTCAGTGCCTGCTCCAGTGCGTGAAGATCTTCGGGGTTGAAAATGGCAGGCAAGGCTGCCCTGTTCACGGTGCCATCGGCTTTCATGGCATCCTTGCCAACATTCCTTGTATCAGGCACCTGCTTGGCCAGAACTATTATTCGGAATCGCATAAAAAATAAACCAGGTTACAATTAGTTACGCTATTATTCTGTTTCCTGACAGAAAATCAGGTTCGCAAAATTACGATTTTAGGTTGAATAATCAACGTAAATATTCATAATTGATTTATAATCAATGATATAAATATGAAGCAAATGACATATCTGGCTATGGCTTGTTCAGATTCCTGTTCACGGCCCCGGCCTTTGAATTATCCGTTCATCTCATACTCCTGATCATTTCGGTTCGCAGGGTTAAACATTCTTTATATTATGGTTCCTTCATAAATTCTTCCACAGATATCAGGGTGATCTCTTTCTTTCCTGATTTCACAAGTGCAGCATTGATGAGCGGGAGCTCTTTTTCCCTGAAAGCAGAAATATCGGCGTTGATCTTATCGACCTCCTTTATGAGGGATGACAGACCGTTCAGCTGAGAGTCAGTTGGTTTTCCCTTGTAGTTCATGATCGAACCATACAGAAAACCGACCTTTTCCCTCAACCGCTCTTCATTCACGACTTTTCCCTCTTTTACCACAACCATTTTCAGGTGAAGGCTGTCCATAAGAAGTTCCGTTTCATGAAGTTTCCGGGCCAGTGATTTCGGGACCTCTTTTGATCGATCCTTTGCTGCATTCCTGGCAGTTATTGCCTGTCGGTTGAGCCATGCCAGTGTTTCAAGCGCATGAAAGGCCTGCATCAGGGCATTCTGACGGACCTCCTGGTCCGCCGGCGAATGGGGGGAAGCAGGATCAAAAAGCAACCTGATCTTCGTATCATAGACCTGGCTTCCCTTATAAAGTTTCACGGTGTATTCACCCGCAGGGTAATTGGGCCCGATCATGGATGATCCTTCAATCTGCGGTGATGACGGAACTTTGGGAGGCTTCATCCTGATGGTCCAGTATAGTACATTGATTCCTCTGCGGTTTCCGGCCGGAAGTTTCTGGATCATTTTATTGCTGCTGTCATAGACCTCCATGTACATTTCACCGAACACATGGCGTTTCTTCTGGAAATAGACGATCTGAGCCGCTTCTTTGGGAACCTGCCCTGAGTATTGGTCATCTCCGGTCCAGAACTGACTGGAGGAACTTTCCCGGATGATATAATCTTTGGTCTTCAGAAAGGTCAGTTCCGAACCCAGTACTTCATCCGATAACTTCCTTAAAGGCGTGAGGTCGTCAATGATCATGATGCCCCGCCCGTGCGTGGCGATGACCAGCGACTGTTCGCGCGGATGAACCAGCATATCCATCACGGGAACATTGGGGATATTGCCTTTGAAACGGGCCCAGTTTGTGCCTCCGTTGACAGAGATATACAACCCGGCCTCTGTGCCGAGAAAAAGCAGACCGGGATTTACCAGGTCTTCTTTAATGACATGACAATACGATTTGATCGTTGTATCCGACAATGCTTTCCAGGTTTTTCCCAAATCTCCGCTGGTGAACACCCAGGGCGTCTTATCGCCTGTTCGGTGTCCGTCGAAAGTAACGTAAACCCGGTTTTTGTCAAACCGGCCTGGTTCAACATACGAACACCAGGTTGCCACGGGCAGCCCGGGGATGTTTTTAACTACATTGGTCCATGTTTTCCCGCCGTCGGCTGTCACTTGCAGGTTCCCGTCATCGGTGCCCGCCCAGATGATGAGGCTGTCGAGAGGCGATTCATTCACGGTGTAAATGGTGCAATGATTTTCGGCTGATGAATTATCTGAAGTCAGCCCGCCGGAAGCTGCCTGCTTCAGCTTTTTCGGGTCATTTGTAGTCAGATCGGGAGAAATCCGCGTCCAGCTATCGCCACGGTTGTTTGTTTTAAACAGGCATTGGGCTGCGGTATAAAAACGGTTGCCGGCCGGACTGAATATCAACGGTGTATTCCAGTTGAAGCGAAGATCGCCGGTTACTTCGTCCTTGAAAGGGATCAAAGATTTATATTCGCCCGATTTTTTGTAGTACCGGGCAATCCTGCCTCCCTGGAACTGCCAGTAAAGAATGTTGGAATCGAGTTTATCACAGTACACATAAAACCCGTCCCCATACCCCACGCTTTTCCAATCGGAATTTGAAATTCCGTACCCCGAGCGTGATGGTGCGTACCACGACCCGTTGTCCTGCAATCCGCCGTAAACATTGAACGGATTGGCCATGTCGGCGCTCACGTGATAGAATTGCGAAACCGGCAGGTTGCCCAGGAATCTCCAGGTGTTTCCTTTGTCCATCGAGCAATAGACGCCGCCATCGGTTCCCATGTAGATGAAGTTGTTGTCCTTCCGGCTGATGTACAGCACATGGCAATCCCCATGATAATTTCCTCCTTCAACTGCCGCAGAACTAAATGTTTTACCACCATCGAGGCTTTTGTTCAGTATAAAACCTGGCTTGTAAACGATGTTCGTATCGGCGGGATCGGCCACCACATTCGAAAAATAGAAGGGACGGTCGCTCACAGCCTGGGATTCGGTAACCTTGCTCCAGTTCAATCCTTTATCGCCCGAACGGTACAATGCGCTGTTTTTTGCTTCAATAAGTGCGTAAACGATATCCGGTTTCGCAGGAGAAACCGAAAGCGCGATCCGGCCCAGCATCCCTTCCGGAAGGTTTCTGGTGATCTTTGTCCAGGTTTTGCCGCCATCCGCTGACCGGAAAAGGCCGCTTCCCTTGCCTCCCGAACTGAACGACCACGGGGTACGGCGGAATTCCCACATCCCGGCATAGAGAATGTCGGGGTTTTGAAGGTCAATCGCCACATCGGAACAGCCTGTATTTTCATCCACATACAGAATTTTCTCCCATGTTTTCCCGCCATCGGATGTTTTAAAAAGCCCCCTGTCGGAGCTTGAATTCCAGAGGTTCCCGACAACAGCGGCATAGATAATATCCGGGTTTTTGGGATGGATGATGATCTTCGCGATCCGTTCCGATTTTTCCAGCCCCATCTTTTTCCAGGTTTCGCCACCGTTGGTGGTTTTGTAAATTCCGTCGCCCACCGAGGTGGAATTCCTCACCCAAACTTCGCCGGTGCCCACCCAAACCGTATCGGGATGAGCCTGATCGATGGCAATGCAACCGATCGATTGGTTATATTTGTCAAAAACCGGCTTGAAAGTGGTGCCATAGTTTTTTGATTTCCACAATCCGCCGCTGGCCGCTCCCACGTATACCAGGGCGGGGTTTTTATCCGCCGCGTCGATGGCCGAGATGCGGCCGCTCATGGTGGCCGGTCCGATCTGCCGGGCTGTTATATCACCGAACGTATTCTCGTCAATTTTCAATGCACCCTGCGAATAAGCGGAACCTGAAAAAAGGAATAGAAAGGATAACAGGCATACAAAGGCGTTCCTTCCCTGTAACTGGTTGAGATGGCTGGTCATTTTATTTCTTTTTAGCAGGTTTTACAAACAAACTGTCACTCAATTCAGCATTGATCTCATATTTATCTATAACCATGCGTTCACCAGTTTCGCCATTGTACTTGCTCTCCATGGCGAATGGCATCATGGCACCTTGTACCTCCTTATAATTGCTCGGATAGCTATCGCCTTCCACCTCATTTCCCTGCATTTTAGTGACTGAGGAAACTTTTAGCGTGACAAAATTTTCTGCATCTATGTAATGCGTTTCTATATTTCCGTTGGCGAGGACAGCCTTGATTTTGTATACAGGTGTACCCTGCATATCCTCCTTTCCGATGAGTTCAACTTTATGTCCTTTTTCTTTCCAGTTGTAAAGTATTCCTTCAAAATCAGTCTGCTCTTTCATGTTTTTCACTTCATCCGGAGTCATATCCTGGGGATCCATAGTGCCCGACCATGGGGCAACAACCCATCCGGCCTGCCCGTCGAAAACCCGGAGCATTTTATTCCCCTGGATCTCCAGCTCAAATCGTATTTTGTCCGGTCTTTTCATATAGCTGGTACCGGGAATTTCCATACCCTGGCTGATAAATTTTCCCGTCGCGGTAATGGTTTTCCACTCCTTCATTTTATCAATCCCCATGGTTTGATAATATTTGCTTAGAATTTCATCCAGGTTCAGTTCCTGGGTCATCCCTGAAAAGGAGACAAAAGAAGCAAGAAAAATGGTAATTGCGATTGATTTTTTCATGGTTAAAAATTAAAGTTTGATATTATTTCAGTTTGATTTTCCCTTTATGCATCCGCAGTTTGATCTGTCATTGACGCATTGAACTTTCGAAAGTTACAAATATCTTAGATAATACCGCTGAAAACATTACAAAACCAATTCCAAAACCAACCCGGTGTAAACCAGCATTGCCGCCAGGCACATGGCAAACCTTTAATAAACGGCAGTCTCCGGAAGATTTCCTTCCTGTTAATAAATTACCTACTTTTGCCGATAATTGTAAACCAACTAATTCCCAGAAAAATGAAAACAAAATCGACGATATTAATACTGACGCTGCTAATGTTCAGCATGACCTCCGTTTTTGCCGGTGTTTCGAAAACGGAAAAAATCAAAGTTTACGGCAATTGCGGCATGTGTAAAACGCGGATTGAGAAGGCAGCGAATTCTGTAAAAGGTGTAACCAAGGCAGCCTGGGATTCAGAAGATGCAATGTTAACAGTGACATATGATGACACCAAAACCACAACACTGAAGATTGAGGAGGCCGTTTCGAAAGTGGGACATGATACAGATCATACAAAAACTGATGCCAAGACCTATGATGCACTGCCGGGTTGCTGCCAGTACGACAGGCCTGCAAAAAAGTAAACCGAGGATAACAAATTTTACAAAAGACCACGGTGAGATGCACTGAACGATAAAAGATCCTCCGGATTGTTCAGACTCTGAAAATAGCCGGCATGGAAATCATTCAGCTCCTTTTCCACCATCAGTTTAAGGACAGGAACCTTTGTAAAAAGATCAGGCAGCTTGTAGTTGTCCTCTTCCATCATTTGTTCCATTGCCGGGATGCAACCTTTTGAATAATAACCAACAAGCGGTTCAAAATATTTGTCATTCACATAAGGCACGGCAATCATGCATTCCGGCAGGTTCTTTGAAAGCAGATACCGGTAAAATGCCCCGGTCACAAAGATGTTGTCCACGGCAAGGATGAGGTTCAGGGTGGTTGAAGAACTTTTCAGGGCTGAATAAACGCCCATCATCGGGCCGTATCCTGCCGAAATATCGGGTACGATGCGGCTGGCAACTGAATGGTAGTCAGGATTGTTGGATGAAATGATGATTTCGGTGCAGAACGGGGAAAGGATATCGATCGCATATTCCACCATTTTCCTTCCGTTGAGTTCTATCAGGCCCTTGTCCCTGCCAACCCTTGTCCCTTTGCCACCCGAAAGTATGATCCCTGTATAGTGATCCGCCGGCTTCTTCATGACGGTTGTTTTATTCCTGCAGCCATCGCTCCGTTATCCGTGTTTGCTGATCCGCGCGAGCAGATCGGGTTTCAGTATACTTATCTGGCGTCCGTCGATGGAAAGAATACCGTCGTCTTTGAATTTTGTCAGGACCCTGGTGGCACTTTCCCGCGACAGGCCGATCAGATCGGCAAATTCCTGCCGTGTAAATGGCAACTCAAAAGTTTCCAGTTCAAAAATGATCCTGGAAAAATATATGATTGCATCGGCCACCCTGCCATAGATTTTCTTTTGCGACTGGTTCATGAACCGGTGAAAGTTGTTGAGGCTGTCGCGGCTTACAGAGACAAGGATTTCATAAGCAAAATTTCCGTTGTCCCTGATCAGCTGGTTGAAAATATTGACGTCGATGTAACAGACTGTAACATCCGTAAGAGCCGCATAAGAATAGTGATTGACCCGGTCGCCGAATAACGAAGGTAGTCCGAGATAGGTAAATTTGCTGACAATCTGGAGAATCTGCTCGCTGTCGTTTGCGCTTTTCACATATTCCTTGACGAGGCCTGATTTCAAATAGATAATATGGGAAGTCATTGATCCGGCATGGACCATTATGTCACCTTTTCTGAACGTTGCAGCGCGGCTGTTTTCCCTGATCTGGTCAAGTTCCTTCACATGAAGGATGGCAGCAGCACAGGATTTCTCGCTGCAATCGCGGCAGGCATTCAAAACTGGACTGAAATCTGGTATCATATGGTGTCCTTTTCAGTAATAACAATCGATGATGATATTGCAAAAGTGCAACAATTTAGCACATCTTCGTGTGATAAATATCACATTTTACAAACAGGAACATCACATACATACAAGTCGAGTATCATATATGCAACTTATTAACTATCACAGCCATAGATAATATTATAACATGCAAAGACCTTAATTTTGCACATTATCAACAGAAGAATCAAATACAAACACGACCCATGAAAATAGCAATTCCCACTGATGACGGCATCATGTTGTCGGCATATCCAAATAGTCCGAAGGGGTACCTGGTTCTGACCATCAAATCAGGAGAAATAGCAGACGAGGAACTTCGCTGGAACAGGCTCAGCGAGATGCTGACTTCGGATAGCGGCATCATGTACAATCTTAAGGATTGTTCAGGAATCATCCTCCATGCCAGTACCAATGCCACTGTAAAAAATCCGGTTTCAGGGGTGTTGGATATTCACTCGACTAAAGAGGTCATTATCACGAAAATCATCATGGAATACCTGAATACGACACTGGTCATGGAATCCAACACATGTTGCAGTCCGTAAGCCCCGCCAACCATATGAATCCAGAAAAATACTTCAATGAGTTCCGTAAAAACATTATCGGGAACGAATTTCCTTTCGACACTCCATACGGGCGGAAAACGATGATTTATGCCGACTGGGTTGCCAGCGGCAGGCTGTATTTGCCCATTGAGAAAATAATTACCGATAAATTCGGACCGTACGTGGGGAATACCCACACCGAAACCAGTGAATGCGGCAGACTGATGACCGAAGCATATCACCTCGCCCATCAGCGGATTAAAAGTCACGTAAATGCCGGCAAAGGCGATGTTATCATTACAACCGGATTCGGCATGACCGGTGCGGTTGTAAAGTTCCAGCGAATCCTTGGATTGAAGGCGGGTGGCAAACACGCTCAAAAGCCCGGATCAACGGAAGCAGACAGGCCTGTGGTTTTTATCACGCACATGGAGCACCATTCCAACCATACTTCCTGGTACGAAACGGAGGCAGATGTGGTGGTGATAGAACCGGGCCCGGAAATGCTGGTTGACCTTGACCGGATGGAGGAGGCGCTGATCAGATACAAAGACCGGAAGGTCAAGATCGGGTCGTTCACCTCATGTTCAAACGTAACCGGTATCAGAACGCCCTATCCTGCCATGGCCAGGCTGATGCACGAATTCGGGGGCGTTGTTTTTGTCGACTTCGCCGCTTCGGCGCCGTATGACCCCATTGACATGCATCCTCAAGACCCGATGGAGAAACTGGACGGAATATTCTTCTCCCCTCACAAATTCCTGGGAGGACCAGGCTCTTCGGGGGTCCTTGTGTTCGATTCCGCACTATATACTTCCAAAGTTCCTGATCAGCCGGGCGGTGGCACTGTTGACTGGACAAACCGCTGGGGTGAATACAAATTTGCAGATAACATCGAGGTTCGTGAAGACGGGGGTACGCCGGGGTTTCTCCAGGCAATCAGAACGGCACTGGCCATCGAACTGAAAAACCAGATGGGAACCGGCAATATTCATGCCCGGGAGAAAGAGTTGGTCAGGCTTGCATTTGCTGAAATGCGGACCATTCCGAACCTGCAGATCCTTGCTGACAACATGGAACAAAGACTGGGCGTAATCTCATTTTACATCAGGCCGGTTCATTACAACCTGATCGTTAAACTGCTCAGTGACCGTTTCGGGGTCCAGGTTCGCGGCGGATGTGTTTGTGCCGGAACCTACGGACACTACCTTCTGAATGTTGACCATGAAAGGTCCAGAACGATCACGGAAAAGATTAACAACGGCGATCTTTCTGAAAAACCGGGATGGGTAAGACTCTCCCTTCATCCAACCATGACTGACCAGGAACTGCTGTTCATCACGGATGCGCTGAAGCAGATCGAACGAAACCACCGGGTATGGTCGCAGGATTACACATACAACAGGCATACCAACGAATTTTCATTCAAAAACGGCTCCCCGGCCATCATGCATCCCGAAAAATGGTTCGATTTGGACCCTATTGTCCGGCCACGGGAAATGAAAATATCAGAATGGTCATAAACATAATTTGATTTGGTAAAATTTGGTTATTTTTACGTTTTTAAAAATAACATCCTATGCCAAATCTCATCAGTGAACATTTTACGCTTGAAGAACTGACATTCAGCCAGGCCGGAGCCCGCCAGGGAATTGACAACACGCCGTCCCCGGAAATATTGCTGAACCTGAACCGCACAGCAGGGGTTCTCGAAGAGGTCCGCACCCTCCTTGGTGGTGCCTCCATACACATCAACAGCGGATACCGCTGTGCGGCCCTCAACACATTCATCGGCGGTTCGAAAACCAGCGCCCATCTGCACGGGCTTGCGGCCGATTTCATCGTGCCGTCGTTCGGTTCGGTGCTCGAAATAGCACAGGCGATCGCAGCCTCCGGGATTGTTTTCGATCAGCTGATCCACGAATACGGTACGTGGGTTCATATCGGCCTGGCCCCCACTGGCGTCGCACCACGCCGGCAGTTGCTCACAATTTTCAAGGGGACCGGATACAGGCCAGGCATACTGCCGAAACCTTAAAAAATCATGGTGCATCGGGCAAAGCGCGAATGGCAGGACTGAAGCTGCCGGAGGCATTGCATTTTACATTCCGAACCACGAAAGAAAAGACAGCCTATGAGGATATTGCTTATCAGCCCGGGAACACCCGGTGATATCGACAGCCAGATCACGCAGGGCATTCCATATCTTTTTGCCAAAACACTGTTTGCCCCGCATGCCATTGCCGCTGTGGCCGCACTTACACCTTCTGAACACGATGTTCAGTTGCATGATGAATACGCTTCCGGCCAGGTTGACCGCCTGATTGAAAACAGCACCTTCGACATCATCGGGATTTCAGTAACATCCAACCAGCAAAACAGATCATTGCAGATTGCCCGTCACGGCAGAAAGGTCAGTCCTTCCTCGCTGATCATCCTGGGTGGTATCGGGGTGGAGCATTTCATTCACCGGGAAATGGCCGGCATCGATGTGATCTTCCACGGTGAGGCTGAAGAGACCTGGCCAAAATTTCTCGAAGATTATAAAAACGGATCATGGCAGCGCATCTACCGGAATGTTTCAAAGCCCGACATGGCAAAAACACCGGCACCGCGATGGGATCTGCTTGCCCGTGACCTCTCCTCCTACACGGCAGTTTTACTTCAGACCACCCGCGGATGCCCTTTCGACTGCAGCTTTTGCGATGTGATTTACACTTTTGGCAGAAAACTCCGGAGCAAAACCATCGCACAGGTGCTTGAAGAGGTGCGAAG
>JBAXDH010000070.1:0-18546 GCA_037141055.1 bacterium | reverse complement strand
AAAAAACCTTTCAGGGAAGTAAATGGCGAAGTGCCGGAAACACCTGCAGAAGAGACGGAATAAAAGCGGAAAGCCAGAAGATTCATAAAAAAAGCCGGGGATCGATCCCGGCTTTTTTTGAATGGTCTGTATTCCGCTGCATTCATTCTTTAATTTTCTGCCTGGCAGATTCTTTCTTATTCAAAATTTGATTGGGGAAGAGATCGAAGGTTATCACCTGGCCGGCAGTCCACAGAACCAATTTGGAATCTGGGCGGGTAACAAGGTCAACCGGGCATCCCAGGTCATTGGAAGCAACCGAAACAAGCACCGCAGTAATTTTGGTTTTCCAGATATACATTGGGATGATGGCGTCCGGCCACAGCGATTTGCTGAATACGTAGCTGGATAACCCGGGAACGAACGTTTGTGGAGGGACTACCAGGCTTCCGTCTGCATATACCAGCCTTACCTGGTAGGTGCCGCAGATGGCCAGGTCGGCCGCAAGGTGGACATTGACATTAAAAGTGATAATGTTTCCTTTTTTTTCACGGTTTCCCGGGTTTTCAGGAATTGCGGAAAAAGCTGTGTTTGCCGTTGCAAAGATCAGTGCGAGACTGAGAACTGAGAAAAATTTTAACGTTTTCATGGCTTTGTTTTTTTTTGTGAGTGGTTTATGTTTTATGATGTAAAATTACATCCGGGGCCATGGCGCTTTCAAGCGCTGGAATACCCGATCTTAGTGCGAAAATACACACCAGGACCAGGGTGAAATGATGCATTTCCGTTGCGTATTTCTGCGCAGTTTAATTCGTATTTAACCACAAAGGCCACCAAGGATATCATAGAAGTACACAAAGGATAAATCATAGGTAATCGAATACTTCGTGTTCCTTTGTGCCGGACTTTGTGCGACTTTGTGGTTAAATCGTTGTTTTAGTTCCGCTGAATTCTCTATTTTTGCCGGGTTCATACAAACAGCAGTCAGCAAAATTTTTATTCATGGCAAACCAGTCCGGAATACCTCTCGCAGGGCGGTCAACGGGGAATTATATCCTCTCGATCACCATCATCGGCATTTTTTTCTTCATTTTCGGGTTTGTTACCTGGCTCAATTCGGTGCTGATCCCTTTCCTGAAAATTGCCTGTGAAAAAAACAATTTCGAATCCTATTTTGTCGCTTTTGCATTTTACATCTCTTATTTTGTGATGGCCATCCCGTCGGCGTTCATCCTGCGCAAAACCGGGTTTAAAAACGGGATGTCGCTCGGGCTTGTTCTCATGGCCATTGGCGCCCTGGTATTCATCCCGGCCGCCTATTCCAGGATGTACGGACTTTTCCTCACCGGTTTGTTTATTCAGGGCACCGGGCTTGCTGTTCTGCAAACAGCATCCAACCCGTACGTTACCATCCTGGGACCGCTTGAAAGCGCAGCAAAGCGCATCAGCATCATGGGCATCTGCAATAAAATTGCCGGGGTCATCAGTCCGCTCATCCTGGGCGCCATCGTTCTAAAGGGGATGGACCGTTACGATAAAACCCTGCTTGCCGCCATGGATGAACTGCAAAAAACCACCGTGCTCAACGAACTGGCCGGCCGGATCATTTTTCCATACATCATTATGGCGGTGGTATTGGTCATCCTGGCCGTGTTGCTGAGGTTTTCCGTCCTTCCCGACATTGATACCGACAAGGAGGATGAAACCACCTCCTCTGCCAACCTTTCCAGGACGAACATCTTCCAGTTTCCACAACTGATCCTTGGCGTAATTGCCATATTTGTTTATGTGGGAGTGGAGGTGGTTGCCGTGGATACCATCATCAATTACGGCAAAGCCCAGGGATTTTCGTTCGAACTTGCAAAATATTTTGCCTCCTATACGCTTGCCGCGATGGTGCTTGGATATATCATCGGGATTGCAACCATTCCGAAGTACCTGAAACAGGAGAAAGCCCTGATGATCTCCGCGCTGCTGGGAATCTTTTTTGGCATGCTGGCCATCTTTACTGCCGGAATGCATTCCCAGGCCACTTTTTCGATCGGCCTGGCAGGTTTTGACCTGGCGCTGCCCTTTGATCTGTCGGTGTTCTTCATCGCACTGCTCGGGCTGGCAAATGCCATCATGTGGCCGGCCATCTGGCCGCTGGCCATCGACGGACTGGGCCGGTTTACAAAAATCGGCTCTTCCCTGCTGATCATGGCCATTGCAGGAGGTGCGGTATTGCCGCTGATTTATGGCAGGATGGTCGACCTGTTCAGCCCGCAACAGGCTTACTGGATCATCATTCCATGTTATCTGTATATTTTTTATTATGCACTTTCGGGGCACAAACTAAGAAATTGGAAATAGACCCCACCCGGCACCCCTCCCCGTTTGGAAAGGGGACGGGGGTAAAAAACCTCACTATGAAACCAACCCTTTTAATTCTCGCTGCCGGTATGGGCAGCCGTTACGGCGGACTGAAACAACTCGACCGGATTGGCCCGTCGGGGGAGACCATCATCGACTATTCCATATATGACGCAATCAGGGCCGGGTTCGGCAAGGTGATATTCATCATCAAGGAGGCCATTGAGGACGATTTCAAGGAGGCCTTCGTGGAACGGCTCAAAGATGTGATCGCCATCGACTATGTATTCCAGGAAACCTGGATGGTTCCCGAAGGGATCGTAATCCCCGATAACCGGAGCAAACCGTGGGGTACCGGCCATGCCGTGATGATGGCCGACGGGAAGATAAATGGTCCGTTCGCGGTGATCAACGCCGATGATTTCTACGGACGGGGCGCATTTGAAACCCTCGCCGATTATTTCAGGGATTGGACACCGGAGCGATCAAACGATTATTGCATGGTGGCTTATCGCGTGGCGAACACATTGTCGGAATTTGGCACCGTGTCGCGCGGGGTTTGTCAGCCCGATGAAAACTCCTTCCTGGTCGATGTGGTGGAACGCACCAGCATCGAACGGCTTGAAACGGGAATCGCCTACAAAAACGAGAAGGAACAGCATGTGATGATTCCCGGCGACAGTTTTGTTTCCATGAATTTCTGGGGGTTTACGCCCTCTTTTTTCGGTTTTCTGAACCAGGGATTTGAAACATTCATCGAAAAGAATGCGGATAATCTGAAAGCTGAGTTCTATATCCCAAGCGTGGTGAATGAACTGGTAAAATCGCAGAAGGCCACCGTGAAGATCCTTCATTGCAACGAAAAATGGTTTGGGATGACTTACAAGGAAGACCGTGAGACGGTCGTGAAAAGCATCCGCGAACTGGTCCGCAATGGCATTTACCCTGAAAACTTATGGGGACAACCCAATTTTCAGGAACATTGAACGTTATTCAGCCTGTTAAAATAGCTACTTTTGTAGCGGTAAAACACGATAATTATGAAAATCACCAGGAAATTACTAATCAGCCTTGCTGCTGTCATTTTATGCATTACGATCCTAGTTCCCCATACGGGAATGGCACAGGTGGTGACTTCCTCCACCAAAAAGAAGATCAGCATCGGGGTCGGGATGATGACCGATTTCTGGATGAATACCCCTTCAGGCATGAAAACCCGCGCCATCAACCAGGGCGTGCAGGTATTCGGAACTTACAACATGCCGTTTGGAAAAAGCAACTTCAGCTTCGCCATCGGGGTGGGGATCAGCATTCATAACATGTACTGGAATTACATGTTCCAGGGCAGAACGGACTCCCTGCAATTCGTAAAAATTCCGGATACCATCGGTTACCAGCGCAGCAAGCTTACGCTGCCATATATTGAAGTTCCCATCGAATTTCGTTTTAAGACCAAAAGCAAATTTTCCATGGGAATTGGATTCAAGGTCGGGTATATGGTCTATGGTCATTCAAAATGGGTCGGTGACGACTACATTTTCAAGACCGGCAACACCCTGAAAGCCTCTTTCAAAGACACCAAGAACATCGAGAAATTTGCGTATGGCCCTACGTTACGTGTAGGATTCAAATGGTTCCATGTAAATGCCTATTATTCTCTTGGCAGTATTTTTCAAAAGGGGAAAGGCCCCGATATGTACCCGATCTCAGTAGGTTTTTTACTGATGCCCTTCTGATCAGAGCAGGGTCATCAGGATCGTCATTACAGCGGCTCCCATCAAAAAGCCCGAATAGATTTCGGCTGGTTGATGGGAGTTTGATTTTAGCCTTGCAAATCCAAGGATCCCAGCCAGCAGGATGCCTGAAAAAATCTCCGTGTAGAGGTTGATTCCGAAATTCAGGGACAGTCCGAGAAACAACCCGGTGAAACTGCCGATGCCGATCATGTGCAGGCTTATTTTCCGGTAAAAATTCACAATCAGCGAAAGGATAGCCAGCAGGGTGGCGCCAAGCATATAGTAGCTGAATATGGTTGAAACGTGTATTCCCTTCAGCAGGTAAAAAGTGAGATAATAAAATACCGCAATGGCCAGGATCGGGTATTTCCGCTCCTCCTTCTCAAGCATGTAAACGGAAGAAATGATTTTCAGGCGCATGAGCATCCAGGTGAGAAACAGCGGGAAAATAACCGTGGTCAGGAATACTATGCCGGTAAGGGTCAATTTGAACGAAAAGGGGAATGTGCGGAGCAAAAAGGTGCTCACGTTCAGCAGCAGCAGCAAAACGTACAGGGGCAGCAGCAGTGGATGAAACACATAGGAGATCACCGCGGACAGTTTTTTGCCAGTCATGCCGAAGTGATTAAAGTTCTTTTCTGAGGCGCGCCACGGGAACGTTGAGCTGTTTCCGGTACTTCGCGATGGTTCGCCGGGCAATGTTGTAGCCTTTTTCCTTTAAGAGGTCAACAAGTTCGTCATCGGTGAGCGGCTTCGATTTGGTTTCCGCTTCGATGGTATCGGACAGGATTTTTTTGATCTCCCGGGTCGAGATCTCCTCGCCTTCGGTATTGAGCATTGATTCGCTGAAGAAAGTCTTGAGAAGCAGCGTTCCGAATTGTGTTTGCACGTATTTGCTGTTGGCTACGCGCGAAACGGTGGAGATGTCGAGGGAAACAATGCCGGCAATGTCTTTCAGGATCATCGGGCGCAGTTTGGTGTCGTCGCCGGTAAGAAAATACTCGCGCTGGTAATCCATGATGGCTTTCATGGTGGTGTACAGGGTTTCCTGGCGCTGCCTGATGGCATCGATGAAACCGCGGGCGGCGTCCAGTTTTTGCCGGATGAACGACAATGCCTCTTTTTCTGCGGGTTTTCGCTTTGCCCCGCCGTATTCGTGCAACATGCTGATGTAATCCCGGTTGAGCGACAATTCTGGGGTATACCGGTTATTGAGGGTCAGTTCGAGTTCGCCGTCATGGTTGGCGATCAGGAAATCGGGAACGACATACTGGCTGTCGCGCGAAACTTCCGAAATCGTATTCCCCGGCTTTGGATTCAGCGTCTGGATTTCTGTAATGGCCTCCCTCAGTTCTTCCTCAGAGATGTTTGCCTTCTGAAGGATCTTGTCGTAGTGTTTCTTGCTGAATTCATCGAAATAGAACCGTATGATAATGGTAGCAAGATCGGTGGCATACGTTCGGTCTGGCCTGTGTTCAAGCTGGTTCAGAAGGCACTCCTGGAGGCTTCGCGCTGCAATGCCGGGAGGGTCGAATGCCTGGACAATCTTCAGCACATCGAGAATTTCGTCGTGGGTGGCTTCGATGGCCTGGTTAAATGCCAGGTCGTCGGCCAGTGCCGGAAGTTCACGGCACAGGTATCCTGATTCATCAAGATTCCCGATGATGGTGGAGGCAATGATGTATTGCTTGTCGGTGAATTTATGCAGGCCGATCTGGCTGATCAGGTAATCCTGGAAACTGACGCCCGAAATAATGGGAATTTCCCGGGTTACTTCGTCCGGACTTTTGTTGTTGGCAACAAGCCTGTATTCGGGAATTTCATCCTCATCCACATAATCTTCGAATGAAAATTCATCGTCGGCGGAGGAAACCGGTTCGGCTTCCTGGAACTCATCCTCGTCAGAATCGATCGAATCGCTTGTAAATTCGTCGTCCTGTGTGTCAATCTCCTCTTCCTCCTGGCTGGCTTCCTCCAGTGCCGGATTTTCTTCGATCTCCTGCTTGATCCGCTGGTCCAGCGAAAGAATCGGCTCCTGCAGCAAACGCATCACCAGCACCTGTTGAGGTGATAGTTTCTGCATTAACCGCTGCTGCAATTTCTGATTTAACATGGCCGACAAATATAGCAATTAATCTTTCTGACTTATTTTTCTCATCGGTGAAAAAATCTTTCCGATCATTAAAATCGCTTCTCCTGTCTATTTTGTTCAAAAGACAATCGGGAATTGAATAATTTCGCTGAAAATAATCAATATGGACGAAAATACCGGCCTGCGGTCAAAATGGTATACCCTGCTGATTCATATTTTAGTGTGGGTTGCTTTCTTTTTGGTACCGCTGATTTTCATCGAATCTGAAACCGGCAGGACAAGGTTCATGATCATGGGGTGGTTCTCCCAGATGCTCATGGCAGGCTATTTTTATTATAATTTTCTTTACCTGATCCCACAATTCCTGCTGAAAAAAAAATTGTTCCTTTACTTCCTGATGCTTCTTCTTGGCCTGCTGGTCATCAGCGGACTGAATGTGGCGTTCACGGTTGCAACTTCCGGGTTCATGGCCCACCACCATCCGTTCAGCTTCTGGCGAACAGCCTTCTTCCCGTTTTATCCGGCCGTGCTGGCCTTTGCATTAAGCACCTCGGTGCGGATCACGATGGAATGGTTTAAGAATGAACGGCAAAAAAAAGAGATGGAAGCGGAGAAACTTTCGTCGGAACTCGCATTTTTGAAATCGCAGGTCAACCCTCATTTTCTTTTCAACATCCTGAACAATATCTGCTCCCTCGCACGGAAAAAATCTGATGAAACGGAAAACGCCATCATCAAGCTTTCACAAATCATGCGGTATATGCTGCAGGATTCCAAAGATGAGAAGGTGAGCCTTGAGAAAGAGGTTGAGTACCTGCACAGCTACATCGAACTTCAGCAATTGCGCCTGCCGGATGTCGTAAAAGTGGATTTTACAACGGAAGGCAGGTCGGGATTATGCTCGATCGAGCCGTTGCTCCTCATCCCTTTCGTGGAAAATGCTTTCAAGCACGGGGTCAGTTACCAGGAATCGTCGGAAATTACCATCCGACTGGTTTGCCGCCACCAGGAACTGTTGTTCACTGTTGAAAATCGCATTGCCAAACACACCGACAACTCGATTGAACAGGGGTCGGGCATCGGCCTGAAAAATGTGATGCGCCGGCTCGAATTGCTTTACCCGGGCAAACACCATCTGAAGATCAGCGATGACCGTAATCAATATAAAGTCGAACTTGTAATTCAGTTCTGAAAATGATACGCTGCCTGGCCATTGATGATGAAATGCTTGCCCGCGACCTGCTCGAAGACAACATCCGGAAAATATCCTTTCTGGAACTGGTTAAAAAATGCAGGAGCGCCATGGAAGCGATGGAAGTATTGCGCAATGAACCCATCGACCTGCTGTTTCTCGACATTCAAATGCCTGACATCTCTGGCATACAGATGATCAGGAGCCTCCATCACAAGCCGATGGTCATTTTTACAACCGCCTTTTCAAAATACGCCACGGAAGGTTTTGATCTCGACGTAATCGACTACCTCCTTAAACCGTATTCATTTGAACGATTTCTGAAGGCGGTCAACAAAGTGCAGGAATACATGGACCTGCGCGATCGTGCTGCCAGTCAGAACAATGCCAGGGATGTCGTTTCATCCCCGAATTTTCTGTTTGTCAAGGCTGATTATAAACTCTATAAAATTAACCTGAAGGACATTCTTTACATAGAGGGATTAAAGGATTATGTTAAAATTTATGCCAGTGAGAAACCCATCGTTACCCAGATGAGCATGAAAGCGCTGGAGGAAAAACTCCCGGCAAATGATTTTATCCGCGTTCATCGCTCCTTCATCGTGGCATTTAACAAAATCGACTTTATTCAAAAACACATGCTTACCATCGGGAAAAAAGAGATCCCGGTGAGCGAGCACTACCGCGACCAGCTGTTTAACATTATTAACTACGAGAAACCACTTGAATAACATGAAACCAACAAGTTGGCTGTTTGTCATCCTGTTCCTGGCAGCAGGGACCGCCAGCGCACAAACAAAGCCCTGGACATTCCGGCAATGCCTGGATACGGCGCTGCAGCGTAACATTTCGGTCAACCAGAGCCGGATGAGCAACGAACTCAATAAAGTCAGCCTGGAACAGTCAAAAGCAAACCGGATTCCCAGTGTCAGTGCGAGTGCCAACGAGGCACTGAACGTCGGCAAAAACGTTGACCCGACTACAAACAGCTTCGTAACGGAGGGCTACCATTCCACAAACCTGGGCATCAGCAGCAGTTACAACCTGTTCAACGGATTGCAGAACGCAAATACCATCCGGCAATACCGGTTGAATGTGCAGGCGGGAGAATCCGACATTGAGAAGGCGAAAAACGACGTTACGCTCAACATCACAACCGGGTACCTGCAGGTATTGTTTACGAACGAAATCCTTGCCGCGGCAAAGAGCCAGGAGGAGGCCACCGCGTCGCAGGTTGCACGGACTGAAAAGATGGTGAACGCAGGCAAGTCTCCCGAAAGTGACCTGCTGCAGATAAAATCACAGCTTGCAACCGACAATCTTTCGGTGATCACGGCACAAAACCAGCTTGATCTGGCAAAGGTGACCCTTATGCAACTCATGGACATTCCCATCGCCGATAATTTTGATGTTGAGGTACCCGTCCTGGATGAAACATTGGGGGATGTGTTGCAGACCAATGAAGAGATATACCAGAAATCGCTTACGGTGCAGCCTCAGATCACCAGCGCCTCCCTGAGAACCAGCGCTTCGATGATGGCCCTGAAAGTATCCCAGGGTGCTCATTGGCCAAAGATAACGCTTGGTGCCAACATGAACACCAACTATGCCTCCAGCCGCAAAAAGGGCAGTGTAAACCCGGAGGGGTATCCTTTTTTTGAACAGATATGGGACAACATCGGACAATCATTTTCTATGGGAATGTCCATTCCGATCTATAGCAACCGCCAGATCAGGAGCAACATCGACCGGGCGAAGATCAACCTCATGACAACCCGGCTGAACGAGCAGAACGTCAAAAATGTTTTACGGAAAAGTGTGGAGCAAACCTACACCGACATGCGCGCCTCGGTGAAGAAATACGATGCCACCAAACAACAGGTTGCAGCAGTGTTGTCTGTATATCAGAATGCGGAAAAGAAATACTCGGTAGGGGTGATGAGCGCCACTGATTTCCTGATTCAGAAGAACAACCTCACCCAGTCGCAATCTAATCTTATCCAGGCAAAATACGATTACATATTCAAACGGAAAATCCTTGATTTTTACCAGGGAAAAGCAATTGCGTTTTAAACAGGGCATAAAATTCAAATCATAATGAAAAAGGCATATTGGATTATTTTCACAATCGTGGTTGTTGTGGCAGCGGTTGCAGTCTGGATGATCATCGGTCAGAAAAAGAACGGAATCGTTGAATACAGGACCGCCAAAGTGGAAAAGGGCGACATCCAGGTAACTGTTCGGGCAAGCGGTACATTGCAGGCCGTTACAACTGTTCTGGTGGGCACCCAGGTATCGGGCATCATTAAAAAGATCTATGTCGATTTCAATTCGGTTGTTAAAGAAGGACAGGTCATTGCCGTTCTCGACACCATTCTGCTTGCCCAGGCAGTTGAAGACGCAAAGGCATCACTCAGAAAATCCGATATCCAGGTAAACCAGTCCAAACGGGACTTCGATCGCACGAAGGTGCTGTTCGAGCAGAAGGTGATGGCACAGGCTGATTATGACCTTGCACTCACCACCTACGAAACTGCGGTGGCCAATGCCATTTCCTCGCAGTCGGCACTGAGCCGCGCTAAAATTAATTTAAGGTATGCAACCATCGTTGCACCCATTTCGGGGGTAGTGGTATCCCGTGCTGTGGATGTGGGACAAACCGTCGCTTCAAGCTTCAGCACCCCGACCATGTTCACCATTGCCAATGATCTCACAAAAATGCAGGTGCAGGCCAACATTGACGAGGGTGATATCGGGAAAATCCAGGTGGACCAGGCGGTTAAATTCACAGTGGATGCACACCCCGATCTTACGTTCGACGGAACAGTGCGCCAGGTGCGCCTGCAACCGGTCGTCACGCAGAATGTGGTGAATTATACGGTGATCGTTGATGTTCCGAATCCCGACCTGAAACTGCTCCCGGGCATGACCGCCAACATTACCGTAATGGTGCAGGAAGAGAAGGGTGTGCTAAAAATTCCGTCGACGGCACTGCGTTTTTCACCGCCGCAGGAATACCTCGATGCACTGGAGAAAAACCTGCCTGATTCGATCAGGAAGAAGCGTGCCATGTGGGGTGGTGGCGGAGGCCGTCACGATGGTTCCGGCGGAGGTGCTGGCAACGGTACCGGAGGCGGATCGGGCAGAGGCATGGCCGACAGGCAGCAGGGTACCGCAGGTGGCGGAATGATGCCCGGCGGAGCATCCGGCGGATATGGCGGCATGCAGGGCATGGCCGGCGGCGAAAATCGCCAGCGGCGCGGAAATTTTGGCATGATCTGGATCAAGGTGGGTGACTCCATCAAGCCCCGCAGGGTCCGTACCGGGATTACCGACGGCCTGAACACCGAAATCCGCGGAAGAATAGAGGAAGGTGAAGATGTGGTTCTCAGCATGACAACCGCGCAAACCAGCCAGGCCAGTCAGCAGCAGCAACCACAAAATCCTTTTGCGCCGCAAATGCAGAGAGGCAGCAGCAGTGGCAGGGGAGGACGTTGACATGGGAAAGGAAATTATTTCGGTTAAATCGCTGGTAAAAATCTATAAAATGGGGGATGTGGAGGTACATGCCCTCCGCGGGGTGAATACCGACATCATGAAGGATGATTTCGTTGCAATCATGGGTAAAAGCGGATCAGGCAAATCGACCTTTATGAATATCATCGGCTGCCTTGATGTACCCACCCGGGGACAATACCTGCTCGATGGCGTGGATGTGAGCAGCCTTACCAGGGATCAGCTTGCCAACCTGCGTAACCGCAAGATCGGCTTTGTTTTCCAGTCGTTCAACTTATTATCGCGAACCTCCGCACTGGAAAATGTCGAGCTGCCATTGATGTACAACAAGAAGGTCACAGCCCGCGAAATGCGCGAACGCTCGCTGAATGCACTCGAAGCGGTTGGCCTTGCCGGCCGCGCCCACCATTTTCCGAACCAGCTTTCGGGTGGTGAGCAGCAACGGGTGGCCATTGCACGGTCTCTGGTAAACGATCCTGTCGTAATCCTTGCCGATGAACCAACCGGAAATCTTGATACGCGCACCAGTCTCGAGGTGATGGGTATTTTTCAAAAACTGAACCAGAAGGGAATCACCATCGTGATTGTGACGCATGAAGCTGATATCGCTGCCTTTACCAAGAGAAATATCACCTTTCGTGATGGCAGAATCATCAAGGCCATTGACGTTGATAAACCGAGAAATGCCATGGAAGAAATGGGAAACATGCCTGTATTGGCAGAGGAGGATGAAGTATGAAGGTGAAAAACCTGTTGATTGCAGCCTTGCGTTCGCTGGGTAAAAACAAGATGCGGACCTTTCTCACCATGCTGGGCATCATCATCGGCGTTGCTTCAGTGATCGCCATGCTGGCCATCGGCCAGGGATCGAAACAGAGCATCCAGGCGCAGATCTCAACCCTCGGCACCAATGTTCTGATGATCTGGCCACAGGCCAGCAGCAGCGGTGGTGTGCGCATGGAAGCCGGATCGTCGCAAAAAATGACACTGGAGGATGTTACGGCCATCGCCGACCGCTGCCCGTCCGTAGCATACGTAACCCCCCAGGTGCGCAGCAGCGGCCAGCTTGTGAACAGCAACATGAACTGGCGGACCTCTGTTTATGGGGTTTACCCGAATTATTTTGAGATCAGGAACCTGAAACTGATAAGTGGAAATCTATTCACCATGAGCGACGACCGCAGCGCTTCCAAAGTATGCATAATCGGGCAGACCGTCGTTACGAACCTGTTCGGAACGAATGCGGATCCGGTGGGCAGTTTTATCCGGATCAACAAAATCCCGTTTAAGATCATCGGGATCACAGAAAAAAAAGGTCAGAATGCCTTCGGACAAGACCAGGATGACATGGTGATCGCTCCCTTTTCCACGGTTCAGAAACGGATGATGGCCATCACCCATATTCAAAGCATGCTGGCATCTGCCAAATCCGAGTCCCAGATTCCGGCAGCATCCCAGGAAATCACAGAAGTACTCAAAGCCAAGCACAACCTTGGCCCTTCCGAGGAGGCTGATTTCACCATTCGCACACAAACCGACATTGCCACGGCCGCCACTGCAACTTCGGGCATTCTCACCATTTTGCTGGCCACCATTGCAAGCATATCCCTGCTTGTGGGCGGCATCGGCATCATGAACATCATGCTGGTTTCCGTAACAGAACGCACCCGCGAAATCGGGATCCGGATGAGCGTGGGGGCCCGCGGACGCGACGTGCTGCTTCAGTTCCTCATCGAGGCATTGCTCATCAGCCTGCTGGGTGGTTTCATCGGGGTGACGCTGGGCGTTCTTGTCTCCCAGCTGATAGCCAACATTCTCAGCTGGCCCGTAACCATCACGATCCAGTCAATCCTCATGTCGTTTATATTCTCTTCGGCCATCGGGATCTTTTTCGGCTGGTATCCCGCCCGCAAGGCTGCAGGGCTCAACCCGATCGATGCACTGAGGTACGAGTAGTAACCGCCAACCTGTCAGTGCGGTGAGATAAAGTTCGCAGTTTCGTCAATAACCAGGCCTATGGCAGCGGCGGAAAAGAAATGAGTTTCATGGTCCAGCAGCAGCAATTTCACAGGGGCGCCCGCGGTTTGCAGCAGGCTGACCAGGTTTTCTGATTGTGAAACAGGAACCAGGCTGTCATTGATTCCATGGATAAGCAGGGTCGGCGGATTGGTGGCACTGATAAAATCAACCGGGCTTACCTTTGTCCAGTTGCCCGGGATCGTGTCACCGGCCATCAGTTTTATATCCTGGTAGAGCCATGGATTATACCAGAGCAGGCTGTCCTGCACATTGGTAGGCCCGGCGATCGAGATCACCGATGTAACCTTCCGGTTTTGGTTTCGGGAATAGGAATATAACAAGGCCAGGTGCCCGCCTGCGCTGTATCCGAAAAGCGACAGATGATCACTTCCGATGCCCCACCGACCGGCATTTTTTGATATGCAGGCGATCATGGAATCAATGTCAGCAAGCATCTCCTGGCAGTGAATGGTGTCATTTGCCAGACGGTAGTTCATCGAAATGGCGGCAAATCCCAGGTGAGCAAACTTCATTGCATAATAATCGCAATCCTGTTTGCTTCCCGAAACCCACCCGCCGCCATGGATGAGGAGGATTATCTTTGTCTGGAGGTTGCGGCCCTGTGGTAAGAAAAGGTCATACCGCTGCAGCGAATCGTTCCCGTAAACAACATCAGACGTTTCCTGGTATGGCTGCTCCGCCCCGGGTACCTGTGACTTCCTGCAACCCGTGAGGGACACCAGGAAAACCAGGAACACGAAAAACAGTTTTTGGAGGGGATTGCAGGTTGTATTTCTGAGCATGCCAAATCGGTTGATTGCAAACCTGTTTTTGCAAAAATACCTTTTTTATTGAAAATAGTCCTGCTAATTGTAATGCACCGAAATCGAATAAGGTCCGGACGCAAGGTATTTCCCGGTTTTAACTTTCCGGTCGAATGTAACGTTTAGCCGGATGTTCGTAACGTCATATGACAATGTCTGCCATTGCTCAAGGTCCAGGCGGTACCTTACTTTTTGTTCACCGTCCTTACTTTCAAGCGAAGAATGAAGTCCGTCAACGCTCAGGTCAAAATGCCGGTTGAGCCCGTTTTTTACAGTAAACTGAGTTCCATCGGTTGACGATAGCGACATTGCTGAAATGTCGTCAGGGGTTACAATGGTGGCTTCTGCTGATGCCGAAATGGCAAGTTGAGCCATCGAGGCGGTGGTGACTGAAAAAAGGCTGATAAAAAGGAGGATGGCCCCTTTAATTATTATTCCGTGCATATTGCTTTTCATTTTTCTCAGTTTTGAAGTACTTTCCGGAAAGTCACATACGGTTTTTACGGGAAGCCGGAATGAAATAACCATGCCGTTGCAACTAAATGATGTTAATTGCCGGAATGGGTGAGGGTTGGAGATTGATATATTGCAACTGTTTTCCAAATGCAGGAGATTGATTCTTAATTATGGAATTTGATTAAACACTCATGCATTCGTAATGGAAAAAGCAGCATTCATGCGCCTTACGAATAAACTGAGGCTGCATTTTCTGTTTGATTTTTTGCAAATTCGTGAAGGTATTTTGTAAGTAATCATAACTCATTTACATTATCACCGGGGAAGGTACTCCCTTCATTGCATGTAACAATATGTACGCCAATTATGCGGGCAAAAGCGAATCGCGGGGAATAAAACAGCTATCAGGTTGAAAATGAGAGTAAAAAAATAATTTATTTCAAAGCGGGAGAATATTCAGGCTGCCGCAATCTCTTCCAAAACAGCGCTTTCATATAAAAAATCGCGTATATACGCGAAAATGCATGGAATGCAACCTCGTGAGCAGGCCAAATCATGCCTGGGTGCCGGGCACGTTGTAAAGTGCGGAATAAAAAGTAAGAGGATGAAGTGAAAAGTGCTAAACAGTAGCAAACTAACACCTGCCTGTTTATAATTACTGCAGTTTTTCCCGTCAGTGCTCATCCAAATGGTTTTACTTTGCACCCACTGATGGAAAACATTTCCATTTTCACACCGGTCATCCTTTCATTTTTCATCCTGGTAATGCCTACCCGGATGCGGTACTTTTATACCCTGGGCATTACCATGCTCATCATCTTCATCACCTCTGTTCCGGCGCTTGGCGCATTATTTCATCCCGCCCTCCTGCCGCAAACTCATTCTGCCGGAGGATTCATGGGTACGCTAACCTTTACGGTTGACAGTCTCAGCGCATTTTTTGTCCTGGTCACCAACTTTACCGTTCTCACCGGGTTGCTGTATTCAAACGGATACCTCCGCTCATACAGGTTCCACAAGACTCCGGCCCAGTTTGCGTTGCATTATTTCAGTTATTGCTGGCTGCACCTGTCGATGCTTGGGGTGCTGATGCTGCGCGACGGCACCGCCTTCCTGGTGGCCTGGGAACTGATGGCCGTATCATCGTTCATGCTCATTCTTTTTGAGGCGGAGAAACGGACTACATTGAAAACAGCAGTCAATTATCTCATACAGATGCACATCGGACTGGTACTGCTGATCATTGGTTTCCTTCTGGCCGAATCCGTCACCGGTCAATTTGGTTTCGAAGGCCTGAGGATTTACTTTACCACGCAGCCCAATGCCCCGCTCTTCTTCCTTTTCTTCGCCGGTTTTGCTGTTAAAGCAGGATTTGTCCCGTTTCACACCTGGCTACCGGAGGCTCATCCTGCGGCGCCTTCGCATGTTTCGGGGGTCATGTCGGGGGTGATGATCAAAATGGGCATATACGGGATTGTCAGGGTACTCACCTATGTTCAGTCGGATGCATACTTCATCGGGATCATGATCATGATCATCGCTGTCATCACCGGGCTTTTCGGCATCATGATGTCGGTTGTTCAAACCGACCTGAAAAAACTGCTGGCCTACTCGACCATCGAAAATGTCGGGATCATGGGAATGGGCATAGGCCTGGGCGCGATCGGTATCGGGATCAGCAGCCCCGCGCTGATGCTTCTTGGATTTGGAGGCGGTTTGTTCCACCTGCTGAATCATTCGCTCTTTAAATCGCTGCTGTTTTATTGTGCCGGGTCGGTGTATAAGGCAACCCATACGCGGAACATCGAAAGCCTGGGCGGGTTGATCCATAAAATGCCCCGCACGGCTGGCCTTTTCCTGTTTGGGTCGGTGGCCATATGTGCCTTGCCACCGCTCAACGGCTTTATCTCGGAAATACTGATATACTACGGTCTTTTTGCCGGAATGCAGGCCAGCTCTGTATTTCAGACCATGTCGATGCTTTTGTGCATCATGGCCCTTGCCCTTATCGGGGGACTCGCGATTTTTGGTTTTTCAAAAGCATTCGGGCTTGCATTCCTGGGTTCGCCCCGGTCGGAAATTCATGTGACAGAAAATGCAGTGACGCCTGAAATGCTTTTTCCAAAGTTGCTTATCGCTTCCGTCATCCTGCTCATCGGGCTGGCACCGGCATTGTTTTTATCGCCGTTGATGGCCATGATCGGATCGCAGTTCCGGGTGGACCAGGGGCTGGTGCTCTTCCCGTTGACGGCGGCATTCGCGAAAATCAGCATGATGGGACTGATCCTGATCCTCGTTGTCGCCGTCTTATGGTTCGTGAGGAGAATGGCTGTAAAACCCGGCCAGGTGGCCTTCGGGCCAACCTGGGGCTGCGGCTATACTGCCGGTACAGCAAAACAGCAGTATACGGCAACATCTTACTCGGCAAATTTTTCCGAACTGGCAAACCCGCTGTTCACAACAAAAACAGAATACCTGGAAATCCGGGAAGAGGAGATATTTCCATTAAAACGGTCTTTTATTTTCCGGACGGAGGATGTATTCCGTATTATTTTTCAAAAGGGGACTGATTTTTCCATGCTGGCGCTGAAGAGAATTGCCAGGCTGCAAACCGGGAACATCCAGCATTACATTTTGTATGCATTCGTCTTCATGCTGATCATTTTCGTTTTACTTTATCTCAATATATTCTGATGGGATTCCTGCTCTCCTTCATCACGGCACTCTTCTTCCCGGGCATCATCCTGCGGGTGAAAAGCATGGCAAGCGGCCGGAAAGGTCCGGGCATCCTGCAGCCATGGAGAAACATACAGGTGTTGCTGCGCAAAGGCAGCGTTTACAGTACAACCACAAGCTACATTTTCCGCATCGCCCCGCTGGTATATTTATCGACGGTTTTTTGCGCCCTGCTTTTGCTACCCTTCCCCGGAATGCCCTCATTATTCGGTTTTGAAGGCGATTTTGTCCTGTTTGCCTATATCCTGGCCCTGGGGAAATTCTTCTTCATCCTGGGTGCGCTCGATACCGGCAGCAGTTTTGAAGGGATGGGCGCCAACCGTGAAGCGCTCTATTCCATGCTGACTGAACCGGCATTTTTCATCCTGTTCGGCACGCTGGCATTGCTCACGGGCCATACTTCCATGTACGGGGTTTTCGGTTCGTTCCAGTTTGCCGGTCACAACTCCTTCATCATCGGGTTTATTGCTGTTTACCTGCTGATCCAGATTGCCATGATCGAAAACAGCCGGATGCCGGTCGACGATCCGAAAACACATCTCGAGCTGACGATGGTACACGAGGTGATGATCCTTGACCACAGCGGATTCGACCTGGCGATCGTACACATAGGGAACGCACTGAAATTTGCCATGTACGGGATGCTGATCGCGAACTTCCTGGTGCCGGTTGACGCGGGGCAGATCATAGCGGAAAGTGAAAAATTGCTGGTGAACAGCGAAAACGGAATAGTGAAAAGCATCGGGAGCGGATGGATGATGGTGATGCAGTTCGGGGTCTATTTCCTGTTGCAGGTGATTTTTGCTGCACTCATCGGGTTGATGGAATCCTTCAGGGCACGCAAGAAACTGGCACGGAACCCCCAGTTTGTTGTCACCCTGAGTTCGATAGCCCTGGTGGCCTTTATTCTCGTGTTGTTGATTAAATTTAAAATGATCGGCTGATGAATGTCCTGCTTGTCATCGTTTTTGCGATCACGCTGATCTATCTCAGCATGACTGAGCGTTTTCCGATTTATGCCGGGCTGATCGGGTTCCAGGGGGTGTTGCTCTTTGCGCTGTCATTTCTCGAACTGCATGCCCTGACCCTTGCAACGCTGATTTTTGTTGCGCTCGAAACCCTCGTGTTCAAGGTGATCGTGGTGCCCTATCTTTTATTCAGGATCATAAGTAAAACCGGAGAGGCAAGGGTGCATGACAAAGCGCTGCCCGGTTTTTATTCCCTGATTTTCGTCACGCTCGGACTTTTGCTGAGCATCGTTGTTTCCTTCTCCATGAAGGGTTCCCCCGCAACAATGATTTACTTCATTGTAGCTTTTTTTGCCGTATATACCGGACTTTTTATGATCATATCGCATAAAAAAATATTTTCACACCTGGTGGGGTTCCTGGTAATCGAAAATGCCGTACTGCTGCTGTCGATGGCCATTGGAAGCGAGATGCCCATGCTCATCAACATCGGGATCCTGCTCGATATTTTTGTCAGTGTACTGATCCTTGGAATATTTGTGATGCGCCTGAAACAGAGCGCGCATGAGTTGACAATGCTGAAGGATGATTAAATGAATGAAAACAATGCAAACAATGCAAACAATGCAGACAATGCAGACAATGCAGACAATGCAGACAATGCAGACAATGCAGA
>JBAXDH010000069.1:0-18717 GCA_037141055.1 bacterium | reverse complement strand
CATTACTGCAAAAAATGTTAATAACGCTTAGATTTTCAACCACTGATTAGTTACGATTTAGTTAACCCTGCTTTCAAATATTCCACGATGGCCGCTTTACCAGTCAATGGTGCTTTATTTTGAGAAAAGGAAATCGCGTCCTCCGCATAATAGCCTATGTTTTTAGGTTCACCGGAATTGTATGTCTCGGCAAATTCATTTTCCCTGGTCTGGATTTCTTTTTTAATCTGGTCTGCATCAACCGCTGCGGGTTCAGCTTTCTTCGGGCTGCAGGCAATCAGCAATGACATGGTACAGAACAATAATATTCCCGGAACAATCTTGTTTTTCATGCTTGTTTTGTTTTTAAACGACCCACTAAGAATTTAACACGAGAGGATAAAATTAATACAAAAAAGCACTGATGTCCGAAAGAAATTAAAACATTTTCCGTATCATGGCCGTTACACTATCGGCATCTCATTTCGTTGGAATAGCGAGAACGCGTTCTTACGGCTTGCGGTGACGCTCCGGCAGCACTTCACCATCTCCACCAAATCATGAAATGAACAGGGTGCTTTTCTGATCGAGCAGCGCCAGATCATCATCTTTCAGGCGAAAATTCATCGCACCCGTATTCTCTTTTGCATGTGACTCTTTGGTGGCACCAGGTATAACAACAACGGTGTCGCCATGGAAACTGATCATCCAGTTAAGTGCAACCTGCGAGGTGGTAACGCCATAGTTGACGGCGAGTTCCCCGATTGTTTTTACAAGCGGTCCGCTCTTTTCCAGGCCCGCGGGCTTGAAATTCGAACTGTACCTGCGCATACCGATATTTTTCAGCAGTTCCGGGTTTTCATGAAATTTCCCGGTAACCAGTCCCTGGGCCAACGGGGAGTAGGCGATGATGGTTATTCCAAGTTCCCTGGCGGTTTGAAGGATACCATTGGATTCTATTTTCCTGTCGAGCAGGCTGTACCGGACCTGGTTTGAAACCAGCGGAATGCCTTGCTTCTGCAGGGTTTCCCAGGCCGACCGCATTTTGGCAGCTGAAAAGTTACTGACCCCGACACACCGTATCTTTTTCTCTTTCACAAGCGTTGCCATGGCCTCCATTTCGGCTTTTTCGTTCGAGAATCCCCACGGCTGGTGTACCTGGTACAGATCGATGGGGAACGGTGACAGCGCACCAATACGCTGATCGATGGTTTTCGCGATATTTGAAGCGGTCCGGAACATCGGCCACCATTTGGTGGCGATGAGGACATCGCCCGGCTTTTTGCCGTTTTCAGCCAGCGCCCCGGCCAGTGCTTTTTCGGATGCGCCATTGCCGTAGATCTCGGCAGTATCGAACCAGCTGATGCCGCCTTCGATGCTGGATTTTACAATCCGGCTGATGGAATCGTCATCCAATGCCGGCCAGATTTTTCCTGCCAGGTTTTGCCGTTTACTGAACTGCCAGCAGCCAAGGCCAACCGGTGTGATCATGAGACCGGATTTCCCAAGGGGGCGCAGCGGATTGATGTTGTTCATAATATGTGGTATTTATTATTGATGACTTATTTTGCAGTCGAAGTTATTTTTATGCAATTGGATCAGGGAACCTGCCTGCAATCTGCCTCTCCACCATCCACCCCGGGTATTCCTTTTCCAGACCGCTGACCTGGTCCAGCATTTTCATGTCATCATCAGACAACTGCAATTTGGTGGATGCAATATTATCTAGCAGCTGTTCATGCCTTTTGGCACCGGTGATAATGCTGGTCACACCGGGTTTCCTGAGCGTCCAGGCCAGCGCCACCCGGGCAACCGAAACCCCGTGCCGGGCGGCAATTTCAGCCATTGTGTCTATAATGACGAAAGCCTTTTCTTTATTCAGCGGCGGGAAATCGAACTCATCCCTGCGGCTGTTCCCTGCTTTTTGCTGTTCCCGCGTGAATTTACCCGACAGGAAGCCGCCTGCCAGCGGACTCCAGGGCATTATACCCAGCCCCTCGCTGAGCGCCATCGGAACGATTTCACGCTCGATGTCCCTGCCGGCAATGGAATAATAATTTTGAAGAGCGACAAACTTTGTCCAGCCCATTTTACCTGCATATTCATTGGCTTTTACCACCATCCAGGCAGGATGATTGCTGATACCGAGATACCGGACCTTGCCGGCCCTGACCACCTCCTCCAAACCACGCATGGTCTCCTCCAACGGAGTAACCGGGTCAACTCCATGGATATAGAGCAGGTCGATGTGCGACATCCCCAGCCGTACCAGGCTGTCATTGACGGAATCGATGATGTGCAGCCGCGACAACCCGACCTGGTTCGGGCCCGGCCCCATCCTTCCCCGTACCTTGGTGGCCAGGAAAATTTCCTGCCTGCTGATCCCGAGCGATTGCAGTGCCTTGCCGGTCATGATCTCCGAGAGTCCTTCGGAATAGACATTGGCAGTGTCGATAAAATTTATTCCGTTGTCAATGGCCGTTCTGACCATCTGATCAACCTCTTCCTGCGGAAGTTCCCCGATCGGTTTCCAGAATCCCCGGCCTCCGAATGTCATCGCGCCAAGGCAGAGCTCTGAAACCAGGACGCCGGTATTGCCCAATATGTTGTATTTCATTGATTTTTTTTTGCAAAGTTATCGTTTTCTCCGGGTACCGGCTGAACGAAGCCGATAAACTTTTCAATTACCTTTGCATGATTTCAGCGGGTTCCTTACAACAATTGAATATGAAAACTATCGTGGTGTTTCTTATTACTATTCTGGGGATATCGGGATGTTCAGAGCACAGAAGCAAGCTTCTTGATTTCCCGAATACGAGGCAATCATTCGAATACAGCTGCGGGCCCGGTGCAGTCCAGGCTGTCCTGGCGTACTATGGCGAAGATTTTCGTGAATCTGAATTGATCGGGTTACTGAAAACCGAGAAAAATGAAGGAACTTATATCAGGGACATCGTTAAATTTTTGCATCACCAGGGGTTTTCCACAAAAGTAAAACACAGGATGACAACAGCCGAGTTGTTCGGCTATATCGATAAGGAAATCCCGGTAATTGTGCTGATTCAGGCATGGGGTGATGAAAGGGATTTTAGGAAAAATTATAAGGATTGCTGGAATGATGGTCATTTTGTCGTTGTGATCGGGTATACCGATAAAGACGTGCTGATTTCTGACCCGGCCTTGTTTAATACCGGGTACATCCCCATCCGGGAATTCATTGACAGGTGGCACGATGTTGATGAGGTTGAAACCAACCAGGTCGGGATCGCCGTGTACGGCAGGCAGCCAAAATTTGTTCAGAAGAAACTGGAGAGAATCAAATGAGAAAAGATATACCGGGAGGCAGGTTGAAACACACAGATAATGAACCAAAATACACATTTTGCAGGATCTGCGAGGTTTTGTGCGGATTGAAGGTCACAACGGAAGATAACCATGTTACGTCGATCGTTCCCGACCGGGACCACGTTGCCACATCGGGCTTTGGATGTCCGAAAGGGATCAGCCAGCATCATTTGTACAGTTCGCCCGACCGGCTGAAGTACCCCATGAAACGCGAGGGAAACGAATGGCACCGGATTTCGTGGGCAACGGCGATGCAGGAGATCGGATCAAAAGTGGCGCAGATCCGCGGTGATTTTCATCCCAATGCCATTGCCATGTACATCGGCACCGCGGCAGGGTTTGGTGTGCTCCATCCAGTTTTTGCCCAGGGATTCATGACCGGCATCGGATCGGCAAGCATGTTTTCCTCTTCCACCCAGGATTGCAGCAATAAATTCGCAGTTTCACAGGAAATGTATGGATTCCCATTCATACAACCTTTTCCCGACCTGGAAAACATCCGTTGCCTGATTGTCGTCGGGGCAAACCCGGTCATATCAAAATGGAGTTTTCTCCAGGTGCCCGACCCGGGAAAAAAGCTGAAGGAGATCGTCAGCCGCGGAGGGAAGTTGTATGTTGTTGATCCCCGGAGAACGGAAACAGCACAGGCTGCAGGTGAGCACATCTTCATCAGGCCGGGTACAGATGTCTTCTTTTATCTCTCTTTTCTACATGAAATTTTAAAGCAGAATGGCGTAAAGACGAACAGGGTGAAACAGTTTATGACGGGATTTGAAGCGCTGGAATCGCTTGCCCAGGAATGGCCCGCAGAAAGAACTGCAGTTGTAACAGGCATTTCTACCGAAGTTCTGAAAGGAATGGTTCGCGATTACCTTCAGGCTGACGGCGCTGCACTTTATTGCTCCACGGGGGTTAACATGGGCAGCCACGGCACTCTTGCTTTCTGGCTCCAGGAATGCATTAATGCAATTACCGGAAATCTCGACAGGGTGGGAGGGACGCTGGTCAGCAAGGGGATCATCGATTTCCCGAAGTTTGGCAGCAAACGGGGGCTCCTGATGCGTACAAACCGTTCGAGGGTAGGCAATTGCCGTTCGGTGAATGATGCATTCCCTGGTGGGATTCTTGCCGATGAGATACTGGTGCCGGGAAAGGAAAAGATCAGGGCACTGTTTGTCTCCGGTGGAAATCCGCTCATCACCATGCCCGATTCAAACCGCCTGCGCTACGCTTTCAGGGAGCTTGACCTGCTGGTGGCGCTGGATATCCTTCCAACGGAAACAGCAACCCTGGCGCACTATGTCCTTCCGTGCACAACCCCCCTCGAACGGCCCGACCTCCCTTTCGTTTTTCCGCTGATGCTCGGACTTCAGCACAAGCCGTACCTCCAGGCTACCGATGCAGTGATCGCCCCCGGATACGAACAGCGGGACGAAGCCTCCATTTATCTCGATCTTTGCCGGCACAGTAAAATCGGCATCTTCGGGTCTAAATTTACGCAGAGGCTGCTGCAATTTGTTTCCCGGAAGCAGGCCGGCAGCGGTTCGGCCCTTTACACCATCCCGCAAAAGGGAATTCTCTCCTTCCTCCTGCGGATCTGCGGCGCACCGGCGTTGAAAAAACTTTTATCTAATCCGCACGGGCTCCCGGGCAAACCTCATAAGACGAATTTTCTGACCGGCCGGGTTGCAACAGCGGATAAAAAAGTACATCTTGCCCCGGGAATTCTTTTGGAGGCCACCAGGGGCCTTGACGACCAGTTTCAAAGTGAGTTGGACAATGCCGGGAAGTTCAAACTGATAACGAAGCGGTCCGTGAAAACACACAACAGCTGGACCCATAATTACCAGCCATTTGTCGAAGAGCCAGAACACACAAACTACCTGTACATGCATCCCGGCGATGCCACCGGACTTGATATTGCAGAAGGTGACTTTGCCGATGTAACCACCGATACGGGTTCGGTAAGACTGCCGGTTCGTTTTACGACGGATCTTCTGCAGAAAACCGTAGCCTTGCCCCACGGGTGGGGCCACCAGGAATCGGGCCTCAATGTGGCAAAAAAGACCCGTGGAGTCAACGTGAATATTCTGTCCCCGTCAGGCCCAGGCTGCATTGATCCCATCAGCGGGATGGCGCTGCTTACCGGGTTCTGCGTGGGAATCACAAAGGCCGGTGGGCCGCAGTCGGTGAACAGCTGGAGCGGTATGGAAGCCGGAACTTCCTGATTTACCCAGGATTATTTGGTTACAAGCATTTTCCTGACAACCGTATTGTCGGAATTTCGAAGGACGATGGTATAGAGTCCGTCCGGAACAGGCCTGAGGTCAACCAGCGACTCGGTTATCCCGGTCCGCGCGACGATCACACCCGTATGAACAATTACCCCCAGGCTGTTATGGATTTCCAGTTTATAGGTTTGTTCCTTCAAACTTCCAAGGGTGATCCTGAAATGACCGTCATTGGGTATCGGACTGATGTTCAGGCTGACAGAATTGTTCTCACGGACGCCAACTTCCAGCATGAAGATGTGGTTTGACGTATCGGAAGAGCAACCTGCAAGTGTGACAACCGTCCAGAACCATGCCAGCGGATTCCCGGTTACCGTATAATTCTGGCCGGTGGCTCCCGGGATGGCATTGCCATCGCGATACCACTGGTTTCCTGCCGGTGCATTTGATGAAAGGACATTTGCGTTGACGGAGATAACCGGGGCAGGAGGAATCGGATTCACGGTGAGCGCAAGGGTTGAACCCGTGCCGTTTCCGCAAAGGTTATTTCCCATCACCTCGATTGTTCCCGAAACGGCTGTGCCGGAAAAATTAACGGTTATGGACGTGGTGCCTGAGCCGGATGCAATCGTTGCGCCAGCCGGCAGGATCCAGATATAGGTCACTGCCCCCGCAATGGTGGAAATCGAATAAACGACACCCTGGGTCCCGGCACACACAGCGGAAAGTCCTGTTATGGGACCGGCCGCTGAAGGAGCGCCGTTAACAGTAACGTTATACACAGTGGGATTTTGTGCCGGACATCCGGTTGCATTGCTGTAGGTTACACTTACCGATTGTGCTCCAGCCGCATTCCACTGAACCTGGACGGAATTCGTTCCGGCGCCCGATACGATCGTACCGCCCGAAGAAACAGTCCAGGTATAATTGGTCATGCCGGTTTCTGTGGTATAAGCGTAACTTCCTGAGTTGGCGCACAGCGTATTCGATCCGGTGATGGTCGGGACCGGCGGGAGGGAGATGGTTACCGCCTTGGATGTTACCGGCCCGGTTGAGCAGGAATTGGATCCTGCAACGGTCACATTGCCCGAGACCGCCCCGGCTGAAAAGTTTACGGTGATGGCCGTTGTGCCGGCCCCGGCTGTGATGGTGGCGCCTGTTGGCACTGTCCAGATATAACTGGTGGCATTTGCCACCGGCAGGATGCTGTAAACCACACCGCTCTGGTTCTGGCAAACGCTTGCCGGGCCGGTGATCGTGCCTGGCGCAAGCGGAACCTGGCACCCCGTTGTAAATGTCATATCGGCCCCGTAGGTCGTTCCGACAGTATTGGTTCCGACACAACGATAATGATAGGTTGTGGTAAGCAGCAACCCGGTAAGTGACGTCATAACTGCTGTGGCGGTCGATCCCGTAACAGATGCCGGTGTGGCTGCAGTGTTGTTTCCATACCCGGTGGTGAGACCCCAGTCAAAAGAAACGCTGGTTGTTGAATTGTTTGCCGTTACGGTTCCATTAAGCTGTCCGCCATTTACCGTGATGTTTGACGCTGCATTGGTGACCACTGCAGGTGCAGCGGCAGCCGTTGTAAAAGTAAGGTCGGCGCCATTGGTAGTTCCGGCGGCATTCGTTCCCGAAACCCTGAAATGATAGGTGGTGGAAGCCGACAATCCGCTAAGATTTGCAAGGACGGGTGTGGCTGAGTTTCCGGTTACCGTTGCAGGGGTTGCAACTGCGGTGTTACCATACGCGGCGGTTAGTCCCCAGTTAAATGTAACGCTGGTACTGTAGGAATTTGCATTGACTGTCCCGTTTACAACAGCCGCTGTACCGGTGACCCCGGTGGCTGCCAGGGTAACAACAATGGGGAACTGCGTTGGTTGCCCTGTGATGGTGACCAAAAGTGAATCTTTGACAGTGACATCCTGCACGGCTGTTGCCTTCGCATACACTGTTCCATTGGTAATCGCAGTGACCAGTCCGCCGGCGCTGATGGATGCCGTTCCTGTTCCCGGGACGAGGCTCCATGTTACACTCTGACTGGCGGTTGCAGGGAATACCGTCGCAACCATCTGGAGTGTTCCGCCAAGGGTGGTGATGGTGGCAGGCACGCTCCCCTGGGTGGCAACAACCAGCCCGATGAGGCCCCCGATTGAAATGCCCTGGGCATAACCCATGTAATCACTGCCCCTGTTCTCAGTCCACACGCCAGCGCAGCGGTTTGGCCCATCAGGGGTAAAACCATATCTCATCTTGCCTAGTGCAGAGGTGGCTGTGGTAGAACTCATCTCAACCCGGTTTCCCGGCCACACAAAATTGCCGTTGGCATCCAGCCTGGTTGCATAAATTTTATAATTCACATCATAACTCATAAACATGGGTGCATCAGATGTGAGTGCAAGGTTCCCGCAACGCTGGTCTGTATTGGCACTGATGGCATAAACAACCTTAGCCTGATCGGTAAACTGCCGGGCACCTGTGGTTTTCTGGAATTTCTGAATATAAACACCATAGGTGGTCTGATTGGGGTTTGAAAAAGTGCAGACAGACCAGACATAGCTTGACCCGGGAGTCTTACAGATACTGGTCTCTGCCTGGTAATTATCACTCGCTGCAACTGAAGTATTGAAATTGGAGCCGTTCATTCCCCAGGGGATGGTTCCGCCCGGATTAATCCTCTGAAGGAATGAGTTGAAGCGGGAGCCGGATGAGGCATAATATCCGAAATAGGTAGTGTCGGATTCAGCTAAAATGGAATAATACCTGTATCCGGCCGTAGTCTGGTTGCAGATCTGCAGAGGTGAATAGAGGGCAGTCCCGGCATTATCAAACATCTGTGCGTATAAAGTGGTGTATATACCACCTTTTTGATATACCATGGTGAATTTACCGGCGGTATTTGCAATTACCTGACCCCGGGTCGTAGTGGATGTTCCAACCAAAATGATGATGGGAGTTGCCCAGGCGAGGGTCCCGCCTGCAGTAACTTTCTGAAGATTCAGGGTACTCCCCGCATCCGCGTTCCAGGATACGGCGACCTCCCCGTTGGATAAGGCGGCAGGATAAGGGGCAAGGCCACCACCAAGCACAATCCCGTTCGTTCCCCACAATTGGGTGCCGGCCTGGGAAATCTTGTAAAGCACGGCCTGGTTCGTTCCCGTTCTCTGGTCCTGGCAACCGACAATCAGGTTGTTTGACCCATCCACGCAAACATTGAAAACATAGGTTGCTGAACCAGAAGTCTGGTTGCTGACAAGCATGCCATTTGAGCCAAGAAGCTTGAACCCGTTGGCATCGATCAACTGAGCCCGCATGTCGTAATTACCCCCATTCTGATGATAAAATGCAATCCAGGTTTTCCCGTCGGTGGTCGACGCCGACTGGATATCTGCGGTTGGAAGGCCGGATATCTCAATGTTTACACTTGTATTGGTATTCCATTGCGCCAGGATGGTGCCCGGGAACATGACAATGATGAGAAGTGCGGAAAAAATGGCCGTAGAAAAGGAAATTCTGCCACAGATTGATTTGCTGATACTTGGTTTCATAGAGATGGGATTAGCAATTGGATTAGAAACCAAAGATACAATATAATCCGAAGCAAATTTACCACCAACGGATTCCTGCCAGCCGGCAAAGTTCCATCCTTGACAGGAGCAGGTTATACTCAGACTGAAGGCTGCTAAGCTTTGCATCCTTGTAATTTGCCAGGGAACTGAGCAGATCGAGGTTGGTGATCACACCGTATTTATACCGGTCGCCGGCAAGGTCCATGGCAAGCTGGGCCTGCCTGATCAGCGTGTCGGCGCTTTCCAGTTTCCTGAGATTCTTTTGCACATCGTCCAGTGTGTTTAACAGGTCCTTGTTCAGGCTGACTTTCTGCGATTCAAATGCCAGTTTTGAAGCGCTGACATTAATCAATGCCAACTGTTTCTGGATGCCGGGACGGCTCGATGAAAGAATGGGGATCGATACCCCGACGCCTAAAAAATAGTTGAAAGTGGCAACATCAATTTCGGGCATGAAGCCGTTTTTAATGCCGGCGCCTGCAACAAAATTCATCACCGGCAAACGGTTCCGGTTGGCCGAGACAATGTCCCACCGGGCCGATTTGATCTTGTCGTCGGCAATCCTGAGCTCGGGGTTGTTTCGCAGGGCAATGGAAATAATTGAATCAGCCGATGTAATGAATGTGGCCTGGCTTACAACGGTATCGGCCAGGTAAGCGGTTCCCCCGCGCCCGGTGAGCATGCCGAGCATGTTGTATTGCTTGTTCAGCTGGGTTGCAAGGTCGGTGTAAAAATTCTCCGCATTGGTGTATTTCACCTGGGTTGAAACGAGGTCATACGTCAGGGCATCGCCGCTCTTCACTTTCACGCCGATCTGGTCAAGGGTGGATTTTAAAAGGTTGATCTGTTCCTGCTGCACAACAAGACTTTTGTTCAGGAAAATAATGGAATAATATACCTGGGCAACCTGGTAGGCAAGCTGGATCTTAAAGCTTTCCAGGTTATCCTTGCAGGTTTCGAGATCACTTTTCGATTTGTTTACCGTTGCCGGGGTCCGCAAATCCAGGAGGGGCTGCACAAAGTTAACAGAAGCATTATAGCTGTTGGCCGGCTGAAATTTGACATCCTGGAACTCTCCCTGGCCCGTGGGAAACTGGATGGATGGTGTAGGATATTGCCTGTGGTATGACAGGTCGCCACCTGCCACCGGCAGATACCCGGCTTTTCCCAGGGTTACCTTCACCTCGCCCATCCTCACCAGCTCTTTCATCTCACCCACCCGGGGATATTGCTGAAACGACTGGTTGACAAAATTTTTCAGGGAAACAGGAGCAGAAATATCCTGCGCCGGCAAAATATCAAGGAAAAGAAAAGTCGCGATAATGAATAGCAAAACTCTCATAAAACTCGGGGTATTATATTCTTAATTCTCATTTGAAATTCAATGTTCGTTGATCAATATTCGATATTCAATGCGCTTCTCCGGCTTTTTCAACCTGTTCCCCGGTAATCCGTTTGTTCCGGGTCAGGAAGATCAGCGGAAAAGCGATGAGGATGAAGAGTGATGCATACAGGAAGGCATCGAGATAACTCAGCATATAGGCCTGCTTCATGACGGAAAGTTCGATGATTCTGTAAGTCTGCTCCCTGATATTGGCCAAAACCGGCAGTTTTGCCTGCAGTCCCTGGGAAATCGCGTTGAACCGCTCGGTGAACTGGAAACTGCCGCTGTATATGTTGCTGACCAGGTCGGTGCGGTGAACGGCCACCCGGTGGGCAATGTAGTTGTTGATGATGGCAATGCCGAAGGACCCTCCGAGCTGCCGCATCATGTTGTTCAGCGCCACTCCCTGGGGGATGTCCTTTGGCAGCAATCCCTGCACTGCCATCGCATTGAGCGGCACGAAAAGGCAGGCGAGTCCAGCACCGCGAATGAGCAGGGGCAGTGCGAAGAAACCCGAAGTGACATTCAGATCGGCACGCGACATCAGTATTCCGAATCCCGTCAGGGTGATAAACCCGATGGCAACAAACAGCTTTGGCGGCGTCCCCGCCTGGAGCCTCTTCCCGATGAAAGGCATGATGAGCAGCGACAGCAGCGACGCAGGGAGCAGCGTAATGCCGGTTTCATAGGCAGTATATCCAAGAACCCGCTGCAGCATCAGCGGGAAGACAAAAACGGATGTGAACAGAATAAACCCTACAATGAAGGTCAGCAAGGTGGTTAACGCTAGATTCCGGTCTTTCAGAATGCGAAGGTTGACCACCGGTTGTTTCTGCTTCAGCTCCCACCATATGAATGTGACAAGCCCGACAACCGCAACCGCAGTCAGCCCGATGATGAGCCTGGAATCAAACCAGTCTTCCGACTCTCCGCGTTCAAGCACGTACTGCAGCGCCCCGATGCCGATGGTCAGCAGGAATATGCCGGACCAGTCGATTCGTGGCTTGGCGGAAATATCGAATGTTTTCGGGATGAACCGGTAGGTAAGAAAGCTGGCGACAATTCCGAAAGGAATGTTGATGTAAAAGATCAGGGGCCAGGAGTAGCTGTCGATGATCAGTCCGCCGACTGTCGGCCCGAGGGTCGGACCCAGCACGATTCCCATACCGAACAGGGCGGAGGCCAGCCCTCTTTGCTTCCCCGGGAACGTCTCGAACAGAATGGACTGCGATGTTGAAAGCAGGCCGCCGCCGCCGAGTCCCTGGACAAACCGCCACAACACGATCTGCCAGAGGGATGTTGACATTCCGCAAAAAATGGATGCGATCGTAAAAATGGCGATGGAGGCCATGTAATAGCGTCTCCTGCCAAAATAGGCCGCCAGGAATCCCGTCATGGGGATGATGATGACGTTGGCAATGGCATACGAGGTGATCACCCAGGCGATGTCTTCGATGGAAGCACCCAGGTTGCCCGCCATCTGGTTGAGGGCGACATTCACGATGGAGGTGTCGATCAGCTCCATGATGGCCGCCGAAATGGTGGTAAGGGCGATGATGATCTTCGCAGTCTTGCTCAGTGCTGACATGTTCCGGATCAGATTGGAACAGAAACAACAACGCTCATCCCGGCCCTCAGGATGTCTTTGAATTTAGAGGCATCAATGATTTCAATCCTCACCGGGATGCGCTGTGTTACCTTCACGAAGTTTCCTGTTGCATTGTCGGGCGGAAGAAGTGAAAACTTCGCGCCGGTCGCATCCGAGAGGGAAATCACTTTGCCATTGACTTCCAGGCTGGGATACCCGTCAATTTTGATCTTTACAACCTGTCCCTCGTGAATGTTTTTCAGCTGGCTTTCCTTGAAATTTGCCACAACCCACTGGTTCTGGCTGTTTACAATGGTAAAAAGCGGCGTACCGGCCTGGATGAACTGTCCCTCGTCAATGTTCCGTTTTCCAAGTTTTCCGTCGGCAATGGCGTAAACTCGGCAATAAGTGAGTTTCAGCCGTTGCTGGTCGATGCGGGCCTTTTTTATGTCCGACTGTGATTGCGCTTTATGCACCAGCGACCGCAAAACCTCCAGCCGTGTTTCCGAAACTTTAACGTCCATCTGGCTGGCTTCAAACTGTTTTGTATTGATATCGAAATTCGACTGGCTGTCGTCATACTGCCTTTTCGTGATGGCATTCCCGTCAAACAGGCTTTTATCCCTCGCCATGTCGTTGGATGCTTTGACCTGCTTCAACCTGATTATTTCAAGATTCCCCTTCGACAAAGCCAGTGAAGCTTCAGCATTCGTGAGAGAAGCCTCGGCATTTTGAATGTCCGACAGCGACTGCTGAAAATCCGACTCCATTTCCCGCAGTTGCAAAGCGAGCTCCGATGAGTCGATCACCATCAGGAGCTGCCCCCTGGTTACCAGCGAATAGTCGTCGGTATAGATTTTATCAACGTAACCGGATACCCGTGATAAAATTGGAACGAGTCTCATTTCAACCTGCGCATTGTCGGTTTCTTCGTGATGGAAGGCATACCAGACCTCTTTTACAAGGTAGAAAAGGGCGACTATTACAACGGTGCCGATGATAATCCGCGGCAGCATTTTTTTCACAGGTTTTCGTTCTTTTTGGTATTCAGGTTCCATGTCCATGGTTTTTTATATTTTTGCAAAAGTAAACCAAGTTGACGAATTATCGACAATGAAGTTGACTAATATTTTTAATCAAAGGTTCAATGCTTTCGAAATCAGTCAAAAAGAAATTAATAGCCAATAAAACATCACCCGATGAAAGTTTTGGCCGCCAGATCTATTTGTTATATCGTTACCTCGTTGTGTGGATTGATGAAAGCTGGCCTAAAATCGGCTCTCCTCCTTTGGGTACAAGCCATATTCATCTCCTGTTCACCATTGGCCTTGACGGTGTTTCCAACAGCGAAATGGCGCGCAGGGCTAAGGTTTCAAAACAGGCCATGAGCAAACTGGTCCAGGAAATGCTGCGGCATGAGCTGATTGTCATTGATCCGAACGAGCATGACAGCCGGTGCAATATTATTTCCCTGACAGACAAAGGGGCAGGCGTACTGCTGAAAATCTGGGAAGCAAACAAGCTTCTGACGGCTGAATTTGAACATCGCCTGGGCAAGGCAAAAGCAAAGAAATTACTCTCACTGATGGCCGAACTGGTTGAATCGGTGGATGCTGAAAAATAAATATGAACCTTTGGCGAACGCGGTTAATATTTCACAACTTTATAGCTCTTATTCGTGTTTCCACCGACAATTGAAATCACATAGACCCCAGGTAATATATTTTCTGAATTGATCCTGGTTTCGCCTGAATCTGCAGGCTGCTGCAGGATAATTCTTCCCGCAAAATCCGACACCAGGAGTGTTTCGTTTTCTTTGGTTCCCCTGATGATTATTTCCCTGTTGAATGGGTTTGGAGCAACAGCTATCGAATTGCCGGCAGTTTGTTCGTTGACCGCTGTTGTGAAGCATACTGTCGATACGGTGCCGCCGCTATGACCTACAGTGGCGGGTGTGCGCACCTGGCCTCCGGAAGTGACCTGGGATATCGGGCTCCCTGTTTGTGTTGCCGCCGGGGCGGTGATAGTTGCCGGGGTTACTTCACTGCAGCTGATGTTGCCGTTGGCATCGGTTTTAATTAAAGAAAGATCCATATTTCCTGCCCCGAAGCTCATGGTATATCCTCCGATGATAAATCCGCCATCGATGGTTTGCTGCATTGAATTTCCCCAATCGAACACAGGACCCCCGATGGTTTTCGTCCACAGCGGATTGCCTGCCGCATCAGTCTTTATCAGGTAATCACCCGGGAAGCTTGCGCTGTATCCAGCAATTATGTAGCCTCCGTCAATGGTTTGCTGAACAGCATTTCCATACTCGCTGTTTACACCACCGTAAGTTTTTGACCATGTGGCTACACCATTTGCGTCGGTTTTGATTAAGTAAACATCATAGGCCCCGGCGCCGAAGCTCATTGAATTTCCGGCAAAGATGTAACCTCCGTCTGAAGTTTGCTGTACATCGTTCCCCTGGTCGGAGTTAGCACCCCCATAGGTTTTTTCCCAGGAAATGTTCCCGGCAGAGGTGGTCTTCAGCAGATAAAAATCGTTTCCCCCTGCACCAAAACTGCTGGTGTATCCGCCGATGATAAATCCCCCGTCGGTAGTCTGACGAATGGCAGATGCTCTGTCGATACCTGTCCCCCCGATAACTTTCGTGAAGAGTGTATCTCCGTTGGAACGGATCTTGAGAAGGTAAAGACTGCCATTTGCCGACCCCAGGTCTGTACTCCCGGCCACGATGAATCCCCCGTCGGAAGTTTGTTTCACAGCATAGCCAAAATCCAGCCCGTCGCCACCGTAGGTTTTTGACCAAACCGTATTACCATTGCCATCGGTCCGGATTAAATAAACATCCGCATTAACAACGCCGAAACTGTTGGTGTATCCGGTGATAATAAATCCGCCGTCTGATGTCTGCGCAACAGCATAAGCGCGCTCCTGTCCGGTGCCGCCGTAGGTTTTTGTCCACAGGGTATCGCCGGTTGAATTGGTGCGAACCAAATAGATATCTTCCATTGAACCTGCTCCGAAATTGTTCGTATATCCGGCCATGATGTAACCACCATCGGAGGTTTGCTGAACATACGTGCAATAATCATTGTTGAGGCCGCCGTAGGTTTTTAGAAATGTATTTTGTGCGGTGGTGATTTGGCTGGTTATCAGGAAAAGTCCTGCGATAATGATTGGTAATTTTATTTTCATGGTGGTTTCTTTTGGTTGAGAAGCAATATGTTTGAGACAATTCATCCGGATGAAATAAATATTCAGCAAATATACATTAAATTAGACTAAATAAAGAAATAATCACAATTGTACCAAAAAAGAAGATATACAATCATCTCAGGGGTTTTATTGTTAAATATTTCGCTATACGTTGAAATGCACAAAAAGCGAATTATCTTTGTTAAATAAAATGGAAAATACACTTTTGATTACGACCTTAATTATAACCTTACCGAAATGATCACACTGGGGTGGATTGGAGGCATGTGGATCAACAAGGAAAGATGGACGTATGCATATAACGGGAACAACCTGACAACCGAATCTCTCCAGCAAATGTGGGAAGGGGCATCCTGGCAGAATAAACTGAAGATACTACAGGCGTATGACGGAAATAGCAACAGGGTGGAGGAAAACCTGAAAAAATGGACGGGCGCTTGGCAGGATAGCACCTTTGCCTGACCTCAATATTGTACAATGAATATCCGGGGAACCTTCATCCTGATCCTGATTGTTTTGTCAGTTGTCACGCCGAATCTGTTGTCGGCCCAGGGTTCATGGAGTAAGGTTTCAGTTCCAACAGAATATTTCCTGCGCTCCGTTTATTTTACCGACAGTCTTTATGGCTGGGCTGCAGGTGATTCCGGAACCATGCTGCATACCATCAACGGAGGATCTGACTGGTCGGTGCAGAACGGTCAAACAAAAAATGACATCATGAGTGTCTTTTTTCTGAACCGCAACCTGGGATGGGCTTCTGCATTCAATTATACGTTGGCTCCATATGGCACGGAGTTGCTCAAAACCACCAACGGCGGAGATACATGGACACTTACCGGGTACCCGGTTGAAAATATTTTCATGACCTGCATTACCTATTTTGATTCCCTCACAGGGTGGATGGGTGGCAGGCCTCATGCGCTCGTGAAAACTACCGACGGCGGGGCTACCTGGCACCAGGCGGCAATTGACACTTCCACGCTGGCATTCTTCCCGGTTCTCAGCATCACCTTTTATAATGAAAAATACGGATGGGCAAGCGGAGGCATGTTCGACATCGCCGGGGTTATCTGGCGCACTTCCGACGGCGGGAATAAATGGTACGCTATTCCATCGCAATATGCCCCTGCCGACGAAGTGCATGCCTTGTATGCCTTCGATTCGCTCCATGTGATGGGTGCGGGGGGCGATCCCGATTTCGGCTACGGTGTCGGCATTATCCGAACCTCAGATGGCGGGTCCAACTGGCAGTACCAGGAATTGGGAATGCCGGGTTTTGCGGTCGACCTGGATTTCCGTAATGGTTGTGAAGGCTGGGCCCCGCTGGGAAACCGAAAAAAATTCATTTACAGCCTCGATGCGGGAACAACCTGGAAGGACATCTACACCCCTGACTCCACAGCGATTTTCGATGTTATTTTTCCCGATTCCCTTCATGGTTTCGCGGTGGGAGCGAAAGGCGCCTTCCTGAAGTACTCGCCGCCACAGGTCCCGTTTGTCAACCCGGTGAACGGAAATTACTGCGGATACTCACTGGATCAGAATTTCCCGAATCCATTCAATACCTCGACAACAATATCCTTTTCGATTCCTCCCGGGATCCAGGCCCGAACAGGCAACGCTTTTTCAACAAACCCGGTAAAGATCAGGGTTTGCGATCTTTTAGGTCATACAATCGCAATTTTCGATGTCAGCGATTTTCCTCCGGGTGAAAACAGGATCACCTTCAGCGGGGCCGGAATGCGGGATGGGGTTTATATCGGCCGCCTGGAAGGCGGCAACGACGGATCAATATTACTTACAAAGCCTGTCAGGATGCTTATCCTGGGCTCTGTTCATGGCCTTTGAGAATACCCGTCATTTTACAAACAACATCCGCCGGGTCACTGAAACACCATCAACAGTGAGTTGTAAGAAAAATATTCCGGAAACCAGGTTACCTTTTCCGGCAAGTTTTGACATGTTAAAATCACGCGTGTAGGAACCCGCTGAAAGTGTTTCATCGACGAGTTTTGCGACCGGTCTTCCAAGAATATCGGAAACCTCCAGGCTGACAAATCCTTTTTTCGACAGATGAAAAGGAATGGAGGTCACTTCACTGAATGGATTGGGCTGATTCTGACCGAGGGTAAACGAATTACCGGGCTCCTTTTCACCGATGGCATTCACGTCGGCGTAGTCAATGGGAACCGTCCAAACCTGGTAGATTCCGGAAGAGTTGTCCATCCATACCGGCCAGAGTTTAGTTGTGGTGGAAGTGATGTCGATGTTGTCGCCCTGGTAACCCTGCCCGAGGCCACCGATCGGCTTGGGCATGAAATTATGATCACTGATTTCATATTCATGCCAATTGTCACCTCCGTCCTGGGAACGGGCCAGGAATACCCCCGCCGAATCGGTTGAAGTGTTCCGGTCGTCATAGAAAATGATGTCGATGGCACCGGTTTTATCCACATGAACGGCCGGGAAAAACTGGGTCTTCCCATTGTTGAGCGGATCCTGGTTAACCCGTATCCCTGAAGACCAGGTATGCCCCCGGTCTGCCGACCGGTACATCACGATATCAGGGTCGGATCCGGCAGGCGAAAGGCCTTTCTGGCAGGTAACGATATAGATCCAGCCTTTCCTGGGGCCGGTTGTTGTATCGACCGTGATCACCGGCAAACTGTTCACCCGGATGTTGTTTTTACCTGGAAGGACCCCGCTGATCCCGCTCATATTGAATGCATTTTCAAGCACGGTCCAGGTAGCACCTCCATCTTCGGAAGCGCCAAATCCGACAAATATCTCTTTGAAAGGAGAAATGGCGGTTACCCCGGCCCAACAGGCATATACCTCGCCGTTGGGTCCCACGGCCACATCACCCCCGGCACAGCGGTTGGGTGGTTGATTAACCTGTTTCTGCGCGGTCCACTTCTTTCCGCCATCATCGGTGGATGCAACCATCAAAGGAAACGGTGTGGCGAAAGTGGTCCATACGGCATAGCTCCTGCCGTAAAACGAGCTGTTTTTCCGGGCGTCGCTGACCAGGGAAGCCCGCTCGAGATCATTGGTTGAAATGACCTGCTGTGAACTCCATGTTAATCCGTTGTCATTGGAATAGTGGCTGTAGAGCCCCACGAAAGGCGCACGTCCCAGCCGTGTAAGGAGAAATGTACCGTTCCTGTCGATGGTAATTCCCACATCCCCGCCATGATAATCGATCGGATTACCGGTGCATGTGTCATTCCCGCGCCAGTTGGCTCCCCCGTTGGCGGTGACAAAGATTCCCTCACTTAAAAAGAAAGGGACGAAGGTAAGGGTGTTGCAGGAAGCAAACAGGACATTGTCATCCACGGGGCTTTTTGTAATAAATACTTCGGTCTGGTTCACGATACCCGGATGCAACATGTAATT
>JBAXDH010000068.1:0-18756 GCA_037141055.1 bacterium | reverse complement strand
GCTGCCCGAAGACACTGTTCGTGTTCGAATTTCGGGGGATGGACCCAGATTGATTGAAACACTGTAAGCCGGATAAAAAACTCTTTTTACAGGGAAGCAAATTCAAATTATAATCAACTGCCGGTTCCATCAAATCCGAACACCGAATGAGTAGCAAAAACGGAGACGGCGAATAAAATGAACCCCTTGTGAAATATGAACTTTACCCATTTGTCTAGGTAGGTCATATGGCTGGTATAGAGAAAATTAGTAGCTGGTCTATTCAACTTCCTGGTGAGCCTTCTTCCGTACCTTTTTTGTGAAGTAAAGAGATGCTCCCAATGAAATAACAGCGAGAAACAGGAAAGCAAGTACCCTGTATCCGGTTTCAAGGTTGGAAAAATCCACAAAGAAGAGGTAAAACCCGGTGGAAAGGACCGTTGCAATGGCCATCCAGCGGTATTTAATGAGTTTGAGCGTCAGGCTCATGATGAAATAAAACACCGCCGCCAGGGTCCATGAAAGTGTGACATACTGTTTGGGAACAACATGGTACAAGGCGAACAACATGCTGAAAAACAGGGTGATAAGGTAGGTGTTCCTTATCAGTTCGGTTTTAAGGGTAAGTCTCTCTTTTTTCCAGTTGATAACCCGTGCGCTAACAAATGCAGCCACGACAAATGCGAAGTTAACCTTATCCACCGAGGGATAAAATGCTGAATATATGGCAAGGATACCGACAAATAAAATCGTATTCATAACCAGGATGATCTTTGAACGGAACCATAATGCCCATGATAAAACGAGCAGACTTTGCAAGGCAAGCAGCCAGATAGCATCCGGAAGTTTGGAATACCCGTACACAGCGACACTCAGGGCCATGAAGCTGTATATTGCATAGAATGCGGGATCAAATATCCTTTCTGTTCTGAATTTCAGGAAGATGGAGTAGAAGAGGCACAAAGCCGAAATCAGGCTGAATATCCAGACATAGTTGCCCGTGTAATAGGAGACAACAACAAACATCATGATGATTGAAAAACAAACGCCATTGATCAGGATGATCGCCGGATAAAGGCTTAACGGGAATTTCTCATTGTGCCGGATCATGGGGATAAATGAATAAATTGCCCCGTAAATGAATAACGACACCAGGTTGAATAAATGTGTTCCGAATGCCCCGGCGGGATTCCCCATAATCGGATTGTTAATCAGCCACATACTCTGGGAAATATAAACCAGGATCATCGTGACGATCATGAGCCTCCACCAGCCATATTGCATGAACAGGAATACTGAAACAATGGCCGTCATTGCGATCAGCGGCAGACTGAAAAATGAAATGTCTGCGAAAATTGCAGTGGCCAGTGCGAGAACCATTGCGATTACCGCCAGAAATTCTGATTTTTTCCGGATCGCATAATAACATTGTGTCCCAATGGCCAGGAGCAACATGAATAATACGACGCCTTTCAATAGAATAACCGGTTTGTCTATGAAAAAATACAAATGCAGGGTGATATAATACACAAGTATATGAGCGCTGAGATTCAGCATGAATGCCAAATGGGTGAAGGATTCACGCAGGTACCACCCAAGAAAAAACACCCCGGCAACGGCCATATACCCGACAATGCTGGCAAGCGGGCCGTTAAGATAGTTCCTGGCAAAGTTCGAAAGAAAGGCGATCCCGAACAGCAATACCAGGCTGCCAAACCATGCCAGCCCGTATTCAAAGATGTTGGATTCGATCAAACCTTTGTCGACAAGTCCTTCATCTTTAATTAAATCCGCTGCCTGTTCAGGGTTGTACCGGGTCGGCTGAGCAGATGCCATCCCCTGAATTGCAATTTCATATTGTCCTTCAATCCTGACAATCCTCTGTTCAAGCAGATTCACTTTGGCAAGTAATTCCGTGATGCCGGCCGATTGATCCTGATTTTCCTGTGACATGTTGTTCCTCTTTATTTTGCTGCCAATGTTCTGAGATAATTTACAATTGCCCAACGTCCGTTATCCTCCGGCACCAGTTTTTTAAAGGATGGCATTTTCCCTTTGCCTTCAGAGACCTGGAAAAACATTTCGCCATCGGTAAGACCCTGGAATGCTTTTGTTGAAAAATCGCTGCATGAAACATCAAGAGTGGCTGCTTTTGGACCATCGCCCAATCCTTTGGCTCCGTGGCATGATTTACAGTGTTTTGCAAAAAGGTCTTTCCCTTCGGTAACGCTTTCTTTGTTTGCAGCAACCGGGTTCTTGGTGGTTTTTGCCTTTGCCGGAATATTCCATCCGCCGGCACCCTGAGCCCTTAGTGCTGTGGAGATTGAGAATGTGAAGAGCAGTCCTGCTGCAATTACAACTAACTTGATCTGATTTGATTTCATAGATTTCTGTTTTTAGTGATTATGAATTATTTATGATTTACCTAGATTGCGAATTCTGAAAACGGTGAAAATGACATACATGTAATGAAACCAGACAAGAGACAGCAATACGATAAGGGTGTATACCATCCAAAGGGGGGCGTCCGTGTCTCCCAGTCCACGCCTGATCGTATTGGTAGGAGGCAAAGGCTTGCCCCAGTTTATGGTTCCGCTGACTTCGACATTCCCGTAAATTTCATTGTCTTCCACTTTTCCCAGGAGTGTCAGGTATCCCAATTGATTTCCCGGCATGGTCGTTGGGAAGTCAATACTGGTAATTCCCTTTTCGAAGGTGCCCTTGCCAACTTTCATGAGGCTGAAGGTTCGCGGAACGTAGAATTGAATTTCGAGTCCTTCCACCGGGATCCATTCCCCTTTGTCATCCTGCTCGAACGCCTTGAGATTGGCCATTTTTTCTGCTTCCTTTTGAAAAAATATCATTTCCAGCTTCAGCGGTTTCATGCTGGTAGATGCGGAGGCTGCCGGAAATTTATCCTTGCCGCTGAAAGATGCATCAAAAGAATAAACGCCCTTGTCTCCGCCAGAGGATAAAATGTCCCCGGGTATGTCTACGCTGACCCGTCCCTTGTCATTGGTGACAGCAGTGCCCATTGCTTTTTCAGCGCCCCCCTGTATGAATCTGAACGAAATTTCCTTTCCGGGCAGGGGCAGGAATTTTCCTTTCACTTTTTCCCTTAGCGTTGCAGTGAGTTGCTGGGTTGAATCAACGTGAAAGTATTCCAGTTTCAGCACTGTTTTTATTTCCTCATCATTTTGCGCCATAACGCCTGAAAGCGGAACCAACATCAGCAGAATGAGAATTCCTGTTGATACCACATCGTTCTTCTTTTCCTTGATGACCTGCTTCATCTGTTTTTCAAAAACTATTTTCCGTAGCCTTGAATAATCCTTTTCTTCTCCGGTTCTCACCACTGGAAGGATTGGTATGAATTTTGAAAACAGGTAAAAAAGCAAAATGAAAAGAGCAATTCCGGCGAAAGTAAGTCCCCATTCAACCCAGGTTGCAGAATAATGTGCATACTCCGGCCTGAGGTCGTGTAAAGGAAGAAGAGGTGTTTCCAGGGTCGGAATGATGATCAGGTAACGTTTTACCCAGAGGGCAAGCACGGCAATTGCTGCGGCAATGGCTATGGAGTTGATATTTCGGAACTTCGGAACGGTTACAATGATTATGGGAACCAATACCCCGATGAAAACGGCGAAAACGAACTGAAGAAAATATTCCTGGGGACTGAACAATCGGTACAGGACCTCCATGTCCCATTTTATCGAGCCATACCAGCTTGTAAGGTACTCGCTGAATGTAAAATACCCGTAAAGCGCTCCCAGGATGATCATGATGATGCCCAGGTAATTGAAGTGAATTTTAGTAATCTGGTTTTCCAGGTTATAGATCTTTCTGAAAACCCACATCACCACGATCAGAACTCCGGTACCGGAGTAAACTGCCGCCACGACAAAATAGGGTGCGAAAATAGTGCTGTGCCAGCCCGGCCGCAGGGTCATCCCGAAAATCCATGCCAGTACAGAGTGCACAAGTATGGCCAATGGAATGATGACGATGGATAATAAATCAGTGGCAACATTTAACAACTCCTTTTGTTTTGTCGTGTCCTTGTACCGGACAGACAGGAATTTGTAAATCGGGTTTCTCCATTTTGCCACCTTCACCGGGTTGTCGCGCAAAATGGCCAGGTCACGGATCATGGCCAGGTATAAAAAGATGATACTGCCCGACAGATAGGTCGTGATGGCAATAACATCCCAGATGATCGGCGACTGAATCCTGCCAAACAGAAGTAAATTGGGAAGCCGGTCGAGGCGCCCGATGCAAAGTAAAATATAGGTGGGCCCTATCATCGTTGAAATGACTGTAATCATCTCGGCCATCCGGATGATTGGAGTTCTCCAGGGCACCCTGAGCAGGTGCAGGATGCCGGATATCAGTGCACCTGCATAGCTGATGCCGATAAAGAATATGAAGTTGACTATATAAAGTCCCCAAACTACATTGTCGCGCATACCCGTCACCACATGCCCGTCAACAATCTGGATATACAGGCAATAAAGTCCGAAAAGAATGACCAGCGAAAGAAAGACGATCAAAGCGATCCCCTTTTTACTCATGGTCTCCAGGTGCGGTTTGAATGCAATAAGATTTTGCTGTGTTTTTTCGTCTTCGTACATAGATGTTTTTTTTATTCGGTAATCCTGGCTTCTTTTTTATACAAGGCAACTTCTTCTTCGCTTAATCCTTCGAACCCTTCTTTGTAGTCAAAGGCCCGGTCAACAGCGGGAAGGTAATATACACTGGGCTCTGTACCAAGCTCTTCCATGAACCGGTAAGCAGCACGTGTATCCAGCAATTCGGTGAATCTGACGGTATCTGTACCATTGGTCACAGCATCCTCGTTTTTGTCTCCGTAATAGAACACCCCGTTCGGACACGATTTGACACAATTCGGCAATTCTCCCTTTCTTACCATATCCGGGCAGAAATCACATTTGCTGACAGTGCCAACTTTCGGGGGTGAACTTGTTTCAGGTGAATACGCTCCTGTTAACTCATCTTTGTTGATTTTCGGCTCTTCCCAGTTAAAAACCCTGGATGAGTAGGGGCATGCTGCCATGCAGAATTTGCAGCCTATACAGCGGTCATTGTCAATCAGAACAATGCCATCGGTACGCTTGAACGTAGCGCCAACAGGGCAGACTTTCACGCATGGAGGGTTGTTGCAATGAAGGCAGGGTTTTGGAAACCAGTAAGGCGCCTGGTCGTCGCTGTCGCGGAGGAGGTAGAATTTGATCCAGTCCATATGGGGAGGAAGGTGATGCATGCTCTGGCATCCCTGCAAACATTTCCGTGCGTTCCGGCATTTTGCCAGGTCGATCACCATCACCATTTTTTTATCTGGCAATCCCTGCCTTGCTTCTAAATTTCCTGCCGGCTGACAGCATACATGTCCTTTGTCAACTTCCACAAGTTTGCCGTCGGGGGTGAGCAATTTCATTTTTTCACCTGTCTCCTTGTCTTCCGGCGTTGAAATGGAAGAAAGGACACTCCCTCCACTGGCAATCAAAGCGGTAGCACCAGCGGCAATGCCAAGTTTCAGAAAATTTCTTCGGTTTGATGAACTACGTTTCATGGTGTTTCTTGTTCGTGGTTTCGAGTCGTCAAATCTACTTGGATATATATTCAGTTCCGGGGATATGATCACGGAATTTTGACGGTTATAAATGGATATTTTAAGTTATTAAAACGGAAATAAACTTTGATAAAAGTTGATATGTGTCAATATTGCATTAATTTTATGCACTCGAAAATCAAATCAAATTCAGGATGGCCATCTACTTTGATAAATCGCCGCGCAATTGCATTGGTTGTCAATGTATGTCCTCGTTGTTCAGTAATCTGAACAGTGAAGAGTTGGAACTTGTTAACGCGAACAAGATCCATATTAATTTCAAAGCCGGCGAAACCATAAAGAAACAGGGAACCTTTATGTCGCATGTTCTTTCGGTGAACAGCGGGATGGCTAAGTTGTACATCGAAGGAATCGAGGGGCGTTCTGCCATCCTGCGAATTGTAAAACCGACCAGTTTCATCGGAGGTCCGGGTATCTTTTTCGACCAGCGGCATCATTACACCATCACGGCGTTGCTCGATTCATCGGTGTGTTTTATTGATCTCCAGGTTTTTAAAGACATTCTCAAGGTGAATCAAAATTTTGCAGACGAGTTTTTGAAAGATTTCAGCAGGGATGTCCTCACTGTGTATAACCGCCTGATCTACCTTACACAAAAACAGATGCCCGGCAGGATGGCTGATGCGCTGATTTACCTGTTTGATGAAATTTTTCAGCAAAAAAAATTCCCGATGCTTCTTTCAAGATTCGACCTGGCTGACCTTTCTGCCATGTCGCGCGAAAGTGCTGTGAAAATTTTACGTGATTTCCAGAAAGAAGGCCTTGTGAGGATTTCGGATCATGAAATTGAACTCCTCGATGAAGAGGCTCTTCGCACAATCAGCCGCATCGGGTAACAATTTCGCTATTTCGCCATTTCACTATTTTTTTCTTATCTTCGTGTAAATTTTCATTGTTATGGAAGATAACCGTCCGGATTTTATCCGTATGTCGCCGGTGGAGCGGTTGATGCCCCGGGAGGAGATGCTTGAAGTGCCCCGGCAGCATAGCAGCCTGCTCATCGGTGTGCCTAAGGAAGTTTCGGTTCAGGAGAACCGGGTTTCACTTGTTCCCGACGGAGTCGCCTTGCTGTGCCGGAATGGTCACCAGGTGATGGTTGAAGCGGGAGCGGGCATCACGGCTCATTTCACCGATCACGAATACAGTGAAGCCGGGGCACAGATTGTGCATTCTCCCGGTGAGGTTTACAAAGCGGATATAATATTAAAAGTCGGGCCCGCCAGCCGCGGGGAAATCGAGATGTTTCGGCCCAAACAGACTGTCATCTCCGCGATCCAGGTTTCCATGCAATGCGAAGATTATTTCAGGGCGCTTTTGTCCAAAAAGGTCACGGCACTGGCATTTGAAACCATCAGGGATAAAACCAACCAGCTGGCAATCATCCGTGCAATGAGCGAAATAGCGGGCAGCACCTCCATTTTTATTGCAGCAGAGTATCTTGCCAGTCCCGATTTTGGCCGGGGCGAAATGTTCGGCGGGTTCACGGGGATCACTCCCTCTGAAGTGGTCATCATCGGCGCCGGCACGGTAGGGGAATTTGCCGCCCGGTCGGCAATAGGCCTGGGAGCCCTGGTAAAGGTGTTCGATAATTCCGTCTATCGCCTGCGGCGGCTCCAGAGCAACCTGGGCATGCGGGTGTTTACCTCCATTCTGCATCCCAAGGCCCTTGTAGAATCTCTTAAAACCGCGGATGTGCTTATCGGGGCAATTCATGCACGTGAAGGTAAAACGCCCTGTATCATCAGTGAAGAGATGATCAGGCAGATGAAAGACGGGGCTGTGGCCATCGACGTGAGCATCGACCAGGGAGGGTGTTTCGAGACATCCAGACCTACTACCCATAAATCACCGGTGTACAAAGTTCACGGCGTAACGCACTATGCCGTGCCAAACATTCCTTCGAAGGTGCCTCATACCGCATCCCAGGCCTTGAACAACATCATTGTTCCCATCATCCTTGATATCGGTTCGGAAGGCGGTATCGAAAACCTTCTCAAACGGGATTACGGCGTAAGGCAGGGTGTATATATATATAATGGTATCCTTACAAATCAATTTATCAGCAGATCGTATAACCTCCCATTCCAGGATATCAGCCTGCTGATGGCGGCTTTTCATTAATTCATACCACCCGCTGTATGATCAAACTTTCCAACCGCATCATCACCACGCAGCGAACACCGATTTTTTTCGGAAATGACGTGCTGCCTGCACTTGACAAGATCGTTGCGTCGATCCGCCCCGGGGGCATTTTCATACTGGCTGACCTGAATACCCGGAAACATTGCCTGCCCCTTCTGCTGGAAAGATCAAAATCGGTTGCGAATGCCGCAATTATTGAGATCGATGGGGGAGAAGCTGATAAATCAATTGAAAATGCCGGCAAAATCTGGCAGATTCTCATGGCCTCAGGTGCCGACCGTAAAAGTTTGCTGGTAAACCTTGGCGGAGGCGTGGTCACAGACCTGGGTGGATTTGTTGCAGCAGGATTTCAACGGGGAATTAAATACATCAATGTTCCAACTTCTCTCATGGGTCAGGCTGATGCTGCCATCGGGGGCAAGACGGCAGTGAATCTCGGCCATGTTAAAAACCAGGTTGGTTTTTTTTATCCTCCTGAAGGGGTGTTCATTGTGCCGGAATTTTTAAAGACATTGCCGGAGGCGCAATTGCGATCGGGATTTGCCGAAATAATTAAAAGCGTGCTCATTGGCAATGCGGCCCTGTGGAGAAGAGTTCATAAAACCCCGGTGAACGGGTGGATGAACCTTCCTGCTGAAGGTGTGTTGTGGCAGGATATGATCCTTGCCGCCGCAACCTATAAAAACAAGGTGGTTGCGAAAGATTTCAGGGAAAAGAAACTTCGGAAGGTGCTCAATTTCGGGCACACGCTTGGGCATGCATTTGAATCGCTGGGCATGCAAAGTGACGGTGAGCCTTTGCTGCATGGTGAGGCAGTTGCCGCCGGCATCATCTGTGCGGTTTACCTTTCGCATGTCAGTACCGGGCTGTCAACGGCAGAAATGCATGCCGTAACTGATTATATCCGGGAGGGTTATCGTCAGGTTCCGTTTCAGCAGGAATCCGGATCCCTGATGCTTGACATTGCCAGGCATGACAAAAAGAATCATGACGGGAGCATCCGGTTCACCCTCCTTTCGAAAGTGGGCGTGCCGCAGGTCAACACGGTTTGCGGCGACGACCAGGTTTTGGCGGCACTCGCTTATTATGGAAGTTCATATAAATGACGAACCGGCATGAAAAGCATTTCCATCTCCAGGAGCAATCACACATTGAAGGGCACCGTCCGGTTGCCTGCCTCGAAAAGCATCAGCAACAGGCTGCTCATGATCCGCGCCATGTGCGGGGCGGACTTTGCCATTGGCAACCTTTCCGAAGCCGAAGATACGCTCTTGATGCAAAAACACCTGGAGACTGTTTTATCAGTCACCGGCCGGAAAAAAGTTGTGGAATTCGACACCGCCAATGCCGGAACGGTGATGCGGTTTCTTACTGCATTTTTATCGGTGCGGCCCGGGAAATGGGTGCTGACCGGTTCCGACCGCATGAAACAGCGCCCCATCGGCATCCTTGCAGATGCGCTGAATCATCTCGGAGCTTCGATTGATTTTCTTGCCAAGCCTGGCTACCCGCCATTGCTGATTAATGGTTGCAGTCTCAGGGGCAAGGATTTGACCATCGACGCCCGGGTAAGCAGCCAGTTCATCACTTCCCTGCTGCTCATCGCCCCGTATCTTCCCGAAGGTTTGATTATTCGACTAAAGGGTAAGCCGGTTTCTTCTCCCTATTCCGACATGACTGTAAAACTGATGCAACAGTTCGGATCGAAGGTAAAGCAGGGTAAAACCAGGATTCACGTCAAGCCTGGAGATTACATTCCGCACGATGCTGTTGTTGAATCAGACTGGTCGGCGGCGGCTTTCTGGTACGAAGCGGCTGTTTTTTCGGAGGAGGCCGACCTGTTGCTGCCGGGGTTGACGTTCGACAGTTTGCAGGGTGATGCAATCCTGCCGGCAATCTATCAGAATTTCGGCATCCAGACGGAATTCACCGGGCAGGGGATCCGGCTGACCAAATTTCAGAAAAAGATCGATGGTTTTTATTTTGACTTTACGGATTATCCCGATATTGCCCAGCCCGTTATTGCCACTTGCGCCGGACTCGGCCTCCGCGGCCGCTTTGAAGGCGTTCAGAGTTTGCAGATCAAAGAAACCGACCGCCTGCGCGCCATGAAAAACGAACTTGAAAAACTCGGGGTGCAACTGGATTTTTCAGAAGAGGGAGGGATCGTTTCCGCCATAGAGTTGCATCCTTCAAAAGTTTCATCGCGGGAAGGGCTGATCTTCGAATCGTACGGTGATCATCGCACGGCCATGACGCTCGCGCCGTTTGCGTTCAAAACCGGGACCCTTAAAATCCAGAACCCGGATGTTGTGGTAAAATCCTACCCCCGGTTCTGGGACGACCTCCGGATGGTTGGTTTTGATGTCAGGTAGGCATTCCCCTGCGCAAAATAGCAACAATTATCCACTTCCCGGCGTGCGCTCCGGCTGGCAGGGTATTGTCATATGTTCCTGGTAAACATTCACTAAGCAAAGCCTGTCGCATTCGAATATTCCTGTTTTACGTAATCTGAACATCGGGATTTCAACAATTGACTGGTGGAGATTACGGGGTTAACTTTGATGCAACAAATTCTGGTTACGTTTCATTATGCTTAATGGAATACAAAATGCATATGCCGTAATGTTGTATTTGTTTAAAAATGCTTGTTGCGGATGAAAAGAGTTATATTGATTATTATATTTTCTTTCATTGCCAAATTGCTGTTGCCCTCTACGCTTGTTATTCCAACTTCGGGGACGCCAACAGGCAACCAGCCACAGCCATTCGGTATGTCCTACGCTTATGAGCGCACCGCATCTCTTTATTCCACAGGCTTGACTGCTCCAGTTTTGATAACTTCATTGGGATGGTATGTTGGCACTGCTAACGCAGTTGTTTGCCCTGTTAAAATTTATATTAAAAACACCACTTCGACATCTCTTAACTCGATTTCCTGGGCAAGCATGAAATCCGGCGCTACACTTGTGTTTTACGGAATTTTAAGTTTTCCCGTTTCAGGATTGAAAATAATTGATATCGCTGATTTTGTAACAACCGGGACGAGCACGAAAATCATTGTACTCTGTGAGGCAAATTATGGTGGCTCGGTTGGAGCATCCACTTTTCCGTCTTTCGATTATTATTCCACTTCAAGCACCGCCGGAACTCATGAATTTTGGCAGGGCGATGATAGCACTGCACTGAATAGTCAGCCGGGAGTGATTACATTGGGTCCTGCTAATTATCCTTGTCGTCCCAAAATTCAACTAACCTATACAACCATTACTACCGGGAACACTATACCCCCATCTGGCTTTATGGCAAATGCCTTTAGTTCATCACAAATCAACCTGAACTGGGTGAAAAATTCGGCAAACGACAATGTGATGGTTGCCTATAATACAGTAAATTCATTTGGTACACCTTCAGGGACATATGCGACAGGAAACGCGATAAGCGGAGGAGGAACTGTAATCTATAATGGTTCAGGAACAACATTCAGCCATGCAAGTGGGTTGAGTCCATCCACGACCTACTATTATAAGGCGTGGTCGGTTCAATCCCCAACACCCACCTATTCAACAGGAACAAGTTCATCTTCAACTACTTTTTGTGTTAATTTGAGCAATTTCCCAGACATCACAGATTTTGAATTGGCTTCATTCCCGCCCGAATGTTGGTCATTGGCAGGCATCCCTGTTACACGGGCGTCTGCTGTTAGTGGTTATGCTGTTGGAACTGCTGCATCGATATTTGATTTTTTATCAATTGTTTCCGGGAATTTTGACCTGATTTCCCCGGTACTCAATTTAGCTGCGTTGAGTAGTCCTGTCGTGACCTTCGATCATGCCTATGCAACCTGGGACACGCAGGTTGATAGGTTGGAACTTTGGTCGTCAGTAGATAACGGAGCTTCTTATACGTTATTAACCACACTGTTAGGAGGCTTAAGCGGTCCTTTAAATACAGGGGGAGCCACAACCAGTCCTTTCGTGCCAACGTCATCTCAATGGGCAACAAAGAACTATGGACTTCCAGCGGGTACCAATAAGATCATGTTTCGGGGGATCAGTTATCATGGTAATAACTTATACATTGATAACATTACTTTTCAGGAGGATATGATATTATGGAACGGTTCCATTTCCACCGACTGGAATAATCCTGCAAACTGGACTCCGGCGGCTGTCCCCGACGGTACAAAAAGTATCAGAATACCCACAGGGACACTGAACAGTCCAACCAGAAACACTGACATGATCATTGGCACCGGTAAAACATTGACCATAAGTCCGGGCGCCAGGTTGATACTAAACGGGAACCTGACTATTTTATAACCTGTTCAAGGATAAAACCGGGGTTGATGCCCATCGCAATCATGACAACCAAAACCCAAACTGACCATCTCCTTTTCTATCCCCAGGTACGTATTTATACGGTAACTCAGCAAAAGCAGCAGACAACATGGCCCTCATAATGTACGCCACAATTTTAGTTAAATCACTGTAAAAGTATATGATATGAATTTTAACAGATCAGGTTTTGGTGGTTTTCCGGACTTTTTTTTTATGGAATTTCTCTATTGTGAGAAGTGAAAATCGATTGTAGATTTGAATTATTGAAAATGCTTGTTGTGGATAAAGTTTAAGGGCGGAACAGATTCGACGAAGAACATGAAAAAAGTACAGGCAGATAATTTGAGAAAGATTGCAAAATTAAAACATAACGAAATATATTTCTGATAAGTGAATCCCAAATGAAAACCACGTAAAATATACAATACAAACCTAAAAACCCCTAAAACCATGAAAAACACAATCAAATTATTCGCAATCGCCCTCGTGATGCTGACATTTGCAGCAGATGCAGCTGCACAGATCACCAAATCCGCTTATGCCGAAGCAACCATTATTTCTCCACTTGCATTTACTAAAGAAGTGGACATGAATTTTGGTAATGTTGCTGTAATCAATGCAATAGGTACCGTTGTTCTGTCTCCTGCCAGTGTAAGGTCATCGACCGGTGGTGCCACCCCTGTTGCGAACCCCACCGGAACCGTTACGGCTGCTTCATTTACCGTAAACGGGACTCCAACTGCGCAGATTATCGTCACCCTGCCTGCTTCTCCTCCGGGGATCAATGTCATTCATACCAACGGCACTGACCTGATGAATGTAACTACATTTGTGAGTAATCCGGCAACTGGTTTTTTATTACCTGCTGGTGGATTGCAAACCCTTACTGTTGGCGCAACACTGAACACAGGTGCATCGCAGTTACCAGGTGTTTACCATACCGCGACAGATTTTAATGTAACGGTGAATTACCAATAATTAATCGATTTGATCGGAAAAACGCTGCGTCAAGCAGCGTTTTTTTTTACCGGATAATTATTACAGTTGGTTAATCGTTGCTGCCAGTGAGATTTATGGTAATTGTCAGGAAAAATAATGTAAAGAACCTCTTCTATTTAGTTAGATTCCGCAAAGATTGTATTATCTTTATACCGTAATTCAATAATAAATCAATTCCATGAGCGCAAAGACTGAGCATTTCGTTATCTTTCTTTTATTGAGTTGCATGCCCGCCAGTGTCTTTTCCCAGGTAATGGAAACCAGGAGTGCAAAGGTGTCGGCAACCATTGTTGAGCCGGTGGCTGTGTCAAAATCGTTGAATTCCGAATTTGGCAATTATTCACTGGTTCTTACTTCCATTGTTAGAATGACCCCGGTAGGTTCTGCTGTTAAAAAGGGGAACGTTGTTCTTCCTGTTTCTTCGGGCACTTTTACCGCAACCATCTATAATTATACCGGCAGCCCGGGGATCATGTGCACCTATACATCGCCGGTTAATCCCATGATCATCCGGACCGGATCAGAAACCATGCAGGTGGCCTCATTATCCCCCGTACGAAACTCGGGTAATGATATGATTGCCGGCGTTTTTGTTTCGGTTACACGGGCAAATGTGATAGTCAATTACAACTAAAACAATAGGAGCTCATGGAACTACTGATCAATTGTTCAGAATGGTTCCAGGCTCCTGGGAATACAACTAAATACTAATTCAAAAATCAATCACATGTACAAATCTGAACGATCTGCAGAACAGTGTAATCCCAACAGGGTGAGTTTTTTTAGGCTATTGATCTCAGGCCTTGTCTTACTGGCTTTTTATTCTCCGCAGCATAGTAAGGCCCAGGGAAATTTATTAATCATGCCACGAAGAGTGGTTTTCGAAGGAGCGAAAAAATCGCAGGAACTTACGCTCGCCAACACTGGAGGGGACAGTGCTAAATACGTGGTTTCAATCGTGCAGATGCGAATGAAGGAAGACGGCTCCTTTGAACCCATCACCATTCCTGATTCCGGCCAGTTTTTTGCAGACAAGTACCTTCGGTTTTTCCCGCGTACGGTCTTTTTGCCTCCCAACCAATCGCAGGTTGTTAAAATGCAGCTGATGAAATCAGCCAGGATGGCAGATGGGGAATACAGGTCTCATATATATTTCAGGTCTGTTCCAAATGACAAGCCCCTTGGGCAGAAGGCATCGGATGTTGACACGGCTGCTGTTTCAGTGCAACTTACGCCTGTTTTCGGGATTACCATTCCCGTCATCATCAGGGTAGGTGATTGTTCCGTGAAGGTTGCCCTGCGTGACCTGGCAGTGGAAATGGTCAGCGATACCCTTCCCCGGCTGCAGTTTACCTTTAACCGGTCCGGAAATATTTCCGTTTACGGGGACCTTACCGTAAACTATACTTCCCCGGAAGGCAAAGTATCGAGGGTCGCCATCGTAAGAGGAGTCGCCGTATATACCCCCAATACGAAACGTAAATTTCAATGTGACCTTGACAGATCGCCGGGTGTCGATTACCACAAAGGAAAATTAACTATCCTTTATAACACCCCCGATGATGTTAAAACCACCAGGATTGCGGATGCGGAATTACTCCTGCGCTGAGATGCTGTAGATTTTCTGTTTTATGGCATTTGAACTCTTTCAGATACTGTTATCATAATGAAGAGGATAAATACAAAGGCCATATATGCTGTGATACTTGTTGTTTTTGGCCTGTTCATCTTTACTCCCGCTGTCAATGCGAAAAAACTTTACAGTTATCAGTCAGGTAACTGGAATGGCACCAATGTATGGACTACGGATTCGACGGGAACGACCCTCACAGGTTCGTCCACCCCGGTAAGCAATGACATCGTTTGCGTTCTGACAGGACGCACCATTGTTGCTTCTGCCAACATCGGCACCACCGGCCATGTGATTTACATTACCGTTGGCTCCACCCTCGACCTGGTAGATAAAACCCTCACATCGATTGTATTGCACGGGAACGGCCTTCTCCGGACCAGCAGGATCAGCGGTTCTAATTTCGTATTGCCAACCATCACAGGAGGCACGTTTTTAACCATTGAAGGAGGAACCGTCGAATATTATGCAGCATCCGGCAACTATGCCATCGATGCCAACATTTCCTCCTACTGCAACCTCATTGTAAACCTTGGCACTTCAACCCAGGTTATGACTGTGGCAAGGAGCCTCACGATTTTTGGATCCCTGGCAATAAAAAAAGGAACTTTCCAGATCAGTGATGCAACCACCACAAAGCGGACGATCATTGTCAACAGCAACCTGACGATTGACGCAACCGCGAAGATCACCACGGGAACCGGCAATACAAACACCTTGGGATATAATATAACTTCAGTGAATCTTCCTCCCGGCGGACAATTTCATACGATTTTTCATGAATTATCGATAGGAGGGAATTTTACCAACAACGGATCTGCCCGGTTTACCAACCTCACTTATCCGAATTATGGTGAATTTGCGAACAATGGCGCTGTAACAGTCAGATTTAACGGAGAACGGCATTCAACCCTCACCCTCAATGGTGTTACTGATTTCTATAACCTCATTGTGGATAAAGGGAGTGATCAAACCTATGTCCTGACCATAAACCCTTCGAATATTGCGAACTTTTCACTCTACGGGCCGAATGCTGTCAGGAGGAATGAAGCAGCGCCGTTTACGCAGGATAATCCTGAAGTGCGAAAAGCGCTTTGGATTAAAAATGGCACCTTGAAACTGATTGGTTACATCCTGATCCCATCGCTTGCAGAAGGTCCTGTCGGACCAACCGGCAACAGTGACTATGCCATCGGTTCGACAGGACAGATGTGGATTGCCGGGCCAAATGTATCTGTGTACGTTACAGCAACAAATGCAACCGGTTTTCCACAGGCCCCTGTAGGGTCATCAGGAGTAACTCCTCCAACCACTGCTGAACAGGCGTTGTCCATTTTTGGCACCTTTCGGATTTCTGACGGATATTTCAGCACGCGCCACAGTGCCGGCATTATTTTCTGGAATACAGCCAATTCTTCATCGGTAGTGATGGTTGAAGGAGGTACATTGAACACGACTGTTATGCGAAGCACCTGGACCGCACCGGGAAAGACCTCTTATGTTCAAACCGGCGGGACGGTCATTGTACGGGGAAATGAAACCGAGGACGGGGAAATGTCAAGTGTGCCGATTTTCAATATTCCGAACCCAAGTTCAACTTTTGTCATGACAGGCGGGGATATCATCATCCGGGACCGGAACAATGGTGCCCTGCCAAATGGTAACGGCCTATACCTGAATTGTGACCCCGGCAACTTCAATGTTACAGGAGGGAACATTACCTTTGAAATTAACCCGGCAAATACACCCTCCATTGATGTTTATTCCAGGGTGAATTTGTGGAACCTCAATATCAAGCGGTTGGGGTCGACAGGAAATGCAACGGTTAACCTGCTGCATGACCTTGTTGTGTCCAACAAAATAACCGTTTATGCCAACGCCACGCTTTCTTCAGGAACAGATAACAATAACGTATATTCCTATGGGGATTTCATTATTAATCCGGGGGGGACATACACTCCCGGCACCAATACAACATCGTTCAACGGGTACGACAACTATTTTTTATGGAACGACGGCACCATCACCAACGGCCTTTACAACCTGGAAGTCAATAAAATTGACGGGAGCCTTATCCTTGTCTCGTCGGGCACCTCGTTCACTGTCAGGAACGACCTGAATATTACCAGCGGGACACTTGCCGATGGGGGTAAAGACGTGTTTGTTTATGGAAATGTGATTAATAACGGGATCCACGTCGGGGCCGGTAAGATTTCACTGGACAAGTCATCCGGCACCCAGACCATTTCCGGAAACGGGCTGGGGTCCTTTCAGAATCTCGAAATTAACAATACATACGGAAGTGTCGGTTCGGCGCAGGTTTCCCTGGCCGCTGACATCAGTGTAATCGGAGTCCTTACCCTTGCCAACGACCGGCTTTTTAACCTTGACAAGTATCAGCTGACCCTCTCCACGCTTGCCACTGTTGCCGGAACCATGAGCACCAACCGGTTTATCCATACACTGGGCACGCCCTCCGATGGTGGAATCCGCAGGGTGTATTCTGATACTACGGCTTTTACCTTCCCGATAGGAAGCGGAACCAATTATACACCGACAACAATTCACATACGTAAAATACCCGAACTTTACGGGAGCGTTACGGTGAAACCCGTTTCTGCCAAACATCCGTTTACCACGAGCGCCGTCTGCCTGCCTTATTACTGGAAAATAGAGGAATCCGATTTTTCGGGTATTCAGCCGGGCTCTGTCCGGATTGTACTCAATTACGGAGTAATCGCCGATGATACCGCCTATGTACCGGGTAAATACAATCCAGCGGCGTGGGTTTACACAAATGATAAGTCCCTGGTAAACGAAACTTCCAATACGATCACTTTCCCGCTTGAAGATATGTTTACCGGTGATTATACCGCGGGTATTCCGGCCGCTTTTGGCCTTGTAACATCCTATTACAGCCGGGCGAGCGGGAACTGGAGTTCCGCCTCCACCTGGTCAAATGACACATATGGCGGGATTGCCTCATCCACGATTCCAGGCCCGTCAAACCCGGTTTTTATCGGCGACGGTGGTGCGCATAATCATGTTGTCACTGTTACTGCCGGGAACGCCGTGTCCGGCAGTTTGTCCATTATACTGGGATCGGTCCTCGACCTGGGCTCTACGACCGGTAATAATTTCGGAACACTGATCCCCGGCAGCAACGGGAAAATGCGTATAACTTCCACGTTGGCAACAGCCATATTCCCGGCGGGTGACTTTGGAAATTTTCTTGGTCAGAACGGAGGTACAGTCGAATATTATACCGGAAGTATAAATTTTTACCTGCCGCTGATTTCCAGCGCTCCCACATCCAGGGCAATTACAACGTATTATAACCTGGCCCTGGTTCCGGGCACCGGCTATTCAATCACCATGCCAAACACTGACCTGACCGTGTTTGGCAATCTCATGGTGACCGGTGCTTCTGCAACAGGCCTGGCACGGTTTAATGCTGCGGCGGCCCGTACGCTTACAATCAAGACCGATCTCCAGGTAAATTCCGGAAACCTTCTGTTTCAGAACAGCATGGCGCAGGCCATTCGTATTGACGGCAATATTACCGTTGCTTCCGGAGCAATATTCAATGTATCGGCTGCCGGCACCGCCGTGGCAAATACCATGTCCATCGGCGGGAACATAACGAACAACGGAACCATCGACATGAGCATCAGCAGCACGCTGAAGTGCGATGTCATTTTCACGGGAAATACTGATGCGGTGATCTCCGGCAGGGGAACAACCACCGATTTTTACCTGATTACAGTTGATAAGGGAACTTCTGCAATTCCCGTGCTGAACGTGACCTCATCAGCTTTTTCCTTCAGCAACAACACTGCCCCGCTGATTCTCGTCAACGGCACTTTCAGGCTCACAAGCGCCCTGTCGGTGGTTGTTTCGACACTGGGCTTTGACCTGCCTTCGTCAACCTGCCTGTCGGCAAATGGCGGTACGCTGCTGGTCGCAACATCTGCCAGCGACGCTTCAGACCTTCTCCTGGCAGGCATGATCGAGGT
>JBAXDH010000067.1:0-19029 GCA_037141055.1 bacterium | reverse complement strand
CGGAAATGACTACTGAATTTTTGATCCCGATCGCGTTCTTTGCAATGGTATATGGCATAGTGTACCTGTTCGTGAGGAAAAAAGAACGCCTGGCGCTGATTGCAAAGGGCGCCGATGCAACCATCTTCGAATCCTCGAAACAACCATCCTCCCTGAAATGGGGGTTGCTTTTTGTTGGAATCGGAACAGGAATCCTGATTGGCAAGGTTTTGGCGGTTTACACGACACTGCAGGAGGAGCCTGCATTCTTTTCCATGATTTGCCTCTTCGGCGGAATCGGACTTATTATTTATCACCTGATTGCCAATAAGTTTGAAGAGCCTGCCAAAGGTTAGGCCGCAAAGGAAAATTAACCGCATCATCAACTCCCCTGGTTGTGCCTCATGGCGATCAGGGGAGTTCTTGTTTCAGGAAGGAAAATTTGTCCAGCACGATGTATTCAGGACCTTCGCGACGCAGGATGCTCTCGAAAAGGATAAGTTCATCAAGCCTGGCCGGAGGCGAAGAAACGGTTTTATACCGGTCCAGTGTGCGGTTAAAGATTATTTTGTCGCGCAAAAATTTTATTCTGCCAAGCGTGACATGCGGTACCAGGTTTTGGCGGTCAGGCTCAAACCCGATGAGGGTCAGGTCATCATGAATCTTTTTCATAAGGAATGAGATTTCCGCGTAGGGTTCGATTCCCAGCCAGATAACCTTTGGGTTGTAAGAACTGCCGAAAACACCTATCCCGTTAAAATGCAGGTCGAAGGAAGGTGCTGCCGATGCCCGTTTTCGCAGCACAGACGAAATATCCGGAATCCGATGCTCCTCAGTTTCCCCGAAAAACTTTAGCGTAAGATGGATGTTGTTTTCTTCTACCCACTTGATTTGTTCATGGCACAATTCATGCTTCAACTCCCGGTAGGCGGAAATGAATTCAGCCCCGGGATGAATTTTTAAAGCAGCAAAAAGACGTTTCATATCAAAAAAGTTGTTACTTTTGCAACCGCTTCGGGGGATTAGCTCAGTTGGCTAGAGCGTTAGACTGGCAGTCTAAAGGTCAGGGGTTCGACTCCCCTATTCTCCACCCCAGGCAATTAAACCCCGGATTATTTAATGGTCCGGGGTTTTTATTCCCATTTCCCAAACGGATGGACCGACAGCCAGGCATTGTAATACCGCTTGTCGCCCGTCACTTCCATCCCCAGCCATTCCGGCTTTTCAAACAGGTCGTCCGGGCTTTCAAGTTCAATTTCCGCCATCAGCAGCCCGGTATTCTCGCCGTGGAATTCGTCCACCTCCCACACATGATCACCTGCCGGAATTCTGGTCCTTGTTTTTTCAATCCGGGATGCAGTATATTGATCAATCAGTTCCCTGGCATCATCATGCGGGATTTCATATTCAAATTCGGGATGTGAAAAAGTTTCGGATTTTCCCTTGATAGTAAGAAAACCATTTTCGCCGGCAATGCGGACCCTGACAATTTTATTTTCATCGATGCTCAGGTAGCCCTGGAGATAGCTGGTTCCGGCCGGTTTAGCGAATGATGACCATTTTTCCTTGTCAACCAGGAACTTGCGTTCGATTTCAAGGTGTTTCATGCGGTGCGTTCATTTTGCCCGAAATGTACAAATAAATGCCCGGATCAATCACAAAATAGTTTTTCATATTCAGTTGCTGAAATGCCGATGGTTGCAGGATTGTGAAAACTGTCTACCTTTGGAATATCACTATTTAAAATTCTGATGAAATGAAACCCACTCATATCGAGCATATTGGGATTGCCGTGAAAAACCTCGAAGAGAGCATCCCCTACTATGAAAACCTCCTTGGAACAAAATGTTATTCCATTGAAGAAGTTAAGGATCAGCGGGTTAAAACAGCCTTTTTCCTGGTCGGGGAGACAAAAATAGAACTGCTGGAATCAACAGATCCCGAAGGACCGATCGGTAAATTCCTGGAGAAAAAAGGGGAGGGGATCCATCACATTGCCTTTGCCGTGGAGAATGCTTCTGCAGCACTTGCCGAAGCCGAAGCGCAGGGACTTTCATTGATTGACAGGGTTTCACGCAAAGGGGCCGAAGGAATGGACATCGGGTTCCTCCACCCGAAATCGACCCACGGCGTGCTCATCGAATTTTGCAGTAAGTAACCGTTTGACGCAGATAAAATCCATGCACATCAATTTACTCAATCCATGCTGATCATAGGAATCGCCGGTGGATCCGGCTCGGGAAAATCGACAGTTGTCAAGCAGGTCATCAGGCATCTGCCAAAAGAAGCGGTGACTGTTATTCCACAGGATGCGTATTACAAGGACAATGGTCATAAATCGGCTGAAGAGCGGGCGAAAATAAACTTCGATCATCCTACTTCCATTGAGTGGGGACTGCTGATCAGGCAGCTTGAAACCCTTAAAACCGGCGCACCCATCGAAATGCCAATCTATTCCTATGTTACATGTGCCCGTTCAAAGGAAACCATCACCATTAATCCTGCACAGGTCATTATCGTCGAGGGAATCCTCATCCTGACAAACCCTCGGCTCCGCAGCAAAATGGACATCAAGGTTTTTGTGGATGCCGATGGTGATGATCGCCTGATGCGCATTATCCGCCGGGATCTTGAGGAACGCGGCCGATCTTTTCAGCAGGTGCTTGAACACTACGATAGTTTTGTGAAACCCATGCATCTGCAGTTTATTGAGCCGACCAAGCGTTATGCAGACATCATTGTGCCGCAGGGCGGACAGAACAAGGTTGCCATCGACATCCTCTCTTCCCGCATTAAAACGCATATCAATTTTGATCTTCCGCGTTAATGTCGTAAGTTTGAAGCTTCAAACACTAATATCATGGAAACACTGAAAGCACTTGAAATTCTTAAAATGGCGATTCTCATGGAAAAGAGAGGCCATGCCTTTTATGCCAAGGTTGCCGAACAAACTCCCGATCCCGAAATCAAGAATATTTTCATGACGATGGCGGACGAGGAAACCAAGCACGTCAAATTCCTGGCCGAACAATATATCGGCTATGAAAAGAACCATGCTTTCATGAAAGTTGATTTGCCCGACCTTGCCAGTGAAGAGTTTGCTTCCCTGATCCTCTCCGACGACCTGAAGACGAAAATATCTTCGGCCGGTTTTGAAGCTGCAGCCATTTCTGCAGCCATCGATTTCGAGAAAAAGGCCGTTGAAGTTTATTCGAACCGGGCTGAAACATCATCCGATCCCAATGAAAAGGACCTGTATCGCTGGCTTGCCGAGTGGGAGGGAGGACATCTGAAAATCCTCAATGATCTGGACAATGAATTGAAAGAAAAGATTTGGAACGACAACCAGTTCTGGCCGTTTTAGTCTCAAATACCCGGTTTACGTTCCGGTCCGCATTGCTTCGACCGGATCGAGCCGGGAGGCTGAATATGCCGGTAAAATACCGGAAATCAGTCCGATAATTGCCGAAACCCCTATTCCGAGAATGATGTTCCCCTGCGTGAGCAACAGGTTGAAATCCGTTGTATACGATACGATGATCGTAAGCAGCAGGATGATCAGCAACCCGAAGACACCCCCGATAAGGGAAAGGAAAATTGCCTCGAAAAGGAACTGCAGCAGGATAAAATAGTTTTTTGCGCCGAGGGCTTTCTGTATGCCGATGATGTTGGTGCGCTCCCTGACCGAGACGAACATGATGTTGGCAATGCCAAACCCTCCGACCAGCAGCGAAAAACCCCCGATAATCCAGCCAACCATGGCGATCACGCCGAACAGGCTTTCAAACCCTTTCGAAATGATGTCTGTTTCATTGATTGCAAAATTGTCTTCGGCCGAAGGCTTTTGTTTTCTGATCGACCGCATGAGACCCGTCAGTTCATCTCTGAGTTCATCATTGGATACCAGTGGTTTTGCCTTTACCACGATTGTTGATCCCATGTCCCTTAAATCAACCAGGGTCTTAAAAAAGTTGATCGGGAGATAAACCGCTTTATCGTTCGAGTTCCCGAAAAAATCTTCACCCTCCTTGGTGATGACGCCGACAACCTCAATATTGCGGCCAAAAATTTTTATTTTCCGCCCAACCGGGTCTCCTTCGCGAAACAGGTCGGTGGCAATATCCGCACCGATGATGGCAATGTTTTTCCCGCTGGCCGATTCGTTCAGTGAAAAATAGCGCCCCTGGCCCAACTCAAATTTCCACACTTTGTCGAAATCCTGCGAAACGCCCATCACGCCAATGTTTTCAATATAGTTGTTCTGGTATTTCACGGTTTTATTGACCTGTACCATGAAGGCAACCGATTCGGCAAGGTTGCTGCGTTTTTCAAGTTCGCGCATATCATCAAGCGAGGCTTCCGGCCGCTGCCAGTATTTCCACCACGGGTAATCGCCACCCATTGCCCATGGCCACTTCTGAACATATAAAACGTTGCTGCCAAGGGAAGCAATGCTCTTTCGGATGGCACTTTCCATGGAATCAAAAACGGTAAAAACTGAAATCACACAGAAGATACCAATGGTAATTCCGAGCAGGGAAAGGATGGTGCGTACTTTATTTACGATGATTGCCTGGAATGCAAACAGGTAACTTTCACGGATCAGTCGTAGTATGAGAATCATGGAGGCAGGGGTTTCCGGTAATGATCAGTAAAGGTATATAATTTTACGATTGAATGATTTACGATTGACGATTTGTGGTGCGGCTAATCGTCAATCGTTTAATTGTCAGTCGAATTTCATTGCTTGGTCCGGGATTTTTTGGTAACATTGCAAAGCTTACCGGTATGCGGCTTTAGACGCACCTTTTTTGTCAATGTTACAGATGAATATGAAATGAACGATCAGATAAAGATTAAATCAGCGCTGATCTCGGTTTATTCCAAGGATGGAATAGAAGATCTGGCACGGAAACTCGAATCCCTCGGGATACACATTTATTCTACCGGCGGCACCTTTGATTTCCTCGCTTCAAAGGGAATTCAGGCAACATCGATTGAATCTGTCACATCATACCCTTCCATCCTGGGAGGGAGGGTCAAGACATTGCACCCTAAAATTTTTGGCGGCATCCTGTGGCGTCGCGACCAGCTTACGGATGTTGATGATGTTGAAAAGTATGAAATACCATCGGTTGACCTTGTAATTGTTGACCTGTACCCGTTTGAAAAAACAGTTCTTGCAACAGGCAACGAGGATGAAATCATCGAAAAAATCGATATCGGGGGCATCTCGCTGATTCGTGCGGCAGCGAAAAATTATGCCCACGTGGTGGTGGTTCCTTCATCGGAAAATTACCGCATGCTCATGGAAATCCTGGAAAAAAGCAGCGGCTATACGAGCCTTGCCGACCGCAGGCTTTTTGCTGCCCATGCATTCAACATTTCATCTCATTACGATACGGAAATCTTCAATTACTTCAACCGGCAGGAAAATATCCGGGTTTTCAAACAAAGCATTCAGACTTCCGCTCAAATGCGTTATGGCGAAAATCCGCACCAGCAAGGCACCTATTACGGGGATCTTAACGGTGTTTTTACCCAGCTTCACGGGAAGGAATTATCCTACAACAACCTTGTCGATACCGATGCCGCAATAAACCTGATCTCCGAGTTTGCCGACCCTACCGTTGCCATCATCAAACACACGAACCCCTGCGGTATTGCCAGCCGTCAGTATTTCAAGGAAGCTTATCTCGATGCTCTTGCCTGTGATCCCGTTTCCGCTTTTGGCGGCATCATCATTGCCAACGGGACCATTAACAATGAAACGGCAGAAGAGATCAACAAATTATTTTTCGAAATTTTAATTGCCGACGGGTATGAAAATGATGCACTGGATCGCTTAAAATCAAAGAAAAATAGAATAATTTTGCAAAAAAATTCGTTTGCATTCTCAAAGTCTCAGTTTAAGTCTGTTCTGAATGGAGTCCTGGAGCAGGGAAAAGATCTTAAAACCGAGCAAGAGACAGATTTCCAGCACGTAACCAACAAGAAGCCATCACCTGAAGAAACGGGAGCGCTGGTTTTTGCCAATAAAATTGTTAAACATTTGAAATCAAACACAATAGTCCTGGTAAAAAACAAACAGCTTGTCGGATGCGGGATGGGACAGACTTCACGTGTCGATGCGCTCAACCAGGCGATTATCAAGGCACGGGCTTTCGGATTTGATCCGGCCGGGGCGGTGATGGCATCCGATGCTTTTTTTCCCTTTGCGGATTGTGTGGAAATTGCGCATGAAGCAGGCATTGCAGCAGTTATTCAACCCGGCGGTTCCATCAGGGACATTGATTCTGTTAATTATTGCAACGGACACAATATGTCGATGGTTTTCACCGGTATAAGACATTTTAAACATTAAATTTTTGACATCATGGGATTGTTTACAAAAGAAATCGCTATAGATTTAGGTACTGCCAATACCATCATCATTTACAACGACAAAGTTGTTGTTGATGAGCCTTCCATCGTTGCAATCGAACGCAGTTCGGGAAAAATAATTGCCGTCGGGAAAAAGGCACAGATGATGCACGGGAAAACCCACGAAAACATTAAAACCATCCGTCCGCTGCGCGGGGGGGTGATCGCCGATTTTCAGGCTGCCGAACACATGATCCGCGCCATGATCAAAATGATCGACCTGCGCAAATCATGGTTTCCGCCGGCCCTGAAGATGGTTATCTGCATCCCCTCGGGTATCACCGAAGTGGAAGAACGCGCCGTTAAGGATTCTGCCGAACAGGCCGGTGCCAAGGAAGTCCGCCTTATTCATGAACCAATGGCTGCGGCAATAGGGATTGGTATCGACGTTCTTGAACCGATTGGCAACATGGTGATCGATATTGGCGGTGGAACCAGTGAAATCGCTGTAATCGCACTCGGCGGAATTGTCAACAACAAGTCCATCCGCATCGCCGGCGATGAATTCAATGCCGACATTGAAGAGTACATGCGCAAACAGCACAACATCAATGTTGGCGAGCGCACCGCAGAAAGAATAAAGATCGAAGTAGGGGCAGCCATTGCCGACATTGACAACCCTCCCCCCGATTATGCCGTTCACGGCCGTGACCTGCTGACGGGCATTCCGAAGGAAGTGATCGTGAATCATGCCGAAATTGCCCATTGCCTTGATAAATCCGTTGCGAAAATTGAGGCTGCCGTTCTGAATGCACTGGAAATGACCCCGCCCGAACTGGCATCCGACATTTTTGAAACAGGAATTTATCTTACCGGGGGCGGAGCCTTGCTGCGAGGCCTGGATAAAAGAATCCACCTGAAGACCAAACTGAAGGTTCATGTTGCCGAAGACCCACTGCGTGCCGTGGCCCGCGGAACAGGCATCGCATTGAAGAACTTTGACAAATTCACGTTCCTCATCAAGTAAGGGGCTCCATGCGGAATCTTTTTCTTTTTTTCCGGGAACACTATTTTTATTTCCTTTTCCTGCTGCTGGAAACCCTTTCGCTGGTTTTGCTTTTCAATTACAATGAGTTCCAGGGCAGTGCCCTGTATTCGGTTTCAAATACCGCTTCCGGTACTGTGAACAACATGTACAACGGAATATCGGAATATTTCTCCCTCCGGAAAACAAACAGGGTGCTGATCGAAGAAATGGCCAAACTTCATTCCCGTATTCCCGAAGCTTTTTATGTGACCGACCTTAATGTCTTTTATAAAAAAGATTCAGTTGTTAAACTGGAATACAAATACATCAGCGCCAAAGTGATCAGCAACTCCACCAACAAAAGGAATAATTTCCTCATGATCAACAAAGGTTCGCTGCAGGGTTTAGAAAGCCACATGGGTGTGATTATCGGCAACAAAATCGTTGGACAGGTGGTGAGTGTTTCACCACATTTCAGCTGGATCATGTCCATGTTAAACAAAGACAGCCGGATTTCAGGGAAATTCAAAAAGAACAACCAACTGGTAAATGTCGAATGGAACGGGGGAAATTACCGTAAAGGGCAAGTCAGGGAAATCCCGAAACATGTGGTGATGGTCAGGGGCGATACCATTATCACCAGCGGCAATTCCGATATTTTCCCCGAAGGGTTGATGATCGGGACAATTTCGGGATTCACCAATGCGCAGGACGAGAATTTTAACAACGGGGAGATCCTTTTTTCAACCGATTTCAACAGCCTCGGGTATATTGAAGTGGTTGTTGACATGATGCGCAAAGAGAAAGATGAATTAAAAGCTTCATTTAAAACACAGTAATGACTTCAAGAACCGTATTTTTCAACATCATCCGGTTTTTCTTCCTGATTTTCTTCCAGGTATTGATACTGAATCATGTGCACCTGGGCGGCTATATAAACCCGTACTTTTATATATACTTCATTCTTTTACTGCCTTTTGATACGCCCAAATGGATGTTACTGATCATTTCCTTCATCCTCGGATGGAGCATTGATATTTTCACCAATACCATCGGGCTGAATGCAGCCGCCTGCGTGATGATGGCCTTTGCCAGGCCGTTTGTGATTTCTGCAATTTCCTCGGGTCCCGAATCACTGATAGGCGACACTCCGTCGCTGCGGAACCAGGGATTGAAATGGTTTCTTTACTATTCGATTATTCTCACAATAATCCATCATTCGGCGTTTTTCTATCTCGAAATATTCCGGCTGAACGAATTTGTCACCACGTTTGTCCGTGTGTTGCTGAGCGGCGCATTCACCCTGTTACTGGTGTTTATCAGTGAATATTTGATTTATTCAAGGGGGAAATAAAAAACCCGTTCCTTAAAGAAACGGGTGGGAGAGGTTTCGAGCGGAGTCGAACCGCTGTACACGGTTTTGCAGACCGCTGCCTAGCCACTCGGCCACGAAACCATTGCGAATGGGCGGCAAAATTACAATTTTTTTTGAAATTATTATCAAATCATTTCTTCCATTGGGTTTTATAACACACCTGGCGCATTTTTCCGCCCATCGGAGGGTTGATCTTGGCAATCTTCAGTCCGATTGAATCTATCGCCGGAAATTCGGATTGAACGGCTGTGAGGATTCTCTTTGCAAGGTGTTCGAGCAAATGTGATTTCTGCTCCATTTCTGATTTTACACATTGGTAAAGCCCCACATAATCGACGGTATCGCTCAGATGATCAGAATCTTCTGAAACGGATGTATCTGCTTCAATATCAAGATCAACGATAAATTTTGTTCCGATGATCTGCTCCTCTTTGAAACACCCGTGAAAGGCGAAAAATTCCATGCCTTCAAGTATAATCGTTCCCATATCCGGTAGTTTTGAATCGGTGAAATTATCAAAATCCGGCGAATCGGGCCAAAGGTTTTTTAAATAGTAGTAAGTTTGCACTGCGAGAAACATTTTAACACTTTAGTTACCCCCGAATCCAAGCTAGTTATATCTGATACTATGGAAGAAACAAAAATACCGGGAGATGATAAACCAACCCGGTCGCTCAATTTCATTGAAGAAATAATCGAAGAAGATATCCGCAATGGTATAAACGAAGGTCGTGTTCATACCCGGTTTCCTCCCGAACCGAATGGCTACCTGCACATCGGGCATGCCAAATCAATATGTCTGAATTTCGGCCTTGGAAAAAAATATGGTGGTAAAACAAACCTGCGTTTTGACGATACAAATCCCGTAAAAGAGGACGTGGAATATGTGGACTCCATCATGGAAGATGTGAAATGGCTTGGTTTTGACTGGGAAGACCGCCTGTTTTATGCTTCCGATTACTTTGAACAGCTTTATGAGTACGCCAGGATCCTGATCAGCAAGGGTAAGGCCTACGTATGTGACATGACCGCCGATGAAATCGGTGAAACCCGCGGAACGCCCACCCGGCCCGGAACGGAAAGTATTTTCAGGAGCCGGTTGGTTGAAGAAAACCTTGACATTTTCGCCCGCATGCGTGCCGGCGAATTTCCCGACGGATCAAAAGTGCTTCGTGCAAAAATTGACATGGCATCGCCCAATATGCACATGCGGGATCCCGTGCTATACCGGATCCTGCATACGACCCATCACCGCACCGGCGACCGCTGGTGCATCTACCCGATGTATGATTTTGCACACGGCCAGTCGGATTCTATCGAACGGATTACCCATTCCATATGCACCCTTGAGTTTGAGGTGCACAGACCCCTGTATGATTGGTTTATCCGTGAAATCGGTATCTATGCACCCAGACAGATTGAGTTTGCCCGCCTCAATGTGACCTATACGGTGATGAGCAAACGGAAATTGCTGGAGTTGGTTCGCGACGGCAATGTGAATGGCTGGGACGACCCCAGGATGCCGACAATTTGTGGCTTGCGAAGGCGGGGATTCACTCCGGAGTCGATCCGGACCTTTGCCGACACCATCGGAGTTGCGAAACGAGACAATGTCATTGATGTCAGCCTGCTTGAATTCTGCATCCGCGAAGATCTTAACCGGCGCGCGAACCGCCTGATGGCTGTGTTGAACCCGGTAAAACTGATTCTTGACAACTATCCCGCCGATCTTGTGGAGGAAATGGAAGCGGTAAACAACCCGGAGGACGATTCAAAAGGCAAACGGATGATGCCGTTCTCAAAAACCCTGTACATCGAGCGGGAAGATTTCATGGAAGACCCGCCAAACAAGTTTTTCCGCCTCGCTCCCGGCCGGGAGGTTCGATTGAAGGCTGCATACATCATCTGCTGCGAAAGTGTTGTGAAGGACCCCGGAACGGGCGAAATCACCGAAATCCATTGTACCTACGATCCGCAAACAAAAAGCGGGATGCCCGAAAGCAACAGGAAAGTAAAGGGGACCCTGCACTGGGTTTCTGAAAAGCATGCTGTTTCCGCGGAAGTAAGGCTGTACGACAGGCTTTTTATCAAAGAAAATCCGGATGAAACCGTCGAAGGAAAAACATACAAGGATTTTCTCAACCCCGATTCTCTCAAAGTCGTTACCGCAATGATTGAACCGTCTGTAAACAGCGCCCGCGAAGCAGGCAAGTTCCAGTTTGAGCGCAATGGCTATTTTTCCGTCGACAAGGATTCAACCCCGCAGCACCTGGTGTTTAACCGCGTGGTTCCTTTGAAGGATTCCTGGGCGAAAGCAGAAAAAGTTAAATAAAACTAGCCTTTTTTGCAAAAAATGTATTAATTTTGCACTCAGATTGTCCGATGGTGTAACTGGCAACACAAATGATTCTGGATCATTAGAGTCTAGGTTCGACCCCTAGTCGGACAACTTTTCAAAATCAAATCAGGCTGTGAATCAATGATTTACGGCCTTTTTTGTGCCTATTACCCCACGATACACCCCACTTTTACGGTGATTTGGGTTCACTTTCCCCCCTTCCCATTATCCCGGTTCCTACGTTAGCATCGTTAGCAAATCCATGTTCGCCAATGTGCCGGGCAACGATGGTAAGTCATTTTTTAGTCTACGCCAAAATCAGCGAATCTTAATATATACATAATCAGACACATATAAAAACAAGCAAATCAATCAAAATTTCATACATAGAACATATTCTAACAACCGGGGGAGGGGTCATATTCAGCCATTTACAATTATAAGAAATCATTTTTCACAGAATATAACCCAATTGGTTAATATTTTTAAACAGTCTCTTAACCTCCAATTAATTATATTTACGGCCTGTTTTGTAAGTTTTTAAGATAACAGGGGCCTATGTCTTTTATTTCAAATTCTGCACGCATCCCTGCCATCAAGAGGGGAGATCCGAAGGTGATCAACGGATGGATCATGTACGACTGGGCAAATTCGGTATACCAGCTCACCATTGCCTCAGCGATTTTCCAGGTATATTACAATACAGTGACCAGCCGCGGCGATGATTGCATTGTTTCTTTTTTCGGGATAAAGATGGTCAACAGCGTCCTGTATTCCTACACCGTTGCTGCCGCTTATTTCATCGTAGGGGTCTTGTCGCCGCTGTTCAGCGGACTGGCCGACTATACCGGGCGCCGCAAAACGTTCATGAAGATCTTCACCCTGATTGGCTCTGTTTCATGCATGGTCCTCTACTTTTTCGACCGCGGCCACATTTCGCTGGGAGTGATCGCATTCGGACTGGGCACGCTGGGATACGCAGGCAGCATCGTCTTCTATAACTCCTTCCTGCCGGTCATTGCAGCCCCGGAAGATCAGGACCGGATTTCCGCAAAGGGCTATTCCATGGGATACATCGGAGGAGTTGTGCTTCTGCTGTTCAACATCTGGATGATCCGGTTTCCCGGCTTTTTCGGGATTCCCGAAGGCTCGTCACTTCCTGCGCGCATCTCATTCCTTTCGGTAGGCATATGGTGGATCGGCTTTGCGCAGATCACCTTCCTGAGGCTTCCGAAATACACGTTCGGCCGGCGTACGGGGATGGAAAACCTGATTACAAGCGGCTACAAAGAACTTATGACGGTGTTCCGCCACATCCGGAAGTCATTCAACCTGAGTTGTTACCTTGCAGGGTTCCTCTTCATGATGATGGGCATTCTTACCGTCATGTTCATGGCGGCATCGTTCGGCGCCAAGGAACTGAAACTTTCCGACGAAGTGCTTATCCCTACAATTCTGCTGATCCAGTTCGTCGGGGTGATCGGTGCGTGGTCATTTTCACGGCTGTCTAAACGTATCGGGAATTTTCGGGCGCTAATCCTGTCCGTGGTTATCTGGATTTTCATCTGTTTTGGCGCATACACGGTTGAATCTGCAAGGGGTTTCATCATCGCCGCTGTGTTCATCGGGTTGGTCATGGGCGGTTCGCAGTCGCTCGCAAGGTCGACCTATTCAAAAATGCTTCCCGAAACAACGGATCATACATCCTTTTTCAGCTTCTACGACGTCATGGAAAAGATGGCCACCGTGTGCGGGCTTGTTTTGTTCGGCCTGATGAACAGCCTGACCAACGGCATGCGCACCGGGGTGCTCATGCTTGCCGTGTTTTTCGTGATCAGCCTGGGCTTCTTTTTGCTCCTTTCCAAAAGGGTGCTGAAATCCACCTGACGTTTGGTCTATACTGCCAATTTTTGAATGCCGGTCTCTATTCGCTTTAGAAATTCATCTTTCCCCAGGATTTCCGCAAGATCCATCATGCCCGGCCCCTGGTTGGAACCAACCGTCAGCAGGCGCAGGGGATTCATCAGCTGCCCGGTTTTCACGCCGGTCCTTTGAGTGAAATCCTGCACCAGGGAATGCAGGGTGTCCTTGTTAAAATCGGTCAGTCCTTCAACTTCCCGGGCGAAATCAATCACCCACCCTGCCGTTCCCGGCTGCCATATTTTCTGGTATACCTGGGGGTCGTATTCCTGCGGGGGAACAAAGAAAAACCAGGCGTTGCTCCATAAGTCTGAAACAAGGAAAGCGCGTTCCCTGATGAGGCGGATCACCTTATGAACGTATTCGGGCCGGGAAACAACATGATGCTGCTTTAAATACGGCTCCATGAACGATGCAAGATCATCGTCCGATTTTTTTTGCATGTACTGATGGTTGAACCATTTTGCTTTTTCCGGGTCAAATTTGGAACCGTGTTTGCCGACCCGTTCAAGGGAAAATTGCCGGATCAGTTCTTCCATTGAAAAAAGCTCCTGTTCCGTACCGGGGTTCCATCCCAGGTGTGCCAGGATGTTGATCACAGCCTCCGGCAAATATCCTGATTCGCGGTAGCCTGAATAGACCTCCCCGGTTTTTGGATCTTTCCATTCGGTTGGAAAAACCGGGAATCCGAGCCTGTCGCCATCCCGCTTGCTTAATTTCCCGTTTCCGTCGGGCTTAAGAATCAGCGGAAGATGGGCGAATTGAGGCATGACATCTTCCCACCCGAAAAACCGGTACAGCAAAACATGAAGCGGCGCCGAAGGAAGCCATTCCTCACCCCTGATCACATGGGTAATCTTCATGAGGTAATCATCCACCACGTTGGCCAGGTGGTAGGTGGGGAGCCCGTCGGACTTGAACAGGACCTTGTCGTCCAGGTTTGCAGTGCTTACGGAAACTTCGCCCCTTATCAGGTCGTTTACAACAACCGTTTCTCCCACCGGAATTTTTATCCTGATCACATAAGGGACTCCGTTCAGGATGCGTTGTTTGCACTCGGCTTCGGGAAGCGCGATCGAATTTTGCAGCGACTGGCGGGTTTGCTGGTCGTATTGGAATGTGTTGCTACCGTTTTCCCTGGCTTTTTCGCGCAGAAGGTTCAACTCCGCCTCAGTGTCAAACGCATAATAAGCGTGCCCGGTTTCAATCAGCCGCTCAATGTATCCGCGGTAAATTCCGGATCTTTCCGACTGGCGGTAAGGGGCATGGGGTCCACCCTTTTCAGGGCTTTCATCAAAATCAAGACCACACCACTCCAGCGAGCTGACGATGTAATCCTCTGCCCCCGGAACAAACCGGTTCTGATCAGTATCCTCGATCCTCAGGATCATTGTTCCTCCCAGTTTCCTGGCAAAAAGAAAATTATACAAGGCGGTTCTTACTCCGCCAATATGCAATGGCCCGGTTGGGCTTGGGGCAAATCTGACACGTACATGATCCGGTAACATAGGACAATTTATTTTATCGTCTGCAAAAATAAGCTATTCCGGGCAGCAGGCCTCACTTACGGCGAATATTCGTACTTTTGTATCTGGATACCAAACACATTGGTGCTTCGTTAATTTCATTGGAAAGTAACAGAATGTCAGAGAATAATTTACTGATAAAAAAGCTGGATCAATTCATCCGGAAATACTACAAAAACCGGCTGATGAGGGGCGCACTGCTTACACTTACACTCCTTGCGGCGTCGTACCTGGTATTTGTCGGCCTTGAGTTTTTCTTTCATTACAGCCGGGCCGGCCGGATGGTCCTGTTTTTCACATTCTCCGCGCTTGCCTTGTTTCTTGTAACCAGGTTGATTTTCATACCGGTCCTGCAACTTGTTAAAATCGGGAAGATCATTTCGCACGATCAGGCGGCAAAGATCGTTGGTACTCATTTTACCGAAATCCAGGATAAACTGCTGAATACGCTTCAGCTGATGAAACTTCAGCAAAACACAGGGAACGGGTCCGAACTTCTTTCGGCAAGCATTGAACAGAAATCGAATGCATTGAAAGTATTCAGGTTCGGCGTGGTGATCGATTTCAGGAAAAACCTGCGCTACGTGCGTTATTTGATGATACCTGCCGTCGTACTGACGATCCTGGTTTTACTGTCCCCGGATTCGATCTCCGATCCAACCCGGCGCATCATCCGGTTCGACCAGGCTTTCATCGTTCCGCTGCCTTATGAAATAGTCATTCTGAATAAAAGCCTGACAGCCGTTCAGCAGGAGGATTTTGAATTGCAGGTTAAAATCACCGGGAAGGAAATTCCTGCAGAAGTATTTGTCAGAACGAAAGAGGGCACGTTTAAAATGATTCGAAGCAAAGGGTTTTTATTTTCCCACAGTTTCAAATCGGTGCAGGGAAACATACCGTTCCGATTTGTTACCGGCGAATATACATCGAAAGAATATGAACTGAAGGTCTTTCCGAAACCAACCATCCTCAACTTTGATGTAACGGTTGATTTTCCTGCCTATATCAGCAAACCGGCTGAAAAATATGAAAACCAGGGTGATTTTGCCATTCCCGAAGGTTCGGAAGTGACATGGAGTTTTTATACCAGGGATGTCACCGGCGTTAAAATGAGGTTCGACAGGGAAACTGTCACGTTAATGAAGGGAAGCAACAACGCGTTCAGGTATACCGGAAAAATAATGCAATCAACCGGATATTGTGTTACTCCGGCCAATGCCAATACCTTTCTTTCGGATTCTCTGAACTATCGCATCAGCGTCATCGCCGATGGCTTTCCCTCGGTCTTTATTTCAGAAAACATTGATTCGGCCCTGGCAACCAATTTGTTTTTCAGGGGAACAATTAAGGATGATTATGGTTTTACAAACCTGGCGTTTAATTATTCCGTATTTTCAAATGGCGATACTTCGCGCCATGTTTTCAAACAGGAAATCATACCTTTCGATAAGTCTGTCAATAACCAGGTGTTTTATCATGCCGTTGACCTGTTAACGCTCATGCCGGAAGCCGGTCAGAATATTCAGTATTATTTTGAAGTATGGGATAACGACGGCATTCATGGCCCAAAGTCAACCAAATCAGGGTTAAAGACCCTTTCCACACCCACGGTTGAGGAAATTGCTCACAAAACAGAAAAGAATGAGCAGGACATGACCAGGGACCTTGAGAAAAGTCTTTTGGACGCAAAGGCAATGAAAAAAACAATGGAGGACCTGAATAAAAAGTTGGTGGATCAGACAGCCATCACCTGGCAGGAAAAGAAAAAAATTGAAGACCTGATCAAAGCAAACGAAGCCATAGGGGATAAAGTTGAAGAAATAAGGAAAAAGAATACCGAAAATATAAATGCGGAGGAAAAATATCTTGAAACAAGTGAACGGATTCTTGAAAAGCAAAGGCAGTTGAACGAACTGATGGACCAGATACTGTCGGAAGAGATGAAGAAAATGATCCGGGAAATGAAGGATTTGCTGAACCAGGTTGATAAAGAAAAACTCGGAAGTCTTCTTGAAAAAATGAAAATGTCGAATAAGGACCTCGAAACACAGTTGGACAGGAACCTTGCGCTGATGAAACAGATAGAATTTGACAGGAAGCTTGAATCGACAATTAATGATTTGCGGAAAACGGCGGAAAACCAGGAAAAATTAGCCGTTGAAACCGAAAATCAGAAACAGAGCACGGAAAGCCTCACGGAAAAACAGGATCAGATTGCGAAGAAGGCCGACAGCATTTCCCAGCGGATAAAGGAACTCGAGAAGGAGGGAAAGGAGCTGGAAACACCTGCAGATCTTGGCAACACAAAGCAAAAGCAGGACAGTATCAGCAAGAACCTTTCGGAAAGTTCAAAAAACCTGAAGGAGAAGAAAAACAAAGAATCCGCCGGAAATCAGAAAAATGCGGCAAAGCAAATGAAGGAACTTGCCAGGCAGATGGAGGAGTCGCAGGAGGAAAGTGAAGACGGGCAAATGGAAGAAGATGCTTCGAACATCAGGATGATCCTCGAAAACCTTGTGAGGCTTTCTTTCGACCAGGAAACGATGATAACGGAAACAAGACAGATTGCGCGCAACGATCCGAGGTATACCGAACTGGTGTACCGACAAAAAGAGTTTGGAGACAAGATGAAAGTTGTCGAAGATTCACTGAATGCCATTGCCAAGCGGCAGATCATGATAAAACCCATCGTTACGCGGGAACTGGCCGCGATTAATCTTAATGTTCAGCTTGCCCTGGAAGCGATGGATACCCGCAACCTGAACATGGCAGTAGCGAAACAGCAATATGCAATGACTTCGATAAACAACCTGGCACTGCTGTTGAACGAATCTCTTCAGAAAATGAGTGAGCAAAAATCGATGAGCATGAAGTCCAAATCGGGGAAGAACAGTTGTAACAATCCCAACGGAAAAGGTAAGGGCAAAATGTCGTCGAAGAACATGAAAGAGATGCAACAGAATATCGGCCGGCAACTTGAAAAATTAAAGGCAGGAATGGAGGCGGCGAAAAAAGGCGGGCAGGGGAATAAGCAGGGAGAAAAAGGAATGAGCCGGGAGATTGCAAAACTTGCGGCCCAGCAGGAGGCCCTTCGAAACGAGATGCAGAAATTCCAGGATGATATGGGGTCGAAAGGGGTAAAGGACCAGGGCTCATTGAACGAGGCGGCAAAAGACATGGAGCAGATCGAAAAGGATCTTATCAACAAAAGAATCACACAAGAGACGATCAACAGGCACCAAAACATAGTAACAAGACTCCTGGAATCGGAGAAAGCGGAACAAATGCGCGATCAGGAAGAAAAAAGAGAATCAACGGAAGCAAAAACTCAAAAATATAGTAACCCTGGATTGAATTATCAGTATAACACTAAAAATAGGGCGAGCCAGGATAATATCCACCTGATTTTACCGGTAATAAACTCGTTCTATAAAAGCAAAGTAAACAGTTATATTGTAAAAATCGAGGACTGATATGAAACGTGATTTCAGAGAACTGGTCATTACCGGGCAAAAAGAAATTGTGAAACTGGAAAGATTTGTTGAAGAAATTTGTGACTGCTACAATATCAACAATGAGTATTTTGGAAACATATTGCTTGCCACTACAGAGGCGGCAGGTATTTTATTCTCTCTGAATGAATCGGCTGACGACCGGCATATCGCCATCAGTTTTGACAGAAATCCCAAAGGATTGGTATTTAAAATAAAGTTGTACGGTGTTGACGAAAGCACAGACTCCGGCGAAGATATTCTGGACCGGGAAATCAGGAAGCATAAACTGGCAAGGGATATTTTCATCATAAAGGCATTGACGGATGAGATCACAATCTCCGTAAATGCTAAAAGTATCATACTGGTATTTTATGTGTCCAGTATGAATTATGAAAAATCGCTTCAGCGTATCTACGGGCTGAAAGACTACTGGAATAAGAAGGATACCGTTATTCATAAAAAATGATTTGCCGGATAAATTTCTTTGCAGAGAACATATCTCATGTTGTAAGGAAGAAAAATCAACTGAGGAAATGGGTCGTCAATACGGTTGAGGAGGAAGGGAAAGTTCCCGGAGATATAAATTTCATTTTATGCGATGATGGTTACCTGTCGAAATTGAATTATAAGTACTTAAAACACAAAACATTAACTGATATTATAACGTTTCCGTTCATTGATGAAACAAATGTTTTATGCGGAGATATTTTCATAAGCCTGCCCAGGGTTAAGGAAAATTCAAAAAAATTCAGCGAGAAATTGAACGAGGAACTGCACCGGGTGATGATTCACGGAGTTCTGCATCTGTGCGGTTATAAGGATTCCTCCGAAGATGAAAAGAAGGAGATGAGGGCAAGGGAAGAATTTTACCTCGCCAGGTTGAACTCCTGATTTTCCGCGCCCCTGTCGAACCCAACCCAACCATTATAAGGAACTATCCATCCCTGTATACTGAATCTTGGCAGGTTTGCAATCGCAAAGCTGCTTAGATTCAGTTATACTGAGCG
>JBAXDH010000066.1:0-19857 GCA_037141055.1 bacterium | reverse complement strand
AGTTGTTACACCTTCACTCATTCAGCAAAATTATGGTTTTTTATTCAAATTCCGCTCTTAAAATGCGGACAACTTCATTGATGGTCTCTTCTTCAAGGTCGGTACGCTTCACCAATTCCTGAACATCCAGATCCAAAACACTCTTTGCCGTATCACATCCGATGCTTTTTAATTCATCGATGATCCACTGATCGATTTCATCCGAAAATTCCTGGATGTCCACGTCTTCGTTGTCAACATCGGTATCGCGGTAAACATCAATTTCATAACCGGTAAGTTTTCCGGCCAGTTTGATGTTAAACCCGCCTTTGCCGATTGCCAGCGACACCTGGTCCGGTTTCATGTAAACATCGGCTCTTTTCTCCTCTTCAATGATAACGATGGAGGAAACTTTTGCCGGGCTGAGCGCACGCTGGATAAACAGCGAAGGATTGGTGGTATAGTTGATTACATCGATATTCTCATTTTTCAATTCACGCACGATCCCGTGGATCCTGCTTCCTTTCATCCCGACGCAGGCACCGACAGGGTCGATGCGGTCATCGTAGGATTCAACGGCAATTTTGGCACGTTCCCCGGGAACCCTTACAATCTTTTTAATCTGGATCAGGCCGTCATAAACTTCAGGAACTTCCGATTCGAACAAACGCTCGAGAAATGATTCGGAGGTGCGGGAGAGGATGATGATCGGGTTGTTGTTTTTCATTTCAACTTTCGAAACAACGGCCCGGATGGTATCGCCTTTACGGTAGAAATCGGAAGGAATCTGCTCCGATTTCGGAAGGATCAGTTCAATGTTTTCATCGTCAAGGACGAGGATCTCCTTTTTCCATACCTGGTATACCTCACCGGATATGATTTCGCCGATTTTTTCACGGTACTTGGCATACACGTTGTTTTTTTCGTATTCCTGGATTTTTGAGATCAGGTTCTGGCGGATGGCTAAGATTTCGCGCCGACCGAAACTGCCAAGTTTAATTTCTTCGGAAAGCTCTTCGCCGACTTCAAAATCAGGTTCAACCTTGATCGCTTCGGAAAGGGGAACCTGCGTGTTTTCATCTTCAACCGTGCCATCTTCAACAATGGTACGCGAACGGAAAATTTCAAGGTCTCCTTTGTCAATGTTTACAATGATGTCGAAATTGTCGGCCGACCCGAACCTTTTCGTCAGCATATGCTTGAAAACATCCTCCAGGATGCGCATCATGGTTTCCCTGTCGATGTTTTTGAATTCCTTGAATTCCGAAAAGGTTTCGACTAAATTAAGATGTTCCATTGTCTGATGATTCTACTGTTTAAATGATATTACTTCTTTGGCGGATTTGATGTCGCTGAATTTCAGAGACATCGTTTTGATTTCCGTATCTTTTTTTGTTTTTTTCAACGGGGTTACTTCCAGTTCAATCCCTGATTCATCCGCTTTCAGCACAACCCCTGAGATTGTCTCCCCGGTTTTGGTCGTTAAATCAAGAGATTTTCCGACGTTTTTCATGTATTGCCTTGGAAGTTTCAGCGGCCGGTCGACACCTGCCGATGAAACAGTCAGGTCAAAATCTTCGGCTTCGCGGTCGAGACTTTCATTGAGAAAATGATTCAACTCCCTGCAGGCATCAATATTCACGCCGTTATCACCATCGATGAATACCAGTATCCTGTTTCCCGTTTTGACAGTCACATCAACCAGGAAAATGTCATTTCCCTTAAGGTGCGCTTCAATCAGTTTAATTACGTGTGCCTCTGAGATCATGGGTAATCAATAAAAGAGGGGACTGTTGTCCCCCCGCTTCGTGCTCAATTAAATCGGATGCAAAGATACATAATATTTAATTACTCGCAATTATTTTTCGTAATTGTTTAATTAAAAGGCGTTTCCTTCATGCACAGCAAGGCTCCTTGACAAGTTTCATTTAAATTCTGTAAATTTGCTATTCAACCCGGTACAGATGCGAATATTCCTATTGGTGGTGTTTTTGATTTTCAATGCTGGCATTCATGCCTTTGCACAATGGAATTACATTAATCCAAATCCCACCCCGGAAGGATTTGCCGCTGTCAGTTTTGTGGATACTCTTACAGGTTATGCAGCAAGTTCGGCCGGCACCGTTATTAAGACAGTGAATGGCGGCGCGCAATGGACCATGGTTTCGCCGGCCTCCCGTCCAAAGCGATATATCAATGACATGGCCTTTCTTTCTGCGGAGAAGGGACTCATTGTCTGTGCCAAAGGGTTAATCCTTCGAACCCTCGACAGTGGCACCACGTGGGATTCGGTTCCATCGGGAACAACCGCCGACCTTTTGTCAATCTCCATGGTTTCCGACAGGCTGGGATACATCACCGGTTTTCATGGCACCATTTTACAAACGCTTGACGGAGGCAGTTCCTGGCAACTGATCGTTCCAAACCTGGTGAGGGATTTTTATGATTGCTTTTTTACAATTACGGGATTAGGTTTTGTTGCAGCGGATAAAAGCATTTTAAGATCAACCGATGGAGGAGTTACCTGGACGGAGGTGCTCCATGCCGACTCCGGATTCAACTTTACCCGGCTGAGTTTCTGGGCTCCGGGCACAGGGATTGCCGCAGGGCGGAAAGGAGGGATATTTAAAACGACAGACAATGGTGTAAATTGGGTCAGAATCCCTGTAAATACCGGCGTAACCCTCACCGGTATTTCACGAATTCAACATCAAACGGTAAGTATCTCAGGAAATAACGGAACGATCGTGAGAAGTGGTGACGCCGGTAATACCTGGACAGTTGTCAATACGGGCTTCGCCTTTAATTTCAGCGGGCTGGCCATGGCAACTGAAAACGAAGGAGCTGCTTTTGGCCCGCTGGGCGCCATCTGGCACACCTCCGACGGAGGAATTTCCTGGCAGCCGGCGACCTATATTACACTTGATCCATTATGGTCAATTTCTTTTCCGAATGAGCAGACCGGGTTTGTTGCCGGGTCGTCCGGAACAGTGGCAAAAACACAGGATGGCGGAAATACCTGGTCATTGCAGTCAACCGGAAGCTCTAAACCGATCAGCAGCATCTGCATGGTAAGTCCCGAAACGGGATACCTTGCCGGGGAGCAGGGGCTGTTGCTTAAAACCACGGATGGCGGGGTTGCCTGGAATGCCACCGCATCCCCGGCCGCATACAACTGGAGTTCGGTGCTTTTTACGGATGCCCTCAATGGATTTGTTGCCGGAAACAGCCCGGTGATTTATAAAACCGGGGACGGCGGGAATTCGTGGTCTGAAATCCAAACCGGGACAAATGCGGCGATTATTTCGATGAGTTTTTCGGGAGCAACAGGTTACGCCTGCGGAAGCGGTGCAACCTTGCTGAAGTCTGCAAACAAAGGGCAAACCTGGACGAGGATCATCGTACCTGAACTGTATGAGGCAAATCTCAACAAAATCTGTTGCGTCGATGAAAATAACTGTTTCGTAGCCGGAAACCAGTATATTTCAAATTCGTGGGTGATGTTTTATGCAGCCACTGCCGACGGAGGTGTTACCTGGAAAGTGAAAACATTCGATTTTTCCCCCTCCAAAACCTTTATGTCGCTGTATTTCACCGACCGGAATACAGGGTATGCAGGCGGGTCTGACTTTCTTTGGAAAACAACCGACCGTGGAGATAACTGGATCGATCAGACCTCCGCATTGGCGTCTTCCGGCCCGAATGAGATCCGCTTTGTGTCGAAGGATATTGGTTTTGCCGTCGGATATTACGGGCAGGTACTCCGCACCCTGAACGGTGGCGGGCTTGGCACTGAAGAACTGAACATCAGGACAGGCAGGATACTGGAACAAAATGTCCCAAACCCGTTCCGGGAAATTACCCGGATCACCTACCGTGTGAAGCTTGCCGGCCCGGTAAAACTGACCCTCCTTGATATGCAAGGCAATACCGTCCGCGAATTGGTAAATGCTTCAATGGCAGCTGGTGTTTACCGGGTGAAATTTGATGGAACCACATTGCCACCCGGTGTGTATATTTACCGGCTGATCACCGATCAGAATGCGGAGACGCGGAAACTGGTCATCCAAAATACTTCGGAAGGAAAATAAAAATGCATAAAAGTGCCAGCCTAAACGAAAACAATGTACTTTTGAGGCAACAGCAGACAGATTTCAGAAATAGCATAAATATAGCATTGACGTGAGCCGCAAAGCAGTATCCATCATGATCGTTGACGATGATCTTGCGATTATTGATGCTCTGATGCATTTTCTGTCGGTGTATCTTCATCATAACGTCACCACATTCAGTCATCCGGCTGAGGCATTGGAATCCATTAAAAAGGAGGCTCCAGATATCCTGGTCTGCGACCTCAATCTTCCCGACATGGACGGCATTACCTTTATTAAGAAGGTGAGGGAATTGCCGGCCATCCATACGGAAATTATTATTATAACGGGCTATGGTGAAAAGTCAAATGCCATCGAATGCCTGCGCCTCGGGGCCGCTGATTTTATCGAAAAGCCGTTCTCCCTGGAAACGTTAAGGATGAGCATCGACAGGGTGATCGAATTTATCAACCATAAGGAAACAATACCGGGAATGCACCATGGCATCCCTGTTTCAGGTGCTGTTTCAGGCCATCGGAAATATGAAATGATCGGCCGGAGCACAGCGATTTTGCAAATCCGCAGTCTGATTGAGAAAATATCAAAAACAAACGACACTTCCGTGCTCATTACCGGAGAAACCGGAACAGGGAAGGAGATCGTCGCCCGCGAGATTCATTTCTCCAGCCACCGGAAAATTCATCCTTTTTATGCAAAAAACTGTGCATCTGTTTCGGAGCATCTGTTCGAGTCTGAATTTTTCGGACATGTCAAAGGCGCCTTTACCGATGCGGGAAGCGGCCGCAAGGGATGGTTCGAAGCAGCCCGTGACAGTACCCTGTTCCTGGATGAAATCAGCGAGCTGCCGATGCCGATGCAGCCGAAATTTCTCAGGGTCCTTGAAGAGAAGAATATCAACAGGGTTGGCAGTTCAGACAGCATCCCGCTGAATGTCAGGGTGATTGCGGCATCGAACACAGACCTTCAGGAATTATGTTCCGCCAATAAGTTCAGGAAGGATCTCTATTATCGCCTCAATATATTTTCGATCCACATCCCCCCGCTGCGCGAAAGGAGAGAGGATATCCCGCTTTTATTCGATTTTTTCATCGATCAGTCGATAAAAAAGCATGGAAGGGAACCGATGGTTATTGAGCAGGGAGCCTATGATTTGCTTCTTGTTCACGCTTTCCCCGGAAATGTTCGTGAACTGAAAAATATTGCTGAAAGGCTGGTCATCATTTCTGAAAACCCGCTCCTGACTGCAAAAAGCATTGAATCAATCGTGGCCCTAAACACGATACTGGATCGGCCGCAGGCAAAACCTGTGCGGACCATTGCCGAGCAGGAAGTTGATCTGATCGTGGATGCACTGAAAAAATCAGACAACGTTATCGCCAGGGCGGCCAGGATTCTTCAGATAACCGACCAGTCATTGCTCAGGCGGATAAAAAAATACGGCATCATTGTCCCGGTATGAAGAATCTTACGTTTTCGTAAGATGATTATCCATTTTCGTAAGTTTTTCAGATCGTTAATATCTCCTGGTAATACATATAAATATGATTGTCAATATAATAGGATTTCTGGCATAGCTTTTGCATTGCCAGGTCGTCAAACTTTTTCCTTATGCACCCTACTTACCCGCTTGATCAGAACCTCGTCAAAGTACTCAACAGTTTTGATGATTATGTTTTTGTAATTGACCAAAACGGAACGATTGTTTTCGCCAACCATGCATCGGTAAGAAAGCTCGGTTACACACTGGAAGAGTTTTTGGACATGAATGTTCTGGAAGTCCATCCGGATGACCAGCGCATCCAGACAGGCATCATCGTGAGAAACATGCTGCTCGGGATCGAAAAAACATCTGCTGTTCCCCTTGTGACCAAATCGGGGGAACTGGTCCCGGTTGAAACAAAAGTTTCTGAAATTGTACTGAATGAGAAAAATTTCATTCTTGGAGTTTCGAGGGATATTTCGGCATGGATATTAGCCAACCATCGCCTCAGCCAGTCGGAAGAGAAATTTAAAAAATCGTTTGATTTAAGCGCCCGGATGATGGCCATCAGCGATTTCGAGACCGGGGTATATGTTGATGTGAATGAGCAATTTGCATTGACAATGGGCCTCAGTAAGAGTGAAATCATCGGGAAGACCGCAACAACTATGCAGTTTTTCGATGCTGATAGCCGCGAGCGGATAATCGGAATGCTGGAAAGAGGAGACTCCGTGAGGGGAGAAGAGGTGAATCTGACAATTGCGCATCAAAACAAAACCATCCGCTGTTCCTGTGATTCCGTCACATTCGAACTGAACGGGCATCGTTACCTGCTCTCTTCGGCAGAGGATATTACCGAGAAGAAAAAAAATGAAACGGCCCTGGCAAACAGTGAGCGGCAGTTGAGCCTTGTGCTCGATGGGACGGATGAAGGTTTCTGGGACTGGCAGATTAAAACGGGCGTGGTTGAATTCAGCAGGCGGTGGGCAGAAATGATCGGGTACGAACTCGATGAAATCGTACATAATGTAAGTTTCTGGGAAGATATTGTTCATCCGGATGACAAACTGCACGTGTTTGCCGAAGTTGAAAAGCACATTAAGGGAGAGACGGTCCGATATCAGACTGAACACAGGGTCAGAACAAAAGACGGCAGTTGGATATGGGTGCTCGACAGGGGTAAAATTGTGGAATGGGATCCGGAAAACCGCCCGGTCAGAATGGTTGGTACCCATGCAGATATCACGGAAAAGAAAATAGCAGAGGAAAAATTGCAGTTCAGGGAGTCATTCGAACAATTGATCAACGAGGTTGCAACCGGGATGATCAGCATACCGTTTCACGATATTGACATTCAAATTGAGAATCTCCTGAAAAAAATCGGCGAGTTCATCGGGGTTGACCGTGCGTATGTTTTTTTATTTGACCCCTCGGAAACAGAAATATCCAACACGCACGAATGGTGCCGAAATGATATATCGCCTCAAAAGGAGAACCTGCAGAATATTCCTGTTTCGATGATGCCCTGGTGGATGCAAAAAATCTCGGGGAGAGAACTGATCATCATTGAGGATGTTGATATAATGCCACCAGAGGCAATAGTCGAAAAGCAAGTGCTGCAGGAACAGGATATTAAATCGCTCATCGTGCTCCCGCTCGACACCAGGCAAAAAGTAACAGGCTTTGTCGGGTTCGATGCAGTGACAGCCCGCCGGAAGTGGGACTCAGATACCGAACTGCTGTTAAAGAACGCCGCAATAACCATTGTCAGTGTTTTTTTGCGCAAAGAACATGAAATTTCAATTGACAAATATCAGAATCACCTGGAATCGCTCGTAAAAGAGCGGACAGCAGCCCTGGAAAGCAGTAACAAAGAGCTAAATCTTTCCCTTAAGAAACTGGCAAAACAGAATCATGAACTGGTGAAGTTCAAAACCATTGCAGACAAGGCAAATTACCCCATTTTGCTTCTTTCCCCGGAAGGGCTGGTTATTTATTCGAACAGGATGATTTCGGAAATAACAGGTTGCCCGACGCGGAATCTTGAAAATTGCAATTTCATCAATGATTTTATTGATGATGAAGGGCCTAATTTCAAAAAGTTTTCACAGTTCATCAAACGCCGGTCAAACTTAAAATCGCTCGATATTACGATCAGGCATGTGACCGGGAAAAAAACGCCTGCACTTGCCAATGCCTCGGCGATATACGACATGGAAGGGGAACTTTTGTTTTTCGTTTTGTCATTTACCGATCTCACCGAGCGTAAAAAAGGAGAGCAGGAACTCAAAATATTATGGCAGGCGGTTGAACATTCAGGAAATGGCACCCTGATTACCGACAAGAATTGCCGCATCCTCTATGCCAACCAGCAATACCTGAAAACCTGCGGATACCTGAGCAGCGAATTAATCGGGAATTCTCCTAAAATTGTGAGATCATACAAACATTCCCCCGAATTCTATGACCAGATGGAGCAGACCATTCACTCGGGGCAGATGTGGAAAGGCAGGGTCATCAACGAGAAAAAAGATAGAACCCTTTATACCGAAGACATCGTGATATCTCCTGTTCACGGTGAAGATGGCCAGATCGATAATTTTATTGCCATTACCAGGGATATTACCCAGGAATTGCGCATCGAACAGGATTTGCAGCAATCGGAAAAACTTCGGTCCCTCGGCACCCTCGCAGGAGGAATCGCCCACGACTTCAACAACATCCTGCAAGTTATACAGGTTTACACGGAACTTATCGAATATCAGCCAAATAATAAAATCGAGGTAGGCGACAATATCAAGGAAATCGTAAAAGCATGTTCACGGGGTAAAAGCCTGGTAAACAATATACTCACGTTTAGCAGGCAGGAGCCCAATAAAATGTCGCCCTATACATTTGACTTCCTCATAAAGGAGATCATCCATATCGTGAGGCCCATCTACCCGAATTCCATCGAAATTGTTCAAAACATCGAGTCAACCGGGATGGTGCTTTGCGATCCGGTACAGATCCAGCAGATCATTTTCAACCTGTTCAACAATTCCGTGGATGCGATGACCGGGGAAGGCACCATCCGGGCAGCCCTCCGGTGTCTTTCCGAGCATGAACGTGAATCGGAACATGATGTGCTGCTGCAGATTTCCGATAACGGAAAAGGCATGAAACGAGAAGTGCTCGATCGTGTTTTCGACCCGTTTTTTACCACAAAAAGCGTTGGAGAAGGAACAGGCCTTGGTTTGTCAAGCGTAATGGGAATTGTGAAAAAGCACAATGCCCTGATTAAAATTGAATCGGAGCCCGGAAAAGGAACAACAATTAACATTTTGTTTTCAGCAATTAAAAGCAATGAGGAAAAAATGATGAAAAACATGAAAAAAATACTTCTTGTTGATGATGAAAAAGCTTTTCGCGATGCATCCCGGAAACTTCTTGAAGGTGCAGGCTACATTGTGGATACTGCAATTGACGGACTGGATGCCGGATCTTATCTCGACAAATTCGAGTACGATGTCATCATTACCGATATTGTGATGCCAAGGAAGGAAGGCATTCAACTCATCCGCGAATGCAAACAACGTAATCTCCGGTCGAAGATCATCGCCATTTCAGGTGGCGGAAGGGCATCGGCCAACGAATACCTGACGATGGCAAAAGCATTCAAGGCTGATGCCGTTCTTTCCAAGCCATACTCGTTTGCCGATCTGGTCAACACACTGCAGAGACTTGACGCTCAAACTCCCGGAACGGACAGTTTGCTGTGATGTACCATGAGAATAAATCACACGTGCCCGACCCTGTATGAATCCCTGTTGAGAAACCTGCAGAGTTGGCATCACATGCCGGTATTCTAAAAAATGATTCCAATGAAAAATGAATTTGACCCAAAGGCAGTTTCCTTTGAAAAGATATCTGAGAAAATGTCACACCCCGACAGAACCGAAATCCCTGAAATGAATACAGTTTCAGAGGCCCGCCTGGTTTACCAGAATTTGCTGGCCGCACAGATGGAACTGTCTATGAAAAATGAAGAATTGCTTAAAACCCAGAAGGAACTTGAAGTGTCCAGGACCCGATATTTCGCCCTGTATGATTTCGCACCCCTGGGTTATGTCACGCTGAATGAAAACGGGTTTATCATTGAAGTTAACTTCACCGCCGCCACCATGCTGGGAACATCAAAGGAAGCATTGATCAGCCAGTCATTTTCCGATGTGATTCTTCCTGAAGACAAAATTCTTTACAACTATCATCTTAAAGTAAGATCGCAGAAAAATGCGCCGCAGGTGTACACGCTGAGATTGTTGCGCCGGAACGGGGCGCCGTTCTGGGCTATGGTCGAGGGGCCGAATGTATACAGTACAAAAGAGTCCCCCGTATTTCACCTGATCATCAGGGATATTACGAGGCAGAAAAATATTGAGGAGTTGCACCGCGAAAACGAGGAAAACGACAAAGCCCCGGGGAAAGACCATTTCGCCTTGGTTGTCAGGATCGGTGCCGACGGACATTTCATTTCTGTAAACGAGAAATATTGCAGCCTTTTTGGCAAAACTGAAGCCGAACTGATCGGAACAGATATTACCCCCCAGGTTCACAAGGAAGATGTTGCGAAAAGCAGGAATGCCTGGCTTGACTTATTCCGCAGCCCCTATTCCTGCTATTTTGAACAAAGGACCATGACCGTCATGGGGTGGCGATGGATTGCGTGGACTGATAATTCAGTGCTGAACGATAGGGGTGAAGTTGTGGCAATAATAGGGGTCGGCCACGATATTACCGAACAGGTAATGATCGAAAACGCACTCAGGGACCGTAACAAGGAACTGGAGTGCATGTTTGCCCTTGCTTCGCTTTTTAAAAGCAATGAATTTTCTTTCGACGAAGTGATGAACAGGGCTGTTCAGATTATCCATCATTCCCTGCAGTTTACTGAGCACACGGCAGTAAGCCTCACCCTTGGCGATAAAACATTCCTTACTGCAGACTTCATGGAATCGCCGCACATGCTGACACAGGAAATCGTTGTATCCGGGATTCCCTCCGGGTACTTACAAGCCAGTTTCCCGGGAGAGAAATTACCACCGGCCAGGGAGTTTTTCCTGCAGGAACAATTACAGTTCCTCGGGGAGGTTGCGAAACAATTGAGCCTGTATGTCGAACACGACAACCTGAAAAGGGATCTGACCCGGGAGAAAAAAATTGTCGCAGCGAGTGATCGCCTTAAAACCACTTTCCTGAATAATATTTCCCATGAAGTGAGATCACCACTGAACGGTATAATCGGTTTTGGCAACCTGCTGGCTCAAACTGATATTTCACAGGAGGAAAAAGAGAGATATACCCCGCTGCTCACGACCTCGTCAAACCGGCTGCTCAGTTTAATCACCGATTACATGGATATGTCATTGATTTCATCGGGGGGCATTGTTACTTCTTATCAGGAAGTTAACGTAAAGACCTTGCTCACCGGACTGAAAAAAAGGTTCCAGTATTTGTGTGATGAAAAAAAGATTTCTTTCAAACTTATGTTGCCGGAAAAAGCGCAGGAACCGGTCATCTGGACAGATTTGGACCTTTTTCAGAAAATAATTTCGCATTTATTGGATAATGGTATTAAATTTACCGAAAATGGAGAGGTTGCGATCGGTTACTCTGTCCTCCCTGATAAAATTGTATTTTTCGTAAAAGATACGGGAATAGGAATAAGCGAAAGTGCCCTGGAAAGAATTTTTGAACCATTTATGCAGGAAGATATGTTGACCGCGAGAGGATATGAAGGCAGTGGTTTGGGGCTTCCCATTGCCATGGGGCTTTCAAAATTGCTTGGTGGTGAAATACAGTTTGATTCCGTAATGAATGAGGGTACCACCGCATTTTTTTCCTTGCCGCTGCGCAAGGGGCCGCATGATTCGACAGACCTGAAAGAAGGCCCTGCAACAAAGAACCCAATGGCTACCCTGCCTGTTTTGCTTATTGCCGAGGATGAACTGATCAACAGGGCATTTTTGGAAACAACACTGAGAAAAAGCTCATCGGCAATTTTCGTTGCTTCGAACGGGGAAGAAGCCGTTGAAATGTGCCATGTGCATCCGGAGATTTCCGTGGTACTTATGGATATAAAAATGCCGAAGATGGATGGTATCACTGCTACAAAGCTGATCAGGGAGTTCCGGCCTGATTTGCCGGTGATTGCAGTTACTGCCTTTGCCATGAGCGGCGACAAAAAGCAAATACTGGATTCCGGTTTTACTGACTACCTGGCCAAACCTGTTCTGCAGGAAGAGTTGTTGCAAATGCTGGAAAAATACAGTTAATCGAAAGCCGCTGTTCTCAAAATCCGTTTCAGAGGTGTCACTTATCCTTCACCACTATTGTTTCTTCAGTAAGCAAAACCTGTCCTGACCTGGTCATGCGCCGCAGAAGGATTGTATACCTGCCGGGTGTGTCGGGAGCCTGAAATGATACGTCGGCAGTGCCTTCCCCGGTTAACTGAACAGCAGGGTTCCAGTATACGGTATTGCGCGAGTCCGGAATATTCCCTGCTGCGGGACTTGCCTGAATGACATCAGCACATTGTTCGAGAAACCTGTAATTAACAAACGTTCCCGAAGTCGGAAGGTCGATGCTTGCAAAGTCGTTTTTCCTGGAAATGAAACTGATGATCCCGCCATATGTGATGTTTCCCTTAACGTACGGGGCATTGACAAGTTCAATCCGTTCAATTTCAGAGGGCGGCATGCCCAGGATCTTTTCAATGTCATTCACGGCCACCCAGTCAACCAGTATCAGCGGATCATACAGCGACATTTCCGGCTGATCTGTAAAAAACCTGAATTGCCTTTTCCCCTGGACTTTCCTCAATTTGAGTATTCCCGGCAGTTCCGTGAAATATTCGGAAAGCGTGGGCAGGTCGATGTATTTTTCTATGACAAGTATCTCGGAAGGCAGGCCGTAAAACGATGTGTGATTTTCTTCAACCGTAGTGTTCCCGGAGATCGTGTCATCCCTGAATAAAGATGTGACCCTGGAATTAACCAGGAGGTTATATGCCGCTTTTTTTTCAGTTTCATTAAGCTTGAACGGGGGAGAAGGAAGTTTTACCTGCCTGGAGCAGAAGTCATTGTCGATGAGTATCTCGGGTTTTATGCCGGGCAGATCATCCGAGCAAAGAAATATATCCTTTTTGCCGTGATAACCGGGAAGGGGGAAAAAGAACCTTCCGGAAGTATCCGTCCGGACCACGAGAATATCACGGTCGCCGATGATCGAAAGATTTATTTTGGCATCCTGGACAGGCTTGCCGGCATCCTTGTCAATCAACTGCCCTGATATTGAAATGCCGCGGGTTTCAGGCAGATACCACGCACTTTTTTCTCTGATCCCGGTGCTCCCGGACTGAATGAATGAGGTTTCATAAGTGGATTCGGGGACAATAGACAGGCAAATCCTGGAATTCAAGGCCTGCAAAGGGTTCTCACGGATGGCGAGATGAATCTCCTCGCGCGGCCGGAAAGGCCGGTTGCCATTTATGATTTCCAGTGCCCGGCCGGCCGGTTGCGTCGTCATGCTGTTTCCGGCAATGGTTGTCGTGTCGGCGGCGTCACTCCCCGACATTACTTCGGTTTTATACGGATTGATGATTTTCAACCGGATGAATGTGTAGGTATCCGTACCGGCATTTCGCATGAAGCGCGTATAAAACTTCAGGTAATATACCCCGGAGACGGTCTCATCGGGAATCGCCAGGCATCCCTGCCCGGCAGCATTTTGCAGAAGGTATTTCCGGCCGGTGATTGTGTTTCCGCCGGGCGTGATCAGTTCGCAATAAAAAGCGTGGCTGAGTTCTGCGGCGAGGCTGTCCTTTGCATGATAAACAATTACCGAAAAAAGCACCTTCTCCCCGGAAACATACATGGTCCTGTCGGTGCAAACCTGGATCCTTTCGCCTGCTGCACCGGCAACAAGCTCCTGCGACTGAAGCGCCTGGTAAAATGCCGCAAGCATCAGGAACGTAAGACAATATCGCAGGTATGTTCTGTTCATGCTATTTTGGCCAGTAGTCGGGTTTAACAGTTTTGCCGCCCAGTTTACGGCAGTCGATGCATTCCATGTTCAGGGTTCTCAGCGCGCCCACTTCATTAAAATAATAATAGACAGGATATTCCCATTTGAAAAATTCCTTCCATCCAAACCTTCCCAGGGGTTCTTCGGAGCAAAAATTGTAGAATCGCAGATCAATTCCTTCCACATCGTGGTAGAAATATCTTCGGGATGACATCGATGCGGCATAAAAATATCCAAGGACATCCTTGCCCGGATTGGTCAGATTGGTTAGATTCCCCTTGATGGCAAGGGGTTGTTTTTCATACAGGCCGCCCTGTTCATTGCTGTTGATCCGAAGTTGCTCCCAGTAATTGTAGGCTGCTTCGCTCAGTCCCAGCTGGCGGACCATCATGCTGTACATGATCCCGAGGCGTGAAGTGGTTCCGTCGATAAAGTGCAGCGGGTATTTATTGAATGTATTTTGAGAAAGGTTTGTGGTGGCAATTGTGAAGACATTATTTACCATCAACGTGATCCAGCAAACCTTGTTGGAATAATCCGGGGGCTTGATCTGATGATGTTCTCCGTCGTAGTAATACTCGGCAGGGTGGGCCGCCTCATACTGCCAGGTTTCTTCAATCTCCCACAAATAATATTGACTGTAGTTGCCCTTTGCGTTCAGGTCAACATAAAATTGCATGACCGTGGAGGTTATTTCCGGATTGGAAGTAGGAACATCATTGATGGAATAGTACACGGAATCCAGTTTGGCGCCCGAATACATCCTGTCGTATCCCGACTCGAGGGTTTCTCCGCCAGGGGTCAGCACCTGTACCCGGTACGAGTTGCCTGCGACAAGATCAGCCTGGTTCATCCATACCCTGTAATGTCCCGGCTCAAATTCGGTGAGCGCAAATCCATTGCCCTTGTCATCAAAAATTTGTATCGTGCACTGGGATACCGGGGTGTGCTTTGGGGAGCCGATGGGTGAAGAAAGCGAAACATCAACCTCCTGCCAGCCTTCCTGGTCAGTTACACGCCCTGAAACCACGTACTTGTTCTCCGCGCTGCTTTCGATCTGCGGAGTATACGACTTGATACAGCCGGAGAGCAGCAATACGATAATCCAAAACGGGATATTTTTAATCAGTCGCATAATTCCCGAGTTTAAAAAGCCAGGTGATCGTGAAAACAGGGACACCGATCACGGAGTACTGGTAACTGTTAATTTTTCCATTTTCCAGTTTGAAGTAGACCGAATATGGATTGTCCCGTCCGGTAACATTGTACAGGTTGAAGATTATCGAATTATGCAGGAATTTGTTCCTTCTGAGATTTCCCTCGATGGTGAGGGAGAGGTCGAGCCTGAAATAATCGGGAATCCGGTACTCATTGCGGTTGGAATAATCCACGTAAGGAGTTCCGTTGATGTAATAAACCGATACGGGGTACGTAACCGGCTTGCCGGTCTGGTAGGTAATCACGCCGGAGGCAGTTACGCGGCGGCTGAAGTGGTACATGATTACCGTGTTCACCACATGCGGGATGTCGTAATTGGCGGGATAGGAGAGACCGTTGTTGATCCTTTCCCATGGCTTGTCCCCGTCAACTTTAACGATCGACCGCGAAAAGGTGTAAGAAAGCCAGCCTTCCAGCCGCCGGTTGTTTCGCCGGATCAGGAATTCGATGCCGTATGCATCCTGTTTTCCTGGCAGGACAGAAGTTTCCACGTTCGGATTGTTGAGAAAATCGGCACCGTCGGTGAATTCGGGATAATTGACCGTGCGCTTGTAATAGAGTTCGAGCGATGCCTCCCACCCCAGTTTAGGCAGACTCCGGAAAATCCCGGCAGAAACCTGGTTGCTCCTGGCAGGCGGAATATAGTAATCGGCCAGTTTCCATTGCGAATTTGGCGCAAGCGCAATGGTGTTGTTCAGCACGAAGAGGTTCTGATGCATCTGGTTGAAGGCAACCTTTACCGTGCCGTTCTCATCCGTACGCATCACCACGGCCAGCCGGAAATCCGGCTCGAAGTACCATTTAATTGCCTGCCCGCTTCCATATGTCAGGGTATCGCTGATGTACCGCGGGTCTTTTGGTCCGTCCGAATAATAGGTATAGACCGTTCTTGGCCCCAGCGGGTTGAACAGGGTGAACCTGAGCCCGGCCGAGATGTTCATCCACGGAAGCGGATCGTACGAGTCGGAAAGGTAGATGGCACTCTCCACACCCTGGTCGGGACCCAGCACGACGGGCAATCTCAGTGATTTGTCGCCGTAGGGCTTTACGGTTCCACGGTCGAGCTTGTAAAAAGTAAGGCCGGCGCCGTATTCAAGTGTGTTTTTTGAATTGAGGATGTGTTTAAAGCCGGCATTGACGCGGTAATCGCCGATGCGGTATTTGTGTTCATACGCCAGCGATGGTTCCTGCTGGTCGATGGTGTTGAACGTGTATTGCGATCCTGTGAAGGTAAAATCAGCGCTCAGTGTCGGACTGAAATAATGGCTTAAATTGACCGAAGCGCCGTTGGTGGAATACTTGAAGGAGTTGAGACCCGACAGCGTGAAATTATCCTGGCTGTGATACACAAAAAGGGAAAGCTGACTTTTACGGAAATCGTAATTCCATGAGGCGGAAACATCGTTAAAACCGGCGGTGCTGGTGCGTATCACAGGGTCGTTGATCTGGCGCAGGATCCAGTCGGAATAGAGATACCGTGCACTGAGAATGAAGGAGCTTGTATCTTTTTTCAGCGGGCCTTCCACTGTGAGGTTTGCCGCGACAGGGCTGATGCCGCCTCTTACGGTGAACCGCTTGCGGTTTCCCTGCCTGCCGATGATGTTGAACACCGAGCTGAGCTGGCCGCCGTACTGAACGGGAATGTGTCCTTTGTAGATGGAGAAATCTTTAATGATGTCGGCGTTGAAAGCAGGAAAGAATCCAAAAAGATGGGAGGTGTTGTAAATCGGAATTCCGTTGATATAGAAGGCATTCTGGTCATAGTTTCCCCCGCGGACGTTCAATCCTGCCGAACCTTCCCCAACGGTGACGATGCCCGGCAGCAACTCCGAAACTTTCAGGATATCCCTTTCTCCCATCATCATCGGGATCTCTTTGATTGCCTTGGCCGAGATCTTTTCCAGGCCGGGATCCTTGAACCGGAAATTCATCTGCTGGTCGCCGAAAACAACGACTTCCTTCATCTGGATGGCCAGCTTTTTCAACTCGACGCTGAATTCACCATCGGAAAGCACCTCGAGCATATATTTCTTTGTCTCCATCCCCATGAACGTAAACACAGCGGTATAACTGCCTGTTTTCAGCATCATGCTCAAAACACCGTTCTGGTTTGTGGCGGAGCCGGCTTTGGTTTCTTGCAGGTACATCGTTGCCCCAATCATGGCCTCCCCGGTTTGCTGTTCTGCGATGTGTCCGCGGATCGTCACCCTCGACCCGCGTTCGGCCAGCCCCCTTTTTCCGATGCGAATGACGGGCATGGCTTCCCCCTTTCTCCCGGTCAGATAGCGCTCTTCGCTCTGCGTGAGCGTTTTGATGCCCGCAGCGCTGCTGTCGGTTTGAAGTTGCTGTGAATCAAAACCGGGCAGCCCCTTCGGAAGTGTTTCTCCGGGCAACGCTACCAGGTTGCCATTCCAGGCTGAAACTTTCAGGCTGGTGCCGGAAAGGGCCATTTCAACAGCCGATGATACCGGGATATTCTCTGCGTCAAGGGTGACCTGCAACCCTTTTACCCACGATTCGCGGTAGTAGATCCTTATTCCCGATTTACGGTAAATAAAATCACAGAATTCAGTGAAAGGTACGTTCTGAAAGTGACAGGATACAAGCGAGTCGGGGCCTGCAGCCTGCACGGAAGGGCTGAAAAACAAGAGGTGTATGAAAAGCAGCAGTTTCATACGGTCAGTTAAGTGTGCAGATATAGTTGACCAGGTCAGCCATGGCTTTGTCCCCGGCTTTCCTGATTTTGACTTTATTCTTTCTGAGGTAATCCCTGATTTCCGTCTTGTGTTCAGGCGGGAAAATCCGAATAAAACTTCGTTTGCTTCTGAAGGGACTGAGCTGCCCGTCTTTCAATACATAGGGTTCCCTGATCGCGTGAGAAAAATAATAGTTTACAACGCCAACGGTACTTTCCAGGTCAATCGTTTTTCTCCAGAAATAAAGCACCCGGGCCGGCCCATCGCCCAGGACCTGGAAAAAGCGCGGGTTGTTTTCGATGTTCAGGAATTCAAATTTCCTGCTGCCCAGGCTGAAGGTTGTCAGCCATGCTTTTGATACTTCGAGAATTTTCGGGATGCCGGTGCCATCGTTGTATTTTAACAGGAGCTGCTGGTTGAATATGTCGTAATTCAGGGTAAGGTCGGGGTAAATTTTTCCTTTGACAGTGACGTTGCCGGGTATGTAATCCGGTGAAACAAGATATTGGTTTTGACGGGTGCCGGCAGGTGCCAGGTAAAGATATTTCTTTCCGTTGCACAGGGTCTGATCCAATCCGTAGGCCTGGTCTAAAACTCTTGCAACATCCTGGGCGAACAGAGTTCCCGAAAGTGATAGTAAGAAAGGTATTAAAAACGAGTAACTTGTGAGTTTCATCAGTGGTTTGCATCTCCAGGGAAAATGCGAGATAAAGGTAATGGATTTTTTGCAATCTGCAGGGAATTGTTTAAGGGCATCATCGGCTGAAATTACAATTTCTTTTTCCGGAAATCCATAATGCTCGACCGGTCATTTACACTGACATTCAGGGTTTTATCAAGACTTTCAAAACGCCTTCTGGATTTCAGGTGGTTCAGGGTCTCATTGATGGCAATACGGTACAGCCAAATGAAAAACCTGTATTTAAAACGGAACTTTCCCGGGGCCGGGTATGCTTTGATAAACACATCCTGGGTTATGTCCTTTGCCATTTCACTATCGCTTGTCATCTGGAGAATTGTCCCGTATATTTTATTTGATACCTTTTATACGTTTATTTTTCAGACTCAAGCATCGATAGTTTCCACAAGTCCTTGCGGTTCATTCGCAAAACCGGTGTAATGGCAAGATATGCTGCATTACCGATCTGTTTTCTCAGGTTTTTCAGTTCCATGAGTTTTGCAGGTATGCCGGGATCGGGTGAAACGGCAAAATCATTTTCCCTGAGCATCATCAGGCTTTTGGCTTTGATCGAAAGTTCGGTGTAGAGGCTGATGAAGCAGTAGAGATCAAAAACCACTTCGGCCGGGAAATGGCTGCGTATCGACAGGAGGTATTGCCCGGTGCGGGTTTCAGCAAATTTGCCTTTCCTGATCATGGTCAGCATTGAAACCTCTGTGTCAAATTCCATTTCCAGCCACTTGCGGATGGCATTTTCGTTGAACTGGAAACTCAGGATCAGGGCAATGGGAATTACAACGATGATGAAAACGGTTGCAACCACGGGCCATACAGTCAGCGCATTAAAGCAGGCATGGATGAGGATTGCGGTGGCGGCTCCCGCAAGAACGGCAATCCCGAAATATGCCCGGCGGTTAAGACTGCTGATGACTAAAATAGCGAATATTGCGGTGGTGCCTCCGTGCATAACCGCGGTACCAAACCCCCTGGTGATCCAGACCATGATTTTTGGTTCTTCCGAAGCATAATTCAGGAGGTAGAAAATGTTCTCGGCAAAAGAGAATGCGGCACCCACGCTGAATCCATAAATGGCACCGTCGATCATAAAACCGATCCTGTTTCTTTTGATGAGCCAGAGGATCAGCAGCATTTTCAGGAGCTCCTCCACCACCGGGGCGATGTAGCCGGAAAACAGTTCGAAGCTCAGTGAGTACTCCCTGACAAGAAATGTGTTTGCGTAATAACTCAGGCCCGCACTCATGATGCCCCATGCGAGGCAGACAAGAAGTATGGCTTTATTTACAAGCCTGAGGCTGTCGAGGACAAGCAACAGGGACAATAATAGAAAAACCGGGCTCAGGCAGACACCTGTTTTTACGATCATCGGTGCATAATTGAACAGGCAGGTTGGGCTTTTATCTTTTAACACACCCTCCTCTGAAGTAAAGGTTTCCCCGGGGGAGATTATTTATCCTTTTCTCCCATTTTGCGTTCCAGTTCATCCAACCGGTCGTTTGCCGAGTGAATCATCATCGTCACACGGACAAATGGTCCGCCAAGGAGAAACAAGGCGATGGAAATGATCAGGCCGAGCCAGTTGAAATTTATGCTGTTGGCGATAATTCCGGT
>JBAXDH010000065.1:0-20283 GCA_037141055.1 bacterium | reverse complement strand
AAGGTAATTTAAAAGAACTTCATCGTCACCTCTTTCAAAAACTTCTCTTCAAGGGTGCGGGTAATCCGGTGGACAACCGTTCGCCTTAGTTCCAGTTCAACAGGCATTGTAGGATCCTGGTGCGCAGTGTTGATATTGGTACCTACCAGGAAATGAATCTCATCGCTGTCGAGCAGATACCTGACAATTTCATCGGCAGGTCCCTTGCCAGGTTGAAAGTTGTTTGTGTATTTCTTGAGCAATTCGCTTACTTTACTCAATGTCAGGATACCCTCGGTAATCAGGTCGACTCCGTTCATGTGTGAAACCGGCGGCAGATCGTGGTCAAACCTTTGTTTACTGTCAACAATTTCCTCCCCCCATTCACGCGCTACCATATCGCCCGTGGTTGCACCACAGATGATTTTTTTTCCTTCAAACTGCTTTAAAAGTCCGGTGAACATCGTGTCATTCGCCGGATCCTGGGGTGGCCCGGAAAATATCATCAATTTCCTGGGGTCACGAAAATAGATCACACCGCAACTGATATCATCGAGCGGGTGAAAATTATCATTCTGGTTTGCCTTGTTTATCACTTTTGTGCCGAGCCTCACAGCAGAAATATCCTCCTCATCGTGGACGGCCTCTTCAAGGAACTTCCGCAGGTTATCGAGTCCCCAGCCCATCGGATACTTATCCGAACCCAAACCCGACTGGGTGACCCCGTCGGTACAGAAAACAATCCTGTCTTCCTTCCTGGGTTTGAATGAAGCCGACAGCACCTCTTTGCCTGCATATTTTTCACCCTCAAGCACCACGCAGTTCCACTCCGGTTCAAACAGCCTCCGGCCACGCAGCACCATCGTCCTGGGATTTTCATATTCCAGGATCCGCACTTCTCCCTCCACGTCAATTTCAACAATGGTGAACGTGGAATAATTCATGTTTTTAACACTGTCGACCGGAAGTGTTTTCATGATAATCTCAGTGCTCTTCTGCACGCTTTTATGCTCCCGGGTGAAATTCACAGCCAGGGTCGCAGTAAGTGTTGCCAGCATGTTCGCCTTGATACCATGTCCCATCCCGTCTGAGAGGACAACGATGATGCGGCCCTCCTCCTTGATCCGCCTGGAGATGAACACATCCCCGCATACCCGTGCCTCCCCGTGACATTTCTGCTGGCAGTTTACTTCAATGAAAAACTTTTCGTCCACAGTTACATTTTTAATGACAAGTGAACAGTGACAAGTGACAAGTGTCGAGTGACAGGTGAAGAGCCAGTTCTCAATTTGTCATTTGTCATTTGTCACTTTTTCCCGGGGTTTTTATACGAATCAATCACCGAATTCAGCATCTGCTCCGTTTTGGAGGCACCTTCCCCCAGGAGGTAAGCGATTTTCTGAACCATATCGAAATTTTCATCAATAACTTCAGTAAGGCGGGTCATGATCTGCTCTTTTCGTACTTCAGGCACATACATGTCCCTTAAAATCCCGCCGGCATACTTATGGCTTCGGATTGGGAAAATTGAAACGCCCAGTTTTATCTCGCCAAATTGAACATCCTTATTTTCGATAGGTTCATCGGAAGACAGGACGTAAGAAAACAACTTGTAAAAGTGAATCGGGAGAAGCGATTTCAGATCGGCCCCGACAAGGCCGGGAATTACTTCGTCAATAATGGATGCCTCCTCGCCGACAATGCGGATGAAAGCCTTGTTGCTCCGGTATATTTTAAGGTCTTCATCAACAATCACCACCCCCGATACCAGGTTCTGCAACATGGTGGTGATAATTTCGGCTGACTCCTTCTGGGATTCGTGTTCGCTTTTTGCTTTTTCCTCCGACTGTTTTAATGCTTTTTTGGTCTGCGCAAGCTTTTCATTGGTCGTTCGCAATGTCCTGATGTATTCCTGGCGGTTATGGCCGCTGAAGACGTGGCACATTTCAGTGGTGGCCAGGCCCTGTGAAATAGCGATTGCGAGATCCCTGCAATTTGGGTAACCGCACGATTCACAGCCAACTTCATTATCTGCATGGCCGTCGCGGTTGATCATTTTCAGGACCTCTGCAATTTTCTCCTCATCCGGCAGGGGAAGTCGCTGATCGTCGGCAACAAACTGCCTGGAGAGATCAAGACCTGCAAAGGAGGCAACCTCATCCTCCCACACTGCCTTATCGAAGGTTGTCAGCCGTTTGTTGGCATAATCGGTAACCAGCGACATTCTTAAAAATTTCTCTCCGCCGGGTGAAGTCCCTGGCCCCATCAGGCAGCCTTCATCGTAGAAAATATTGAAATTCTTTTTTATGAGTTCAATCCTTGAGTCGAATTCCTTCACAGCATGAACCATGTTGTTACGGCCTTCGGTGGTTATAACACTGCCGGTAAGTAAATTTTCATTGATATCGACCGCCTGCAGAAATCCGTTGCTGATGGGATACAGGGAACCCTTATACCCAAGAGGAGAATCAAATTCGGAAAATTCAAGCTGACTCTCGCGGATGTTAAACTCATGAAACAGCTGGCGCAATTCGGTAAACGTCAGCACCGAGTCAATTTTCGCATCCCCTTCAAATCTCAATGCTTCGTCCTTGGTGGAGATGCAAGGCCCGATAAAAACAATCCTGACATCCGTGCCGTATTTTTGCCTGACCACCCTGGCTGCAGCCACCATGGGAGAAACAACCGGCGCGAGGTTGGTAATGAGTTCAGGATAGTATTTCTCGATAAATGCCACAACCGAGGGGCAATTTGCGGAAATGTGATACTTTCCCTTGAAATGCGCATATAATTCCTTGTATTTCAACGCAACCAGGTCGACTCCGAAAGAGACTTCGCTCACATAGGTAAAGCCGAGTTGCCGGATCATCTCCACGAATTTCCGGTAATCCGTTACATCGTGGAATTCACCCGAGATCGTCGGGTCGCATATAGCTGCCACCTTCCCGCCCGACAACAGGATGGCCTTCGTTTCCTCTATTGAACTTCTGAACGAAATCGCATTGGGAGAACATGCCCGGTAGCAACTTCCGCATCCGATGCACCGTTCGGGAATGATCGACGGCATTTCATTCATCACATCTACCCTGATAGCCTTTACGGGACAAATCCGCACACATGAATAGCATTTTATGCAAGTTTCGTGGGAGATCCGGAACAGTGGTTCTATTGGCATATCGTGATTATTATCGTCAAATTTAAGAATATCTGCCGGTATAATAACATCTTGTTGAAAATTTTGAGCGAAAATGGGCACCTTGATATGTGTTTAATGATTCACATTGCTAATTATTTCACAATAATTTCTTTTATTATTGAAATTTATATATTATTTTTGTAAGGCAGTTATTGAATATGAAATCATTATGACAACAGAAGATCTGGGAAATATCCTTTCCAAGTATCCAGCCGGCAGAAAAGACGGCTTGCTTCCGATTTTGCAGGAGATGCAAAATCAGCAGGGCTACCTTACTGATGAATTGATTACGGAGGCAGCCAGATACCTGAATATGCCCGCAAATAAAGTGTATGGGGTTGCAACCTTTTACGACCAATTCAGATTCCATCCGCAGGGATTGTTTCATGTTAAAATATGCAGCGGGACAGCCTGCCATCTGCATGGTTCCTTTAACTACCGGGACGAACTTGAAAAGCACTTAAAAGTGAAGGCCGGGAATACCAGCAAAGACCGAAAATTCAGCCTGGAAGTAACAACCTGCATGGGAGCCTGCGAATCTGGTCCTGTTGTCCTTGTCAACGAAACTTTTTACACGAATGTAACAGCGGCAGGGTTGGACAAGATCATCCGGTCGCTTAAAGAAAAAACAGAATAAGATGACCACATTGACCTCCCCAGATTATCAGGAATTCCTGGTTGAAAAGATTCTGAAGAATCATTCGAACATTTTTGACCGGGGAACCACGGAACAATTGTCGTACATCAGGCGAACCAGGGTTACCAGGCCGGTGATCTACATCGGGTCGGGCACATGCGGACTGATCGCCGGAGCAGGAAAAACCTTGCAGGCAGTAGAAAAATTCCTCTCTGACAACAGCCTGGACGGTGAAATTGTCAGGGTCGGATGTCTCGGTCTGTGCTCGGCCGAACCACTCATGGATGTTCAGCTACCCGGAAAAGCACGCATATCCTTTTTAAAAGCCACGGAAGATAAAGTCGAAGACCTGCTAAACTCTGTTTTTCATTACACATTAATTCCAGAAACCATTCTCGGGCAGTATCAGCAGGATTCTGCTGAAGAGTGGCCGAATCTTCCGCTTATCGGCCAGCTTCCTTTTTTCGCAAAACAGCACCGGATCATCCTGCATAACTCAGGAATCATTTCGCCATTCATGATCACAGATTACATTGCGCATGGAGGCTATAAATCGCTTTATAAAACAGTGCTGAACTACACCGCCGAAAAAGTCTGTGAGATCATTGACCAGAGCGAACTGCGCGGACGTGGCGGAGGCGGGTATCCTACCGGTAAAAAATGGATGGTAACCGCAGGGACCGGGAGCGATCAGAAATACCTTATCTGCAATGCCGATGAGAGCGATCCCGGGGCATTCATGAACCGTGCGGTCATCGAAGGAGATCCGCACAGGATCCTCGAAGGAATAGCCATTGCCGCCTATGCTGTAGGAGCGAACAATGCGTATATCTACTTAAGGGCAGACTATGATCTGTCAAATTCAATCCTCGAAAATGCCATCAGGCAGGCCAAAGAATACGGATTCATCGGCGAAAACATCTTCGCCAGCGGCTTTACCCTGAACGTGCATATCCGGCTGGGGGCCGGTGCCTTTGTGTGCGGGGAAGAGACTGCACTCATTGCAAGCATTGAAGGCCGCCGCGGAATGCCTCAGTCCAAACCGCCATATCCAGCAGAAAAAGGGTTGTTCGGACACCCCACCGTCGTAAATAACGTTGAAACGCTGGCCAATATTCCCACCATCCTTGAACATGGGCCATCGTGGTTTAAATCGGTGGGAACCCGGGACAGCAAAGGAACAAAACTGTTCAGTGTGGCAGGCAAATCCCTTCACACCGGGTTTATCGAAATCCCGATGGGGATATCAATTGCCGAAATTGTCAATTCGATTGCAGGAGGGGTCAAAAACGGAAAGCAGTTCAAAGCGGTTCAGCTGGGCGGACCATCGGGCGTGTGCATCCCGCCTCAAAACCTGGAAACGGCCATCGGCTATGAATCTTTGCAGGAAATTGAGGCATCCATCGGGCTCGGAGGATTAATCGTACTCGACGAAGATACCTGCATGGTGAGCCTCTCAAAATATTTCATGGAATTCCTGCAGAACGAGAGTTGCGGAAAATGTATTCCATGCCGTGAAGGAACCAGGAGGATGCTGCAGATTCTTGAAGAAGTTACGAGGCGTCCGAGGGAAGAGAGCACCCATGAAACACTGGAAAGATTCAAAGGGGTTGTTGAACTTGAGAACCTTGCAGAGGTCATCAGGGATACATCATTATGCGGACTTGGAAGGAACGCTCCGAATCCGGTATTATCATCGCTGAAGTGGTTCAGGGATGAATTCGAAGAACATATTTTTGACCGGAAATGCAAGGCGGGCGTTTGTCACGACCTCAGGTCATTCTTCATCGATGCGGATGCCTGCAACGGGTGCAACATCTGCCAGAAAAAATGCCCCGAAAATGCCATTATAGGTACCGCCCGTCTGCCTCACTTTATCATCGAACCGAAATGTACCGGTTGCGGTCTTTGCTTTGACAGCTGTAAATTCAATGCAATATTCTTCAAATAATTGAAAAATGCAATTTGATATTGACATAAATAACCAGACCGTATCTGCCAAACGGGGGGAAACCATCAAAAATGTTCTTGACCGCATTGGTGTCAATGTTCCGACCTTGTGCTATCTAAACGGTTTCACGCCAACCGGCGGATGCAGAATGTGCGTTGTGGAAGTTGACGGGGTCGCCGAACTGGTGCCTTCCTGCTCGCATCCGGTAACCGAATGGATGAAAATCAAAACCCATTCACCGAGAGTTCTGAAAGCCCGGAAAGTGATTGTTGAACTTTTACTTGCAAGCCATCCGGAGGATTGCCTTTATTGCGGGCAAAACGGTAATTGCGGATTACAGGGCCTTGCCTCCGAAATGAATGTCCGCGGGCGGAAATATCATGGCAAACAACGGATCGTCCAGGTTGACAACGCATGCCAGTCCATTATCCGGGATCCTGCCAAATGTGTTCTGTGCGGCCGCTGCATCAGGGTTTGTGACACCGTGATAGGAGTGTCAGCCATCGAGGTTGTCGGACGGGGAAGCGACAGCCGGATCGGCACAAGCTATAACAAAGGGCTGAACAGCCAGGCTTGCGTAAAGTGTGGCCAGTGCATCATGGTATGCCCTACCGGGGCGCTGACGGAAAGATCGAACATTCAGTCTGTGCTGGATGCCCTGAACAACCCGGAACTTTTCCCGGTGATCCAGTTCTCCCCTACTGTTCCGGCCTCGATCGGGGAAGATTTCAACATAAAGGCAAGCAAAGACATCCTCAACCTGCTGCGTGCGGCTTTGAAGAGAATGGGATTCAGGCAGGTATATGATGTCTCCATGGCTGCCGATCTTACGATCATGGAAGAGGCCGCTGAATTCATTGACAGGCTCAGCAAGCATGAGAACCTTCCCCTGCTCACATCTTGCTGCCCGTCCTGGGTAAAATATCTCGGGGAATTCAAACCGCAACTCCTGCCTTGTTTGTCTTCAGTTGCCTCTCCCCAGCAGATGATGGGCCGCATGATAAAAAATTGTTTTGCAGCGTCGGCCGGCCAGAAAGCGGAAAACGTTTTTGTTGTGTCGGTGATGCCGTGCACCGCAAAAAAGTATGAAGCAGACCTTGACCGGATGAAGGACGGCATTTCACGAAATATAGATGCAGTGATTACAACCCGTGAACTTGCCCGCATGATCAGGCTGCTGGGGATAGATTTTTCGAGCCTGGATCCTGAACAGGCCGATACCCGCTACAGCATGCGCAGTTCGTCGGGAAACTTATTTGGCATTTCGGGCGGTCACCTCGAAGGCTTGTTACGCACGGTGCACCAAATGATGACCGGCACAGAAATGGGCACCCTGAAAATTAACGAATTAAGAGGGCTGAAAAGCAAAAAGGAGGCCCGGATAAAAATCGGCAAGACAATTATCAACGTTGCCGCAGTGAGCGGCCTGGCAAACGTAAAATCACTGGTTGATGACATAGAGGCCGGAAGGAAAGATTTCAGCATCATTGAGGTAATGGCCTGCCCGAATGGCTGCATCAACGGCGGCGGCCAGAAACTGAAGCCGGATGATAAATGCATCAAGACCAGGATGAAAGCCATTTATGATGTTGACGATGAAGAGATGATCAGGGTGGCCCACAAAAACCCCGTCATCATACAATTATACGAACAGTTTCTGTCGAATCCGGGCAGCGCCAGAAGCAAGGACCTTGTTCATGTGGAACGGGCCAGCAAGGAGGTAAAATGAGCCATTCGTTTCACAGGCAACTGGTATACACAATCAAGGACAGGTGCAGGGTTTGCTTTACCTGCGTCAGGGAATGCCCGGTAAAGGCCATTAAAATCATGAACGGCCAGGCCGAAGTCATCAACGACCGGTGCATCGGCTGTGGCAATTGTGTTCGGGTTTGCAGCCAGGGAGCTAAAATACCGCTGCGGTCTGTTGATGCAGTAAACGTCCTTTTGAATTCAAAAAACACAATCGCGGCCTGCATTGCGCCAAGTTTTCCCGCGGAATTTGAAGAAATTGCCGATCACAAGGTTCTGGTCGGGATGATCAGGAAACTGGGTTTCGACTTTGTCACAGAAGTCTCCTTTGGCGCTGATATCGTTGCCCGTGAATATGAAACAATGATCAAATCAAGTGAATACCAGGGCGATATTTCTTCTGATTGCCCGGCCATCGTCTACTTCATCCGGCATTATCATCCCGACATGGTTCCGTTCCTGGCTCCCATTGCTTCTCCGATGGTGGCGATGACAAGGGTTATGAAGGAGAAACACGGTGAAGACCTGAAAGTTGTTTTTATCGGGCCATGTTTTGCCAAAAAAGCCGAGACGACGGAAATAGATGAAGTACTCACTTTTCGTGAACTGCGTGAAATGTTCGACGTGATGAACATCCGGCCTGAAAATACCGATCCGTCCGGTTTTGATCCGCCCCACAGTGGTAAAGGCGCTATTTTCCCTATCAGCCGCGGATTATATTATACTGCAAACAACCAGGAATCAATCCCCGAGGAGCGGGTGATCATTGCCGAGGGCCGCGTGAGTTTTAAGGAAGCGATCAAAGAGTTTGAGGAAGGATACATCCGGAACAAACACCTGATGCTGCTTTGCTGCGACGGATGCATCATGGGCCCGGGAACATCGCCGGGAGGCAAACGGTTTGCCCGAAGCAATGCAGTTGGTGAGTATGTCACCCGTAAACTTTCGATGCTTGACAGGACTGTCTGGGAGAAGGATGTCGAGAAGTACAGCAAACTGGACCTGTCGCAGACCTTCACACCTGAGGACCGAAGGCTCGCCCCGCCCGGCAACGAGGAAGTGCTGGCTGCACTGAAATCGATGGGGAAATATACTCCGAACGATCATCTCAATTGCGGCGCCTGCGGTTATGACACGTGCGTTGATCACGCAGGTGCGATCGTAAAAGGACTTGCCGAAACGGAAATGTGCCTTCCTTACTCCATCGAAAAGCTGCACGATTCCATCAGCAACCTCAACGTTTCCAATGAAAAGCTGGCACGTGCGAAAGCAGCACTCAAACAATCGGAGAAACTCGCCCACATGGGTCAGCTCTCGGCCGGAATTGCCCATGAACTGAATAATCCGTTGGGTGTGATTACCATGTACAGCAACATCCTCATGGATGAAGCGCCTGAAGGGGACCTGGTGAAAGAGGACCTGAAACTGATCGTTGAACAGGCCGAACGGTGTAAAAAAATTGTGAGCGGCCTGCTCAACTTTGCACGGAAAAACCAGGTGAACCTTTCGGAGACTGATGTGGTGAAGTTCATGCAGCACAGCCTGAATTCGATCATTAAACCAGACAATATATCCTGCACGTTTGAATCTGCAATTGCGGATCCTGTTGCAAAGCTCGATATAGACCAGATGATGCAGGTCCTGACAAACCTGGAGAAAAATGCAATCGAGGCGATGCCGGCCGGCGGAAGCCTTCACGTGCGGGTTGAAGGTGACGCCGATGAAGTGGCTTTCATCGTTTCCGACACAGGGACCGGTATCAGGAAGGAAAACATGGATAAACTGTTTACGCCGTTTTATACTACCAAGGAAATGGGTAAAGGAACCGGCCTGGGACTCGCCCTCATCTATGGGATCGTAAAAATGCATAAAGGTAAAATTCATGTCGACTCCAATGCTGATCCCGGGGATGGTCCCACAGGGACGACTTTCAGGATCACGGTACCCAGAGGAAGATAACACGAAATAAACAACACCCAACTTATAAAATCCATACTAAATGAAACCTGGAAATATCACCATTCTGCTGGTTGACGACGATCAGGATTACCTTTACCAGATGAAGTCAAAAATTCATTCCTTCGGATACAAAACGATCACTGCCGAGGGCCAGAAGGAGGCCGAGGAGCTCCTTGAAAAGACCCGGCCCGACCTGGCAATCCTCGACCTGATGATGGAAAATGAAGACAGTGGGTTCATCCTCTGTTATAAAATAAAGAAAAAATACCCGGATGTTCCGATCATAATTGCGACAGGCGTTGCAGCTGAAACCGGCATCAGTTTCGACATTAACGATGAAAACAACCGTAAATGGATCAAAGCCGACCGGTTTCTCGATAAAGGCATCCGAACGGAACGATTAAAGGAAGAAATCGAGCATTTACTGTTAAAAAATAACAGGTAATGCAATTATGACAAAATTTCGGCTTATTTTTGAAGTGGAATAAATCTATGTCAACACTAAAAATACTCGTCGTCGATGATGAACCTGGCATCCGCAGCGGCGTTTCGCGGATCCTTCGAAACTTCAGAGTTGATTATCCATTCATGGATGAACCATTTGAATTTGAGGTAATTGAGGCACCGACTGGCGAAGCCGGCATCGAAATTATTGAGTCTGACGAGCCTGATATACTGTTGCTGGACAACAAACTTCCGGGCATTCAGGGGGTCGAAGTGCTCGAGTATATCAAACAGAAAAAGAAGAATATTATCGTGGTCATGATTACGTCATATGCGTCCCTTGAACTGGCGGTAAAAGCGACCAGCGACGGTGCATATGATTTTATTCCCAAACCGTTCACTCCGCAGGAACTGAAATCATCCATTGAGAACATAACCAAGCGGGTATTTCTCAAAAAGATGACCAACAAATTGCAGGACACCGGGAAGCAGATCAGGTTCACATTCCTTTCTGTGCTATCGCATGAACTGAAAGCTCCCCTGAACGCAATAGAGGGATACCTGCAAATGATCCGGCACCGGGAAAACGGAACAAAAATAGAGGATTATGACGTGATGCTCGACAGGTCGCTCGACCGGATAAAAGGCATGAGAAGCCTGATACTGGATCTGCTGGACCTCACCCGGGTTGAATCGGGAAAAGCAAAAAGAAACATATCTGAGGTAGATTTATCTTCCGTGGCGCGGACTGCAATGGATACCATGCGTCCCTATGCCATTCAGCGGGATGTTAAACTGAACCTGCATGCTGAAGGATCCGTCAATATCCAGGCAGATTCGGAGGAAATGGAAATAATCTTCAACAATCTTATTTCGAATGCAATAAAATACAACCGGGATGGCGGTGTTGTCGATTTTTTCATCCGGCAGCATGACGGCTGCATGCTCGTTAATGTAACGGACACGGGAATTGGTATGACTTCGGGTGAGGTGGAGAAGATATTTGACGACTTTGTACGCATTAAAAATGATAAAACCAAAAATATAGCCGGAAGCGGGTTGGGACTTTCCATCGTAAAAAAATTAGTGGACAATTACAGCGGGAAGATCGAGGTCAGCAGCACTCCGGACCAGGGCAGTTCATTCAGTGTCAGATTTCCAATAGATAAACCATGTTCGTAAAAAATTTACCCCATAAAACAGTCGAGCGGTTAAGCCAGTACCGTCGTGCATTATTGATGATACTTTCGAAGGAGAAAACACATGTATTCTCCCATGAAATCGCGCAAATGCTGCACATCACGCCGGTGCAGGTCCGGCGCGACCTCATGCTCATCGGTTATTCCGGCAACCTTCGTAAAGGCTATGACATCAAGGAACTGATCGAACTGATCGGAAAAATCATTGATTCGGAACGCGGGCAGCGCGTTGCAGTTGTCGGCCTGGGTAATCTCGGCAAGGCAATCATCAGTTATTTTAAGGGAAAACGTTCAAAACTCGCGATCATCGCAGCCTTTGACGTCAATCCTGAAAAAATCAATCGCGTGTACGACGGGGTTGCCTGTCACCATATCAGCCAGATGTCAGAAATCATCAAACAAAACAACATCTCCATCGGGATCATTGCAGTTCCATCGGAACAGGCCCCGGAGATTGCTGAAGCCATGGTCCTTGCCGGAGTCAAAGGGATCCTTAATTTCACCCCCAAGCCGCTGAATGTGCCCCCGTTTGTATACCTCGAAGAATATGACATGATCACTTCGCTTGAAAAAGTTGCCTTTTTCGCGAAAAAAAATGACGAACGGTTTAAGTAGAAGGGATTAAGTGAAAATTTTCTATGATTTTGAACATGCCGGTGATATCCGCAATGCGGTTGTCACAACGGGATCGTTTGATGGCGTGCATATCGGCCATAAGGTCATTCTGCAACGTCTAAGGAAGATCGCTGCAGAGATCGGCGGGGAAACTGTTTTGATCACGTTTCACCCCCACCCGCGGAAAGTGCTGTACCCGGAAACTTCAGGCAAAGGGCTGTTTCTGATCAATTCTCAAAGGGAGAAAATCAATCTTCTTCAAAAAGCCGGTCTTGACAACCTGATCATCGTGGAATTCACACTGGCATTTTCCAGGATGACCTCCGTTGATTTCGTCAGGAATATCCTGTTGAATAAGCTGCACGCCCGAAAAATTGTTATCGGTTTCAACCATCATTTCGGGCATAACCGTGAAGGAGACTATGAAGAACTCCGGAAGCTGGGAAGCAGCAACGGATTCGAAGTGGAAGAAATCCCCGAACAGGACATCCATAACGAATCTGTCAGTTCGACGAAGATCAGGAAAGCAATACAGGACGGAAACATTCAAAAAGCGAATGCTTACCTCGATCATCAGTACATCATGATGGGATTGCTCAGCAAAAGCAGCCACGTCCTCGAAGAAATCGGATTTCCGTGTTACAGTCTCAGGATTGAGGAGGACTGCAAACTTGTTCCTCCAAATGGTGTTTATGCGGTGACGGTTATCGGGGAAGACAGTTTTTCCAGGGCCATGTGTTTTATCAGGAAAAATGACGAATCGCCAGCCGACACCGTTGTTGAAGTACATCTCCTCGAAAGCTACGGCAGTATCGAGGGTCAGATCGGAACACTGTTGTTTCACAAACGCATTCGCGAAGAACTTATACTGAAAACCACCGAAGATCTGAAACGGCAACTCACCATCGACCGCAACCAGGTCGACGAACTTATTTTCTGATGCACACACTCCCGCCCAACCGGTTAAAAGTCACCTTCCTTGGAACAGGAACCTCTATCGGAGTTCCGGTGATCACCTGCGATTGTCCTGTGTGCATTTCCGATGATCCGCGTGATAAAAGAAACCGAACCTCTGTCATGCTCGAGGTGAACGGACTGACCTTCGTGATAGACTGCGGTCCCGATTTCCGGCACCAGATGCTGCAACAGCGTGTCATGAACCTAGATGCTGTCATTTTTACCCACGAACACCGCGATCACATTGCCGGTCTCGATGATGTGCGGGCGTTCAATTACGTTCTCAATAAAAAAATCGATATCTACGGGACTCACCGGGTGATGGATGCAATCAGGATCGAGTTTCCCTATATTTTTTCAGAATCCAGGTATTTCGGCGCCCCGCAACTCAATGTCCATGTTATAGACGACCAGCCCTTCTCAATAATGGGTATTGAATTCATCCCGGTGAACGTGATGCATGAAAACCTGCCTGTAACAGGCTTCAGGGTCGGGGATTTCACATATATAACCGATGCCAGTTATATCAGCGAACCGGAACTTGAAAAGATTAAAGGGTCGAAGGTTGTCGTGCTGAATGCCCTCCGAAATTCAAAACATGTTTCCCATTTTTCGGTATCCGAAGCAGTTGACATCCTGAAAAAGCTGAAACCCGAAGCGGCGTTCCTGACTCATCTCAGCCATTTTGTCGGCCGCCATGAAGAAGTGAACAAAAAATTGCCGGAATTCATACAACTGGCCTACGATGGGCTGGAGATCCTGGTATAGTAATGAAAGAGTGAAATAGCGAAATGGTGAAATTGAGGATTGATATATTAACATTGTTTCCGGAAATGTTCGAAGGCCCGTTCAGCTATTCAATCCTGAAACGCGCACAGAGCAAGGGGCATGTGGTCATCAACCTGCACAACATCCGCGACTGGTCTGTTAACAGGCATAAAAGCGTTGACGATTATCCTTACGGCGGCGGGGCAGGCATGGTGATGATGGCCGAACCCGTGGTGAATTGCATCGAGGAATTAAAATCAAAAACTGCATACGACGAGATCATATACCTGAGCCCTGACGGAGAACTGCTGAACCAGCGCATTGCAAACCAGCTTTCCATCAAACAGAATTTGCTTATTCTGTGCGGACATTACAAAGGAATTGACGAACGCATCCGCACCAATTTCATCACCCGTGAGATTTCCATCGGCGATTATGTATTGTCGGGGGGAGAAATGGCCGCTGTGGTGCTTACGGACGCCGTGGTGCGACTTATTCCCGGTGTGCTGAACGATGAAACATCCGCTCTCTCGGACTCTTACCAGGACAATCTCCTGTCGCCGCCGGTTTATACCCGCCCTGCTGATTTCCGCGGGCTGAAAGTCCCGGATATCCTTTTATCGGGCAATGACAGGGAAATTGCAAAATGGAAGCATGAAATGTCGGTCGAACGAACAAGGGCCAGGCGGCCGGGGCTGCTGGATGAGTAGAAAAGAATTACTTTTTTAGGACTTCATCCTTTTAATTCAAAATAATTCATATATTTGCAAACTTTTTAGTGCGTAACTGATATAATTACACGAGAGCCATGAACAAAGCGGAAATAATGAAATTTGTCGAAGAGACAGTTATCCAGAAGAACGAATTACCTTCTTTCAAAGCCGGGGATACCATTACGGTTCACTACAAGATCAAGGAAGGAAACAAAGAGCGTATCCAGACTTTCCAGGGCGTGGTTTTACAGCGTGCAGGCAAAGGTTTGAACACAACCTTCACCGTGAGAAAAATTTCAGGGAACATTGGCGTGGAACGTATTTTCCCGTGCACCTCCCCTTTCATTGATAAAATTGATGTAAACAAGCGTGGTGTTGTTCGCCGGGCGCGTATTTATTACCTCCGCGGATTACAGGGTAAGAAAGCCCGCATCAAGGAAGAAAGAATCTGATACAACAATTACGAGCATAAAAAAACCCCGTCAAAAGCGGGGTTTTTTATTTAGTTCATCACCATGTTGATGAATCCGGTTTCAGTTGTTTTGAGTACGGCAAGCGCTTTCGAGTAGTTGAGCAGGTTACGGATCACCGATTCACCGGGAGAAACCACATTCCTTCTCCTTCGCTTATCAGCAGAAGGATCGTTTACCTTTGACTGGAATGAATTCAAAGAATAAAATGTAGCGGTTCGCTTCATAGGCTGAATTTTGATTTAAAATGTAATTCATACCTGAAAAACGGGATATATTTCTCAATATTTTATAAGTTGAAAAATATTTTTCGCTGTTTCGTATAGTAGTTACATGGCATGCCATGTAACTACTATACGGTCAGGATAACATCTTTTTCCTTCACCAGTTTCCGCAGGTTGATCAGGGCATAGCGCATCCTTCCGAGGGCCGTGTTGATACTTACATTGGTGACTTCGGCAATGTCCTTGAAACTCATGTCGGAATAGTGGCGCATGACCAGCACTTCCTTTTGTTCCTTGGGAAGGTATTCGATCAGTTTTTTTACGTCACGGTGAATTTGTTCCATGATGAGTTGATCCTCAACTGACTCAACAGGGATCCTGACCTTGTCAAAAATATCGTAATCATCGTTGTTCTCAACAATAGGGATTCGTTTCGCCTTGCGGAAATAATCGATGATGAGATTGTGCGCAATGCGCATCACCCACTGGATAAATTTACCCTCCTCCTTATACTGTCCTGTCCGGAAAGTGTTTATTACCTTGATAAACGTATCCTGGAATAAATCTTCGGCCAGCTCTTTATCCTTAACAACCATAAGAATATAAGCGAATACACGGTTCTTGTGACGGCGGATGATCTTTTCGAGGGCTGGTTCATGACCGGCAAGGTATTGGCCGATTAACTCCTGATCACTAATGACATGGGCTTGCATGGGACCTCCTTTTTAATTAAAAAAGAGTAGAAGTCAAGTCGATAGTGTCCCTCCTATTGTTAAACGCAGCTATTGGAAGCCACGCTGATTTATACCTGATACGGGATTTTCCCTGATTTGGTTGCAGCAAAAATAAATAAAAAAAACCAAAAAGCAAGTTTTCTTTCTAATTTTGCCAAAATATATGCAGGAACGCGGGAATTAATGGAATTAGAAACGCTCGACCCGAAGGATTTCATCATCATCAAAGGTGCACGGGTCAACAATCTCAAGAATATCAGCCTTGCCATACCACGCAACCGGTTTGTGGTCATCACCGGGTTGTCGGGTTCGGGAAAGTCATCCCTGGCCTTCGATACGCTGTATGCCGACGGGCAGCGGCGATACGTTGAAAGCCTGAGCTCTTATGCCAGGCAATTCCTTGGCAGGATGAGCAAACCGGAAGTGGATTATATCAAAGGTATTTCGCCGGCAGTAGCCATTGAACAAAAAGTGAACACCTCTAATCCGAGGTCTACCGTTGGCACTTCTACTGAAATTTACGAGTTTCTCAAACTCTTGTTTGCCCGCATCGGAAAGACCTACTCCCCGGTTTCAGGAATTCTCGTAAAGCGTGACACCGTGAGCGACGTGGTTGATCAAATTATGGCACTGCCTGAAAACTCACAGGTGAATATTTTCGCGCCCCTTGACCTTGACACGAAAAACGGTGACCTTGCAGCGAAGTCAACGGTACTGATGCAGCAAGGGTTCACGAGGGTCATGATTGACGGCGAGATTTTGCGCCTGGACGAGATTGCAGCCCTGAAAAAGAAAAAACCGAAGGAACTTTTTGTACTCGTCGACCGGTTTTCGGTTGTTTATGATGATGAAGAATTACCGGGTCGGGTTGCTGATTCGGTGCAAACGGCCTATTTTGAAAGTCACGGATCCTGCATGGTCGAGATTGCCGGTAATGAAAAATCCAGGAAAACCTTTTCAAACAAGTATGAAGCCGACGGAATGATTTTCGAAGAGCCTTCTGAAAATCTCTTCAGCTTCAACAACCCGTTCGGGGCCTGCAAAACATGCGAAGGGTTTGGAAGTGTGATCGGCATCGATGAAGACCTGGTGATTCCGAACAAAAGATTGTCGGTGTATGAAGAGGCGATCGCCTGCTGGAGAGGCGAGAAAATGGGCGAATGGAAGAATGAACTCCTCATGAATGCCTATAAATTCGATTTCCCGGTGCATAAACCGGTGTACGACCTTACCCCTTCCCAACTTGAACTTTTATGGACCGGAAACCGGCACTTCAAAGGATTACATGAATTTTTCAGTTTTATTGAAAGCCAGAATTACAAGGTTCAGTATCGTGTCATGATGTCGCGGTACCGTGGAAAAACGGTTTGCCACGAATGCAAAGGTACGCGCCTTCGTAAGGACGCATCCTATGTGAAAGTCAACGGAAAGTCTGTGAGCGAGCTGGTTTTAATGCCAGTCGGTGAACTGAGTGTATTTTGCAACAATCTTGAGCTGACGGATTATGAACTCACCGTTTCCCGCCGCCTGCTTACCGAGATCACGAACAGGCTGGGCGTGCTGAACGATGTAGGACTCGGCTACCTTACGCTTAACCGCCTGTCGGGATCATTGTCGGGGGGGGAGTCACAGCGGATAAACCTGTCTACCGCACTGGGGAGCAATCTTGTCGGCTCCATGTACATACTTGACGAACCGAGTATCGGGCTTCATCCGCGCGACACGCATCGCCTGATTAAAGTATTGCTGAAATTGCGTGATCTGGGCAACACGGTGATCGTGGTTGAACATGATGAAGAGATCATCAGGGCGGCAGACCAGATCATTGACATCGGCCCCCTGGCAGGCCACCTTGGAGGCGAGATCGTTTTCCAGGGTGATTTCCGCACACTCAACGCTGATACGAAAAGTCTCACGGGGCAATACCTTAATCATATCAGGAAAATCGAGGTCCCCTCAAAACGCCGGAAATGGATGGAGTTTATCGAGATCAAAGGGGCACGGGAAAACAACCTGAAGGATATTGATGTAAAAATCCCCCTTCATGTTTTCTCTGTGATAACAGGCGTCAGTGGTTCGGGCAAAACATCCCTGGTGAAAAGGATCCTGTTCCCGGCACTGAAGAAAATTCACGGCGGTTACGGCGAAAAGACCGGTAAATTTGACCGTCTTGACGGCGACTATTCCCGGATCGGATCGGTTGAAATGGTCGACCAGAATCCCATCGGGCGTTCATCACGTTCAAACCCGGCAACCTACATCAAAGCTTTTGATGAAATTCGCGATCTTTATGCCGATCAGCAACTGGCGAGAGTGCGCAATTACAAGCCGGGATATTTTTCCTTCAACATCCCGGGCGGGCGGTGCGATGAATGTGAAGGCGAAGGCGTAGTTAAAATTGAGATGCAGTTCATGGCTGATTTATTTCTTCCTTGTGAAACCTGCAAGGGAAAGCGGTTCAAGGACGAGGTGCTGGACGTGAAATACCGTGAAAAATCGGTCGTCGATATTCTCAACATGACCGTTGACGAGGCCATGGATTTTTTCCTGCAGGCCGCGAAGGCAACCGCGCATGAAAAGCACATCCTTGCAAAACTTAAACCTCTGCAGGACGTTGGGCTTGGCTATCTCAGGCTGGGACAGTCTTCAAGCACCCTGTCCGGCGGTGAGGCACAGCGCATCAAACTTGCATTTTTCCTGTCAAAAGGGATCAGCGAAAAACCGACATTGTTTATCTTCGATGAGCCCACCACCGGACTGCATGTTCACGATATCCATAAATTGCTCATCTCTTTTGAATCGCTCATTGCCAACGGTCACAGCATCCTTGTCATTGAACATAACCAGGAGGTGATCAAATGTGCCGATTGGGTGATCGACCTGGGAAAAGAGGGCGGCGATGAAGGAGGAAACATTGTTTTCGAAGGAACCCCGGAAGGACTTGCCAAAGTTTCAGACTCCTATACCGGGTATTATCTGAAGGATAAACTTTGAAGTTGACATTGCAATCAATTCAAACAATGCAATCAATGCAAACAATGCAAACAATGCAATCAATGCAAACAATTCAACCAATGCTGTCAATGCAGATAATTCGAACAAGTAATTGATGAAGCAATTGCCCTGCAGTGGCGTTATCCTGGAAGAATTTATTCGTCAAAATCATTCTATAATTTCAGATTTATCATGAGAAGCATTAATCCCGCCACAGGCAGTGTTATCCGCGAATATACCGATCATTCCGGGGCGGAAGTTGAAAAAATCATCCTGAATGTTCATTCTGCCTGGGAAGGCTGGCGCGAAACTTCGTTTGAAACCAGGTCGGAACTTATGAAAAAGGCTGCGGAAATCCTTCGCAGCAACAAGGAGCGGTATGCCACCACGATGACCATGGAGATGGGCAAGCTTTTTCGCGAATCACTGGCGGAAATCGAGAAATGCGCATTGGTGTGCGACTACTATGCCGTGAATGCCGCTAAAATGCTTGCAGACGAAGTAATTGCATCGGATGCGAGCCGCAGTTTCGTCGCATTTCAGCCTATCGGCGTGATCCTGGCTGTAATGCCCTGGAACTTTCCTTTCTGGCAGGTGATCCGTTTTGCCGCCCCTGCACTGATGGCAGGAAATGCTGCAGTTTTGAAACATGCTTCAAATGTGCCCGGATGTGCCCTTGCCATCGAAGAAATTTTCCGTGAAGCGGGATTCCCCGCCGACCTTTTCAGAACACTGCTGATACCATCATCGGCCGTAGAACCCGTGATCACCGATCCATTGATTGCGGCAGTGACACTCACCGGAAGCGAGCTGGCAGGAAGCGAAGTTGCCTCCCTGGCAGGAAGAAATCTCAAAAAAACCGTTCTTGAACTGGGAGGATCTGACCCGTTCATTGTCCTGGAGGATGCCGACCTCGATGCTGCGGTGAAAACTGCTGTCACGGCCAGGATGATCAACCAGGGACAAAGTTGCATTGCTGCGAAACGGTTTATTGTTTTGGAGGCAGTCATTCAGCAGTTTGAAACCGGGTTAAAGTCTGCGTTCGAAGCACTGCACATGGGCGACCCGATGGATATTTCAACACAGGTTGGTCCGATGGCACGTCCCGATCTGGTCAGTGAAATTGAAAGCCAGGTAAACAGATCAGTTGCTGCCGGGGCCAGGCTTGTGTGCGGCGGCCATCGCCCCGACCGCACCGGGTGCTATTTTGAACCTACCATCCTTGCAGACGTTTGTAAAGGGATGCCGGTTTATTCAGAGGAGACATTCGGGCCGGTTGTTTCATTGATCAGCGCGCGGGATGAGGATGACGCCATCCGGATTGCAAATGATTCATCATTCGGGCTCGGGGGCTGCGTTTGGACCAGGGACCTTGTGCGCGGCGAAAAAGTTGCAAGGAAAGTTGAAACCGGCGCCATGTTTGTAAACGGCATGACCAAGTCTGATCCCAGGCTGCCATTCGGCGGCATCAGGAAATCAGGGTACGGCCGTGAACTTTCTGCCTACGGGATCAGGGAGTTCGTAAATATAAAGACCATCTGGATCGGCCGGTAAAAATTTGATGATTGAAAATGCTGATTTATCACTAAAAGTTCTTATTTTTGCACCCTCAATTTAAGGCGGGGTAGCTCAGTTGGTTAGAGCGTCGGATTCATAACCCGGAGGTCTCGAGTTCAAATCTCGATCCCGCTACA
>JBAXDH010000064.1:0-21794 GCA_037141055.1 bacterium | reverse complement strand
GGGAGCAATTCATGGATTTCGTCCCGTACGGGACGAAACATCGCAATTCATACAGTGTTTTTACCCGGATCCAATCCCTGCGGGATTTGTAATTGATCAGGCCGTAAATCATTCCGGATTTTTACCCGGATCCAATCCCTGCGTAATTTTTTACCTGGTAACCATCAGCTTTTTAACAGAAGAGGATTCCTTCGTATCAAGCCTGATATAGTAAATTCCCTGGGTTAATCCGGCAACATTGAACGAAATCGTCTGGCTGCCGGGCTGCATCGAATACTTGCGGGAGTAGACCTGCTGCCCCAGCGAATTTAACACGGAGAGATGAATATCTGTCCCATGATCCATTGACAATGAGATCGTTACCTGCTCTTTCCCGGGGTTTGGCGACAGGGTAAATTCCAGGCCGCCTGCCACCTCTGCCGTTCCCACCAATGGATTATCTATCCACACTTTCAGTGCAGGATCGCCAATCACGTTGCAGTCGTAATGGCACCAGCGCTGGGCACCCGGTTCAAATTCGCCGGGAAGGCCGATCCATGGCGCTGTTTTGATCTTCGACATGGTGTGCGCGGATCCAAGCTCAGCAATTGCCGAATCGGGATTCGGATGGTACAGCGCACTGATGAATTCACGGTGCAGGTGAGCCGACGGGCCTTCGGTGGTTCCCTGGTCAAACCAGCCATACCGTGAGTTGAAGACCCCGCCAACCAGGAAGTTGGCAATTGTTGTGGCAACTTCGGCGATGCAGTCTGATTCGTCGAAAGCGCCGCAAATGCAGCCATGCGTGTACATCAGCTGGTAGTTGTGCGTGATGCCGTTGACCTGTGAAAAATTCTGGTCGGTGATGTCCCAGTTGTAGAGGCGCATCATGTAGTTGGCGTTCGAGTGGCCGCAGTGGTGGATGAATGATTTTCCCGAATTGATCCCGGCAAGCAACTGCCCGACACTCCAGTTGTAGGAAGTAGTGTCATATAACCGTGATATATCATTTTGCGCCGAAGGTATCCCGTAGGTTGAGTAACCGTTGTCAGTGTGATGATCGACCAGCAGTTCGAGATAGTCGGAACCCCAGGTTAAAGGAGGATCATAGAGGAATTCGGAGACAAGGTATGGTTTTTTCAGTTCTCCCGGCACAGGGCTTCCCTGGTAGGAAACCGATTTGTGAACCATGTTTGCCAGTTCGCCGGTGTTGCTGAATGACATGCGGCCAACGGATATCTCCGGCAGGAGATCGTCTTCGCCGGGTTCGCCCCATTTGAGGTCGCCATTGGTGTTCCAGTTTCCGTCGAGCGCTGAATAATAGATGTCGGCGGGAATGTTGTAGTCTTCATACCCCGAACCGGAGATCACATAGCAGTAAAGCCCGCGGTAGGGAATGAATTCGACATCGCCACCCAGGATGACCTGCTCGATGCCGCTGTTCTGGTATTCGCCGGTAATAAAGTTGCGGATTTTTTCAGGGAGGTCCTGGCCTGACATGGCGCCGACCGTTTCGATGGTGGTAACCTGTGTGGTCTGGCCTTTCGCGTTGTAGTAATTCACCAGGTCCTGGAACCCGGCCTGAAACTGGGAAGCAGTGATGATCAGGATTTTATAATTCGTTTTCAGGCTGCTTTTTGCCGGGTACTGATTCATCATTTCAGGGTTCTGGGCAAAGAGCCTCACTCTTTTCAGCGCGTTGTCACTCGCGGTAAGATTCTTCAGGGCAAGGGAGGCAGCGGCATCCGGTTGCGTGGTGATTTGCACCGTCACCTTCTGGTAATAAGCGACGGACTTCCCTGCGGGGTTATAAATCACCGGGGTAAAGGTTGAAAGGGCAAAAGAATAACCATTCAGATACGAGTTAATCAGATTGCCGGCGGGGGTGGCGGGGTAATTCGCTGTTGATTTATAAACGGATTCCTTTTTGATGAATTTGCCGTCGGAACCTTTTGAGATTGGCTGCATCATTTGCTGCGGAAACAATTCGAATGTGCCGGGGACGGAGGTAAGATTCTCCCCGGTGATGCGGATGGATACGGCTTTTTCACCCGGAGGCAGCATCATGGCAACCTGGTGATAAGGCAGCATGGGCTCGCCGTTGAGCCCGGCAAGCATGGTATGGTCCAGCGACACCGACTGGTACTGACCGGTCTGCGTTATTTTCACCTGTGAGAAGGTGAACACTTTTTCAACATTTCCTGCGAAAAGGCTGAATGTCACAATGCAGGACAAAAGGAGGGCAGCGATGTTTTTCATGGCTATGGTTTTCTGAAAGACAAAGTTACATATAAAAGAGTTGCCTGTTAGCCGTAGTGATAAAAAAAGAAGGGCAGCCGTTGTGGCCGCCCTTCAATCAAAACCGAAGCGTATCCGGATTATTTTATCAGGATTTTCTGAGAAATTTTCATTTCGCCGTTCCTCAGTGACAGCATGTAGATTCCGGAGCTGAGCCCTGTAAGATTAAGGTTCTTCACGGTTTTACCATTCACGGTGACTGATTTTTCAGTGTATACCTGCATTCCAAGGCTGTTTGTAATGGCCAGGTCGGCAACCACTGTTTTAGCGGAATTCAGTTCCAGTGTAAATTCACCATTGCTGGGGTTGGGGAAAACCGAAACCGTTACATCCTTTGATTTTTCGCCGATGCCGGTGCAGGCATCCAGTGTGGCGGTGACAAGCTTGGTGGTTTCGCAGGCGCCCATGTTAACCTTTACTGAAAAGTCATGTGCTCCGATGCCATACTGTGCATAGGTAACATCGATGGAAGGGGTGGTAGCTCCGCCCGGGGTCCAAAGGTAAGAAACAGCGCCGGCGGTGGTGGCATCGAGGGTGATTGTCTGGTACCAGCAGGCAAGAAGGCCGGGGTTGGCAACAACGTTTACAATGGGGCCGACCTGCATGTAAGCAGTTTTGGTGATCGTGTCGATCTGGCTTCCGCGGTCAACGATCAGTGTTACGTCGTAAGTGCCGCAATTGTCGTACACAACAACAGGATCTTTATCGGTTGAGGTTGCGGGAGTGCCGCCCGGGAAACTCCACTGGTATGTTTCAGGAACACCGATATACCCGCCGGTGGTGCCATTGGTAAATGTAACAGGGGTGCCGGTTGAAACCGAAGTTGAAGAAGCGGCAAAATCAGGAGTAAGGTCGATAACGCCGCGTTTCAAACCCTGGAATGTGGTCCATTTTTTAACTGCAGGAGTTCCTGACCCTGGAATTGTACCCTGGCCTGCATCGTTATTCTGAAGCCATACGACGAATTCACAGTCGGCAAGGGGCCATGCGGGAAGCATCGAGAAAGTCAGCACGACGGTCTGAACCGCTCCGCTGGTAAAATCAATCAGCGTACCGTTCTGGTCAGGCACCATAAGCCTGTTTACATGCTCCAGGTGGGTTTGGCCTTGCCAGTTCACCATCATGTGCGACTGTGTAACTGCAAAGTTCAGTTTGATGTTGGTTGCGGTTACAGTGCCTACTTTTGTAACGACACACGTTACGGTATAGTCAAGGCCGTTGTGTGTTTCCGTCATGGTCATTTCAACCGGTGATGCGACTGCAATGGCCGAATTGTACTTGGGAAGGTAACTTGAGTACATGGAAGCGGTGTGGCTTCCGCCGACGACAGCCTGGTTTCCGTCGAATGTTGCAGTCGGGAACCCGGAGATGGCATACATGGTGTTGCGTGCATTGGAATAGGTGTTTGCATAAGCATCGCCATTGTGGTTTTCAACAACGGCAACTTTTTTGCCGTTTGCAAGGAGGTCATCTACGCCCATGGCAGCGCCGGGGCAATAGGTACACCATGTTCCGGTGCCAACCTCAACAACGACCATTTCGCGGTCGACGGTCTGAGCCATCAGGATTACTGAGGACAACAGGAAAATTACGGAGAGTAAAATGTTTTTCATGGGTTTGGGTTTAATGGTTTTACAATAAATTATAATTCCTGTCGCAAAATTAGCGAAAATAAATGCATGAAAGTAGCAGAATACAAATTAAATGTTATGGATTAAAAATTGCAACAGGTTCCCGATGGAGGGCTACACGTCAAGTTTAGCAAGTGCATAGGCATAAGCCCCAATTGATACGGCTTTCGAGGTTCCCAAACGGGATATCCCTACCCCAATTTTTTTGTTAGGGTCAAAATCAACGGTCCTGGAGGTGAACGGAACAGGAATCTTTACGGAGGAGGAATGCAGGAAAGATGAGAGGCCCGCTTCGTCTTCCAGGTTAAATGCAACCACTTCCATTCGTTCGAGCGGCTTCCCCGACATTGTGTCGTACGGGTAATTCATTTCTTCGACCAGTTTTGACAGAAAAACAGGGGAGGCACCCGACAAACCTCCGCCGATGACCACGAGTCCATCTAACAATGTTATAGCGTTTGCTATTGCATCCGCGGCATCCCGGGCAAAGGAATCAAATGCCTGAACGGCTGCCTTCCGGTTGCCTTCTGTTAATCCCATCCCGATTTTAAAAATATCATAAGGTTCGGGACAGGAGGCCATGTTAAGCCCGGTATTGTTGGCATATTCCCGTTTAATGCCTCGTATGCTGACACTTTCCTCTGCATCCCAGTTCTTGAATGTACGGTTGCGCATCCGGTTGATCTCTCCGCCCGAACTGTTGTCGCCGCAAAGAAGTCCGTTGCGTGTAACGATGCCTCCGCCAAACCCGGTGCCAAAGGTGACGCCGAAAAGGTTCCTGTATCGCTTCGGATTCCCCGCATCGTCAAGTTTTTTGTTGATCTCGGGCAGGATGCCGGCAATGGCCTCCCCGTATGCAAACAGATCACCGTCGTTGTTGATGAATACCGGGATGCCGAAGGTGTCCTGCAACATCGGTCCGAGGGCGACTCCGCCTTTAAAGAACGGAAGATTCTGAAGGTCACCGATGATGCCGTTTTCGTAATCGGCCGGGCCGGGAAATGCAAAGCTGATGGCAGCCGGCTTGTGCTGCAGTTTTTTCTCGACCTGGCGAAACCCTTGGATGATGGTGGCCAGCACCGCCTCAAGATTTTCAGCTTTTGCCGGCAGCACATGGGGTTCAAAGATCTCCTGCTCAGCCTGAACGGCATTGAATACGAAATTTGTTCCGCCAGCGTCAAGCGTCATTACGGTGCGGATGTCGTTTTTATAAGTCATGGGAAAAGTATATCAAAATTCAAAGTGCAAATTCAAAGTGCAAAAATACAGGAATAGCCAAACAATCACCAATTTTCGCTATTTCACTATTTCGCTATTTTAATGCGCCTCCAGCCAGTTCCTCCCGGTATTCATCTCAACCAGTACCGGCACATCGAGGTGAATGGCGTTTTGCATGCCCTGCATTACCAGCGGTTTGAGTGTTTCCGCTTCATCTTTATGCACGTCAAAAACCAGTTCGTCATGCACCTGCATGATCATCCTTGATTTCAGCTGAAGCCGGTTCATTTCAGCGAAAATGTTAATCATGGCGATCTTTATCATGTCGGCTGCAGTACCCTGAATGGGGGCATTGATTGCGTTGCGTTCGGCGAAACTGCGGATGGTGGCATTGCCCGAGTTGATGTCGCGAAGGTACCTGCGCCGTTTCCTCATGGTTTCCACATACCCGTTGTGGCGTGCCGATTCGATGGTGCCGTCCATGTACGCCTTGATGTCAGGGTACTTCACAAAATACTGGCTGATGATTTCGGCAGCCTCCTTGCGGGCGATGTTGAGTCTTTCCGACAGGCCGAATGCCGAAATTCCATAGATGATCCCGAAGTTGACCATCTTGGCGTTGCGGCGCATCTCTTTGGTGACTTCCTCAAGCGGAACCCCGTAAACTTTGGCGGCGGTGGCTGCATGAATGTCGAGCCCGAGGTTGAAGTCCCCGATCATTCCTGCATCGCGGCTGAGATGGGCGATAATGCGTAGTTCAATCTGGGAGTAGTCGGCGGAGAGCAGGAGGTAATTGTCGTTGCGCGGCACGAATGCCTTGCGGATCTCGCGTCCTTTCTCGGTTCTGATCGGGATGTTCTGCAGGTTCGGGTTGTTTGAACTCAGCCTGCCTGTTGCCGCCACAGCCTGGTTGTACGAGGTGTGCACCCTCCCGTCGCGTGGATTGACAAGGGTGGGCAATACGTCCACATAGGTCGATTTTAACTTTGTGAGCGAGCGGTATTCAAGAATTTTACTGACGATCGGATGTTTGTGCTCCATTTTCACAAGCACATCTTCGCTGGTGCTGTATTGCTTTGTTTTGGTCTGCTTCGGGTTCTCGACGATCCGCAGCTTATCGTACAGAATCTCGCCGAGTTGTTTCGGGGATGATACGTTGAAGGTGGTTCCTGCATCTTCATGAATGGAGGATTCGAGAACCCGGATATCTTTCTCAAGTTCAGCGGAATAGTCGTTCAGCGTTTGCGGATCAATACGCACGCCGTCGGCTTCCATCGAAGCAAGCACGGGGATCAGCGGGACTTCAATTTTATCGAACAGGTCGAGGGTATCGGTTTCGGTAAGCATGGGTTCGAAAACCTGTTTCAGCCTGAACGTGACATCGGCATCCTCTGCGGCATATTCCTTCACGGTTTCGATGTCGACCGTGCGCATGCTGAGCTGGTTGATTCCTTTTTTCCCGATCAGTTCTTCGATGGACACAGGTTTGTAATCCAGGTATGTTTCCGAAAGCAGGTCCATGCCGTGGCGCATGTCGGGCTGAATGAGGTAATGTGCCAGCATCGTGTCGAAAAGCGGTCCTTTTACCACCACATCATACCACTTCAGGATGGAGATGTCAAACTTCAGGTTCTGCCCGATCTTCTGGATCTTTTCATTTTCAAACACCGGTTTGAATCCTGCGACGACGGCCAGTGCTTCTCCGTATATTTCGGAAAGCGGAACATAATACGCTTCATGCGGCTGCCAGGAGAACGACATGCCCACAAGTTCGGCGGTGTTCGGGTTTATCCCGGTGGTTTCGGTGTCGAAGCAGAAAGAGTTTTGCTTTTCAAGATCTGCAAGGAGAGCGGCATGCTTTTCAGGGGTGTCAGCAAGATGATAGTGGTGGGGGGTTGAGGCAATGGTGTTGATTCGGGATTCGGGATCCGGGATATCGGATTCGGGATTCGTGATACGGGATACGGGATTCGGGATTTCAGCGGCTGGATCGAACGAATGACCGGAATCTGAAAACAGGTCAGGCGCAGAAAGTTTTTGGCCGGATGTCACCGGATTTTGCATTTTGCTCTTTGCATTCTGCATTTTGAATTCCGCTTTGTCCTCCGCGGGCACCGAAAGAAAAGTGGCCAGCCGCTGGGAAAACGTGCGAAATTCCAGTTCGTCAAAAAGTTTTTTCAGCCGGGCTTCATCCGGGCGCTCCATGATCAGCCTGGTTTCGTCGAATTCGACGGGAACATCGAGAATGATGGTGGCCAGCTGCTTTGACATCATGGCCTGGTCCTTGAATTCGATCACCTTTTGACGAAGCTTCTCATTGCTGATCTTGTCTGCATTGGCAATAAGGTTTTCGACGGAATCAAATTCGGCAAGCAGTTTTTTTGCTGTCACTTCTCCCACCCCGGGAATTCCCGGGATGTTATCCGAAGCATCGCCCCATAACCCGAGGATATCGATGACCTGTTCGGGGCGGCTGATGCTGAATTTTTCGCAAACTTCCTTCACCCCGAGGATTTCAACATCACTGCCGAACTTCCCGGGTTTATAAATAAATATGTTGTCGCTCACCAGTTGTCCGAAATCTTTATCCGAAGTCATCATATAAGTTACGAACCCGTTTTTTTCCGCCTGTTTTGCAAGCGTGCCGATTACATCGTCGGCTTCATACCCGTCGACAAACAGGGTAGGGATGTTAAAACCCTCAATCAGTTCGTGGATGTATGGCAGGGAGTTGATGATATCTTCAGGCGTTTCCTGGCGGTGGGCCTTGTAAGCTTCGAACCCGACTTTGCGCACGGTGGGAGCCATGGTGTCAAAGGCCACGCCGATATGCGTGGGTTTCTCTTTCTTTAGCAGATCGAGCAATACATTCGCGAAACCGAAGATGGCCGAAGTGTTAACGCCTTTGGAACTCAGGCGCGGGTTCTTATTGAAGGCGAAGTAAGCCCGGTAGATCAGGGCCATGGCATCGAGGAGAAAGAGTTTCTTTGTGGGTTGCAGCATTGAGGGCACTAATTTATTTGTATATTTACAGGTGCATAAAATTAGCGTATTTTTTTGATTTGGACGGTTGTGTAACCATGATTAAAAACAACACATCATGAGATTTTATCTGATCAAAAAAGGGAATCATTATGCCTCCATGAGCATATTTGAAAAAATCGGTGCTATCGGGTGGAATCTCCGGACACTGAATCTGAGGTTTGTTTTCCGGAAAGAGTGCTGGTGGGGCCCACCGCGCAACCAGGATGATAATGACCTGAACAAGCTTGCGGGAATCGGCTTTGGGAGCAATCACCATAACAACTCGGTAAGGCTTGCATGGGTACCCGATTTTGCCAGCCAGGGCATGATCAATGTTTATGCGTATACGTATGACGAAAAAAAGGAGAATCCGAAGCATACATCCGTCTTTATTAAATCGGTTCATGTGGAGGAAATCATCACCGGGAAAATAGAAAGCAGGGATGGATCTTATTATCTTACCGTGAAGGATGTAACCGTCAGGATGGACAATATAAAAAGCGATCCCAACCTGTGTTTCAGGCTGTATCCATACTTTGGCGGAAACAATACCGCACCGAATGACATGGTGATAGAAGTTGAAATGAACTGAGGAATTAAAACTGGTTATGAGCGATTTTTCCATTTTTATAGTTGAGGATGACCCCATTTACGGTATGATCCTTGAGCGCCACCTTGCACTCAACCCCGATTATGATGTTCAACTGTTTAACAATGGACAGGACCTTCTGAAGAATCTCTACAGGAACCCTTCGGTTGTTTCGCTTGATTATTCTCTGCCCGACTTTACCGGGGGTGAATTGCTGAAGCGCGTGAAGCAATACAATCCCGGTATCCAGGTGGTGATCGTTTCGGGTCAGGATGACATCGCAACAGCGGTGACACTGCTCAAAGAAGGGGCCTATGATTACCTTGTGAAGGAAGAAAACACCAGGCAGCGCTTATGGAACACCATCCTCAAGATAAAGGAGCATGTTAACCTGGAAAAAAAGATCGAAAGCCTGCAGGAGGAAGTGGGGAGAAAATTCGAATTTGATAAAACGATCCTCGGGCAAAGCCCTGCTATTGTCAGCCTTTACTCATTAATAGAAAAAGCATCACGGTCGGCCATCACCGTATCCATCACCGGAGATACCGGAACCGGAAAGGAACTGGTGGCAAAGGCTGTTCATTATGCATCGCCCCGCAGCAGAAAGCCGTTTGTGGCAGTGAACATGGCTGCCATTCCGAAAGATTTGCTGGAAAGTGAACTCTTCGGGTATGAAAAAGGTGCATTTACAGGCGCTCTTGCCCGTAAGACCGGGAAATTCGAAGAGGCCGACGGAGGAACGCTTTTCCTGGATGAGATCAGTGAAATGGATATCCAGATCCAGTCGAAACTGCTGCGCGCATTGCAGGAAAGGGAGGTGACCCGGATCGGGGGAAAGGACCTTGTGAAATTCGACATCAGGGTCATTACCGCCACACATAAGGATTTGCCCGAAGAGGTGAGGAAAGGAACATTCCGCGAAGATTTGTACTACCGCTTGCTGGGGCTGGGAATTCACCTGCCGCCGCTCCGGGAGAGAGGAAATGATATCCTCGTGCTCGCAAAACATTTTTCAGATACCTTCTGCAGGGAGAATAACCTTAAAAAGCTTGCTTTCTCGGAAGGCGTAAAGGAAAAACTGCTTGGTTATTCCTATCCCGGGAATGTGAGGGAGCTGAAAGCAGTGATGGAAGTGGCGGCGGTGATGGCAGAGGACGATCAGCTAAAACCTGGAGATATTACGTTTCCCGTGTTGAACAGTGGAGGTTTGATCATCGAGGATGCGATGACCCTCGATGATTATTGTGCCAGAATTGTCAAAACATACCTGGAAAAGTTTGGTGACATCTCAATTGTCGCCGAAAAACTGAAGATCGGTAAATCAACGATTTACCGGATGAAACAGGATCGCCGGATCTGACCGCGTTGCCTCTGCGGAGGCATAAATTCTCTAACGTGGAATTGTCTAAAAATAGGAATATGTCTAATAAATAGAAACATCGTAGATCTATGATGTTTGTAACACACACAAATTCAGAATAATAAAGGTATAAGAAAAGTGCGGTATGGTTTTGGTTAAAGTTTTCGTTCGAACTTTACAAATCATGAAGACAAAAATATATACCCTCATTCAGCTTCTGGCACTTTCAGGAATCCTGGTGATGAACCCTTCGTGCAGAAAAACCACGCCTGCTGAAGCTGTGCAGGCAACCTCCATCAACGACATGCATGTTCCGTACGGTTTTTTATTCAAAACCACCAGGGATGTGACAATTAGTATTCGCACCCTTGATAACATGGATAACGTTGTGCCCAACATCAGGGTCAGCGTAATGACTGATTTTCCTGATCAAGGAGGCAAATGCATTGTGTCGGGTGTAACCGATGCAACCGGATATTACAATCTTGATTATGTATTCCCCGTGTACCTCGACTCTGTTGTGGTTGCCACAAACGAGCTGGGGTTTGTCAATGCACAGAAATTCGATGTCAGGAATGGCTCGCTCACCTGCCTGCTGGGGGGAAAACAACCGGTTGTAAACCTGAAAGACGGCGGTACGTTTAAATCGACCGTAAACAACTTTTATCCGATGGGAACCTATAATTCCGTCGGGGTTCCGTCGTATCTCACCCCGGCAAATGACCCCGTCGATGCCGCCATGCTCCAGGACATCAACGCAACACTGCCCGACTACCAGAACCTCACGGTTGGTCATCCACAATATTTTTCAGCCGGCAACGTGCAGAACCTGGTACTCAATGCACCTTCCGATGTATGGGTCACATTTGTGAGTGAAGGGGCAGGTTACAGAAGCGTTCTCGGATATTACAAATACACTTCCGGCAGTCCGCCGCCCAATACTTCCAGCATCGATTCAATTCACGTGATCTTCCCGAACGTTTCCTTTACGAACAGCGGCGGTGGACTGGCTTCCGGCAACCGGGTTCACCTGGGAGTGTTTCCCGGAGGAGTAACATTGGGCTGGGCGCTCATTTCCGACGGTTTTCGCGGTGGTACGATTACGGCCGGGAATTATACGTATTATTCGAATAAGGAACTGAATCCCGAACCCGTAGCCGACAAGAGGCAACATACGATTCTCCTCAATGACATAGGCCGCGGAAAATTCCTGCTCAGTTTCGAAGATCTTCGCCGTGATCAGGGGTCGGATAATGATTTTAACGATGCGACATTTTATGTTACGGCAAATCCGATCCAGGCCGTCCAGACAACGAACCTGCCTTTGCCGAACTATACCCAGGTTGATACCGATCACGACGGCATTTCCAACACTTTTGATGATTATCCGACTGATGCGTCAAGGGCCTTCAACAATTACTATCCTGCACAGGGATCTACCGGTACACTTGCGTTTGAAGACCTCTGGCCGAGTACGGGAGATTATGATATGAATGACATGGTGGTCGGTTATAGCTTCAACCAGGTCACCAACGGACAGAATAAGGTGATCCAGATTAATGCGACTCTGATCCTGAAAGCAATGGGCGCCGGGTACCACAACGGTTTTGGCATTCAGCTGCCCATCAGTCCGTCGCTTATCAGCAGCGTAACCGGAACGAACTTACAGGGAAGTTATATCAGCCTGAACAGCAATGGTACTGAAGCCGGGCAGTCAAAAGCCACCGTCATTGCCTTTGATGATGGCTTTAACCTGCTGCCGTATCCCGGGAATGGCACAGGTGTCAATACAACCCCGGGGATGACCTATGTGCCACCCGATACCCTGCATCTTGTGATCAACCTCACCACCCCGACCCTCTTATCGCAGGTGGGTGTGCCTCCCTACAACCCTTTCCTCATCGTCGACATGGACAGGGGGAGAGAAATACACATGATCAATAAGCCGCCGACCGATCTTGCAAACATGGCTTACTTCGGAACCGGATCAGATAACAGCCAGGCAAGCATCGGGCGCTACTATGTGACACAGGGCAATCTTCCCTGGGCGATTGACGTTTCCGATAATTATGAGTACCCGGTTGAGAAAAGTGAGATCACCCAGTTATATTTAAAGTTTGTTCCATGGGTTGAAGCAAGCGGCCAGACATATTACGACTGGTTCGAGCCCAAAGCTGGATACAGGAACCCGCAATTTCTCTACATGCCCTGATATTAAAGTTGTTTTGTTTTGATGGTTGGAAGCCGCCCGTGGTTGGGCGGCTTTTTTTCGTCATGAAGCTCGCATCCTTCAACAACACCCTGTTTATATCTTCTGTTCCGGGGTTGCATGATCCGCCAATTCTTACCTTACTTTTGGGCATATAAAATCCTGCTCCATGGTGAAAAAAGCCCTCAAAACAAAAAAAATATTCGTACTCGACACATCCGTAATCCTTTACAACCATAACGCGATCCGCAGCTTTGAGGACAACGATGTCGCCATCCCGATCACGGTGCTCGAAGAGCTCGATAATTTTAAAAAAGGGAATGACACCATAAACTTTGAGGCCCGCGAATTCATTCGCATAATCGACAAGTTGTCAAACAAAGCCACCCTTACCAAATGGATCTCACTGGGAATGCCGAAAGGAGGCAAGTTCAAGGTGGTGATGAATGAGCAGAGCGAACTCGACGCAGTAAAGGTGTTTGGTGAAAACAAGCCAGATCACCGCATACTGAATGCCGCCCTGGTGATGATGGCTGAAAATCCTGGCAAAAAGATCATCCTGGTTTCCAAGGATGTAAACCTTCGCCTCAAGGCCAAGTCCCTCAACATTTCCGCCGAGGATTTTGAAACCGGCAAAATCAAGGATCTCGAAACGCTCTATTCAGGGAAAACGGTGGTGGAAGGGCTGGATAAAACCATCATCGACATCATTTATGAAGCCGGGTGGTGCCTGCCCGAAGATATCGGTATAAAGAACCCGATTCCCAACCACTATTTCATCCTCAAAAACGGGAAAAGCTCCGTGCTTGCATTTTATAACCCGCTGACAGAGCGCATCGAGAAAATCGAGAAAAAAGGATGCTACAAGATCAATCCGCGAAATGCCGAGCAGGTTTTCGCACTTCATGCGATCCTGAATCCCAACGTAAAGCTTGTTACCATGCAGGGCATCGCCGGTACCGGTAAAACGCTCCTGGCGCTGGCCGGGGCACTCGAACAAAAGCGGAACTTCAAGCAGATCTACCTGGCCAGGCCCATCGTGCCGCTGAGCAACAAAGACATCGGCTATCTGCCGGGGGATATCAAATCGAAACTCGATCCGTACATGCAGCCGCTCTGGGATAACCTGAAATTCATACAGAGCCAGTTCAGTGAAAAGGACAAGGAATATAAAATTCTCACGGAGGCGGTTGAGAGCGAAAAACTGGTGATCACGCCGCTGGCTTACATCCGCGGGCGAAGCATCTCGAATGTATGTTTCATTGTGGACGAAGCGCAGAACCTGACCCCGCACGAAGTCAAAACCATCATCACCAGGGCCGGTGAAAACACCAAGATCATCTTCACCGGGGACATCTTCCAGATCGATACACCGTACCTTGATGCACAGTCAAACGGGCTTTCCACGCTCATCGACAAGGTGAGAAAGCATGACATTTATGCACATATACGGCTGGAAAAGGGGGAGCGGTCGGAGCTCGCGAATTTGGCGAATGAACTTTTGTAACCCCACCCCATCCCCTCCCCAAATGGGGAGGGCGGGGAGGGGTGGGTCACTTCTCTTCATAAATCACCGTCAGCAAAGTTTGCCCTACAACTTTCAGCGTGGTTTTATCAAGCTTGTCGAAGGTGTCGCCTGTTGTGTGCCAGTAAGGATAGAAGCCGGTTTCGCTGTTTTTGTCAAGGTGGATAAGGTCAATTGTGGGGATGTTCCGGATGGTGTTGATCGGCACATGGTCGTCTGTGATGAAGCCCCCTTTTTCAGAAAGGAAATAGGATGAATAACCGATCCGGCTTCCGGTCGCCCAAACTGCTTTCACAATATCGGCTGCATATTGCATCGAGATTCCTTCCATCAGGAATGTTGCATTTTTGGCTCCTACCATGTCGAGCAGGATTCCATATTTGGCAAAATAGTCGGTTTTATGCGGATTATTCGCCCAATACTGCGCCCCCTGTCCCCAGTACTGATCGGAATTGGCCGTCGTCTGATCCTGCGGCGGGCCATAATCCTCTGCATCGAACAAAATCAGGTCGATGCCGATGGAAGGATTCGCCATGCTCAGCTGACGGGCAACCTCTATTAAAACACCAACCCCGCTGGCACCGTCGTTGGCAGCATCCACTGGTTTGCGCCAGTTGTTCTTGTCCGGGTCATGATCGGCATAAGGGCGCGAATCCCAGTGGGCGCAAAGCAGGATCCGGTTGTTGGTTTCCGGCTTCCAGCTGGCGATGATGTTTTGAAATTTCAGGGAAGTATTGTTGTAGGCATACAATTGTCCCTTCTGTACGGTTACATGGTCCGTGAAGGACTTCATTTTCCCGATCAGGTATGCTGCGCATTTATCGTGTGCCGTTGTGTTGGGCACCCTCGGACCGAATGCCAGTTGGATCCTGCAAGACTCGTAGGCCGAATCTGCGTTGAAATCCGGAACTGAAACCTTTGGCCCGGCTGGAATGGAATCCTGTCTGGCGGCCGGCTGTTTTGCAGGCTGGTTGCAGCTTACCGTCATAATTGCCAAGGCGGTGATAAGTATGGTAGTGTATCTCATGCGTTCTGTTTACCCCACCCCCGGCCCCTCCCCAAAGCGGGGAGGGTGGCGGGAGGGTGGATAATGGATTATCGGTTAATTATTGGCGATGTTTCGCCGAAGTTCCCGCTGAACACAATTTCACCGAGCTCTTTTCTTTTTCTTTCCTGGAGTTCCCGCTGTTTAAGTTTTTCCGGAAGTGATCCGGGGTCGCCGGCATAACCTGCCGCGATCACGACAAGGGGCTCGTAAGTTGCAGGAATCGCGAAGAGCTCAGCTGCCTGTTCAACGGAAAATCCTCCCATCTGGTGCACGTGAAGGCCCTGGTGCATCGCTTCAACACTGAGGTGCGCAGCGGCCTGGCCGGTGTCATACTTGAAATAACCGCTTTCATTGCCATCCCAGGAAGATATCCTGTTCCCGACAGCCAGGATCAGTACCGGCACGTTTTGATTCCATTCCCGGTTGCCTTCGTCGAGGCAGGAGAAAATTTTCTGCCAGGTTTCGTCTTGGTTTACCCCGACAATAAACCGCCAGGGCTGTTCATTTCCACCCGAGGCAGACCAGCGGGCAGCTTCAAACAGGCTGATGAGTTTTTCCTTTTCAACCGGTTTCCCCAGAAATGCCCGGGGGCTCCAGCGGGTTGCGGCCAGGTGGTTTATTGGATACGAGGTTGTTGCGGATTTGTTCATTGGTGCGGTTTTACCCCACCCCCTGCCCCTCCCCAAAGCGGGGAGGGGTGGGGGGAAGTTAATTAATATATCGTTTTTTTATTGACATACCGATGGCTGAAAGCAGCAAAAGACCGCCCAGCCATGACATGAACCGGGCGATAAAATCTCCGTGTTTCACATAAAAAGTGAGTTTGTCGTTCGCATTGATGGTCCCCTTTATGACCGCGGGAACCCAATAGGTAGTTGCCTGGTGGGCATCACCACGCTGGTCGATGAAGGCTGAAATGCCGGTGTTGGCCGACCGGGCGATGCTTCTGCGGGTTTCGATGGCACGGAGGTGGGCAAAAGAATAATGTTGCCGATGCCCGGCGGTGTTGCCCCACCATCCGTCGTTGGTGATGATGATCATGACTTGCGCACCATTCCTGACAAATTCAGAGAAAAACTCCCCGAAGATCGATTCATAACAGATGGCAGGACCCACTTTAACCGTATTGACGGTTGTATAAACTCTCCTGATTGAATCCTGGCCAAGGCTGCCCACCGTTCCGCCAAGGTCGATGGCGAAGTTTTCAAGCCATCTGAACCCTTTGAAGGAAGGGAGGATTTCCACCCCGGGAGTGAGTTTTGATTTGTGGTAAATCTGCAATGAATCGCGGTTGTTGAACATAATGGCCGCATTGTAAGCGTTGTATCGCCCGTCGGTGTCGGTGAATTTACGCGACCATCTCTGCGGCCGTTCCTCCGGGGCCAGCTGGTAAAAGGTGGAACCGCCGATGAGCAGGTTGAGCTTAGGCCATGGTGCGATTGCAGGTTTTAACATCCTGATGCTGGTAAAAGACCACAATTGGTTTTCCCACATGTTTTCCTGGATGGCCGATTCTGGAGCGACGAGGAAATTGGTGGTACTGTCGATGGCCGGTCTGGCCAGCGCCATGATCCTTCCTATCACCACCGGCGCCGGGAGGCTGTACTGCTCGGAATAAGGGTCGATATTGGGCTGTACCACGACAAAGTTTACGGGATGCTTTGTTTCGGTGTAGGTGGCGTAAGTGTAATATGAGAATGTGATGGGTAATGCCAACCAGAGAAAGATGAATATCGAATATTGAACAACGAATTTTGAAGGTTGAACGGAGGCAGGGCCGGTCCCGCTTTGCATTTTGATGTTGAAATTTGCATCTTGCATTTTTCTGATCAACATGAAAATCAACATATTCCCAACCAACACCCACACGGTTCCCCCAATTGCGCCAGTGTATTCATACCATTGAACCCACTTGTAATATGAGGCAAATCCGTTTCCGAGGTTTAGCCAGGGCCAGTTGAGATCCCAGTTGAGGTGGAGGTATTCCAGGGCGATCCAGTAAGAGAGCAGCGCGGCATAGCCAGCAGTATGGTTGTTCAGTCTCTTCCGGGTCCAGTGAAATGCCTGGAAAACAATGGCCATGAAAAGTGAATTGAGCACGATGGCCATCAGCGCTCCGACAAAGGTGGAATTCACGATCCACCAGGTGGTGAGCAGGTTCCAGAGCAGGAACCCGGGATACGAATAAAAAAAGGCGCTGAATCTGATAAACCGCTCCGGGTGACGGATCATCTGGTCTTCCACCATGAGCAGCGGCACAAACCCGATGAACAGCAGGCCCGGGAACCCGCGTTCGGGCCATCCCAGTGCCAGGATCACGCCACTGACAAGGCTTAACAGGATCAGGTGAATTTTCCGGAATTTCAAAATGGATTGATTTGCAAACTGCAAAGGTAGAAAATCAAATGGATTCCAATTCTGCCTTTAACTTTGGGAGATGCTTTTGAATAATTTCCCAGACTTCAGCAGCGTCAATACCAAAATAATCGTGAGCCAGAACATTCCGGAAATCGTATATTTTCTGCCAATCAATGTTTGAATGTAAATCTTTGAATTTCATTTGTATAAAGCATGATCTTGCCAATTGTTTCAGGCATCAGAAGAATTATACTTTCATCTTTATGCATAAACTGCATCTTTGAGAATTAACTCCTTGAAAATCGGCCTAATTGCCCGTTAATGAAAGATATCAACTTTTTTGAAAAATGTTTCATGAGTAATTCTCTTAGTTGCAATCTTTTACCGAAAATATCTTCTGTATCCGGGGTCATTTCGATCAGGATATCAATGTCACTTTGTTCAGTTTGTTCTTCACGGGCATAAGAACCAAATAATCCTGTCCTGCGGATACCATATTGGTTCCGAAACATGATTTTATTATCATTTAAATAGCATAAAATTTCTGAACGGGTTAACATTGGGATCTTTTATAAGCTTTGTGATATCAAAAGTAATAAAAATTGACATGTATTACCGGATATGGTTCACTACCTCCACTGATTTTCCGGGTACCTTACCATCACAATCTTCCTGACCTCCCGGTAAAGCGTTTCACGCAGCTGGTCGATATTTTGCCTGGAAGTGGCTGAGATGAACAGCGACGGCAGGTTTTCCTGGGCCATCCATGTCTTTTCCAGTTCTTCGAGGGTCAGGTTTTCTTTTGTGGCGGGGCTCAGGTCATCCGCATCTTTTTCGGTAAAGCGGTAGGCATCTATTTTATTGAAAACCATGATGGTAGGCTTGTCTGAGGCCTTGATATCGGTCAGTGTCTGTTTTACGACGTTGATCTGTTCTTCAAAACCGCGGTGGCTGATATCGGCAATATGCACCAGGATGTCGGCTTCGCGGACCTCATCAAGGGTCGATTTGAAAGATTCCACCAGGGAGTGGGGGAGTTTTCGGATAAAGCCAACCGTATCGGACAGTAAAAACGGCTGGGTTTCGATCACCACTTTTCGAACCGTCGTGTCAAGGGTGGCAAACAATTTATTTTCAGCAAAAACCTCCGATTTGCTTAGCACGTTCATAATGGTGGACTTACCCACGTTCGTGTATCCCACGAGCGCCACGCGCACCATGTCGCGGCGGCTTTTGCGCTGGGTGGCCATTTGCTTGTCGATCTCCTCCAGTTTGTCTTTCAGCAGGCTGATCCGGTAACGTAGGATGCGCCGGTCGGTTTCGATCTCCTGTTCACCGGGGCCGCGCAAACCAATGCCGCCACGTTGCTTTTCAAGGTGGGTCCACATTCGGGTAAGCCGTGGCAGGAGGTATTCATTCTGAGCAAGTTCCACCTGCGTTCGGGCATAGGAAGTGACTGCCCTGCGTGCAAAAATATCGAGAATGAGGTTGTTTCTGTCGAGGATACGGCATTGCAGTACGTTCTCGATATTGCGGATCTGGCTTGGAGAGAGTTCATCATCAAACACGGCCATATCCACCGGGTTCTCCTGCATCCAGGCATGGATCTCCTTCAGTTTTCCGCTTCCCACATACGTTCTTGAATCGGCGCGGTCGAGTTTCTGGGTGAATTGTTTTACCGGGATCCCGCCGGCTGTATCCACCAGGAAGGCAAGTTCATCGAGATATTCGTTGGTTCGCCCGATGTCCTGCGAATGGGTTGCAAGTCCGATCAGGACCGCAGTTTCCTTAATGGGAGCGGTTTCGATCATCAAAAGGATTTGAACCCGATGATTTCGCGGACTTCACGGACAGTCTTTGCCGCGGAAGCCCTGGCTTTTTCAGCACCAAGGGCTGCAACCTTTCTGAGGTAGGTTTCATCGGAGGCAAGTGCCATCATTTTTTCGCGGAAAGGAGTGGTGAAAAGGATGATGTCTTCTGCCAGCTGTTTCTTCATGTCGCCGTAACGGATCGCACCTGACTGATACGTGTCTTCAAAATGTTTCACGGTATCGGGTGCAGAGAAGTAACTCATCAGGTCGAAAAGGTTCACAACACCCTGTGAACGTGGTTGTCCGGGATCAACCGGTCCGCTGTCGGTGACTGCTTTCATCACCTTCCTGCGGATCACTTCCGGGGCATCTGCCAGGAAAATGGAACTGTTTTCGTTGTCGGATTTCGACATCTTCAGGCTGCCGTCCAGCCCTGGGATTTTCACCAGGTTTTCGCCGAAATTGTACGCTACAGGTTCGGGGAAATACTCGACGGAATAGAGCCTGTTGAAGCGGTTGGCAAAGGTCCGGGTCATCTCGAGGTGCTGTTCCTGGTCTTTCCCGACAGGTACTTTTGCAGCCCTGTGAATGATGATGTCGGCGGCCATCAGGGTTGGGTAGGTGAGCAGCCCGGCATTCACGTTCTGTGGCTGGGTGCGGATCTTCTCCTTGAAGGAGGTGCATCGCTCAAGTTCGCCGATGTATGCGTTCATGTTCAGCAGAAGGTACAGCTCGGCGGTTTCGGGCAAATCGCTCTGGATGTATAAGGTTGCTTTCTCAGGGTCGAGGCCGCAGGCAAGGAATTCAACCAGCACGGTCTTCACATTGCCATGAAGGTCGGCAGGTGTCGGATGTGTTGTAAGAGAATGGTAGTCAGCGATGAAGAAATAACACTGGTTCTCCTCCTGCATCTTTACAAAACTCTTCAATGCTCCGAAATAATTTCCCAGGTGAAGATTCCCCGTTGGGCGGATTCCGCTGACTACAATATCCATTAACGATTTACGATTGTTGATTTACGATTTACGATTTTTACCCTGTCACCTTGTTACCCTGTCACATCTTTATCTCTTCCCCATTCTTGTTCAAAAAATGGTACTCGAGGAAATGATATGCGTTTTGCGGCCTGATGGCGACCCATTGGCCATATTTGCGCCACCATTTCCACCGGAAGTTAAACCAGCCATGGGTAAGGAAGGTATGTAAATACGGATGGACAACCAGGGTGAGGCTTTTCTCATTCTGCTCCCTGACAAGATATCCCAGGTTGTTCTCAATGTCGTCGGTGAGCAGGATGGTTGGCCTGATTTTCCCGGTTCCATCGCAGGAGGGACATTTTTCGAGAATCTGAACGTTCATCTCGGGGCGCACCCTCTGACGGGTAATCTGTACCAGTCCGAATTTGCTCGGTGGCAGGATGGAGTGTTTTGCGCGGTCGCGTTTCATCTCATCCCGCAGTTTTTCAAACAGCTTTCGCCGGTTCAGTCCCTGGGTCATGTCAATGAAATCGATCACGATGATGCCGCCCATGTCGCGGAGACGCAACTGGCGTGCAACTTCAGTGGCAGCCTCAATGTTGACCTCCATCGCGTTGGTCTCCTGGTTCTGATCCTGGTTCACCCGGTGGCCGCTGTTGATGTCGATGACATGGAGTGCCTCGGTATGTTCGATGACCAGGTATGTGCCGCTTCGGATGGTGACGATCTTGCCAAACGAGTTTTTGATCTGTTTGTCAATGCCGTACTGGTCGAAAATGGGAACTTTACCCGTGTGGAGTTTAACAATGTTGACCTTCTCGGGAACAATCCGCTGGATGTAAGTCCGGATTTCTTCGTACAACACCGCATCATTGACCACTATATTGTTGAACGATTCGTTGAGGGCATCGCGAAGGATGGCAGACGTACGGTCAATTTCACCGATGATTTTCTGTGGAGGCCTTGCGGTGGCCAGTTTCTGGGTGATGATTTCCCAGCGTTTGTAAAGGCTCCGCAGATCGGAATCAAGATCGGCGACCAGCTTGTTTTCAGCCACGGTTCGGATGATGATCCCGCAATTCTTAGGCTTAATGCTGGTAATGAGCCGTTTCAGACGGTTCCGTTCTTCAGCGCTCTTTATTTTTTGGGATACGGAAATTTTATCCGAGAACGGCATCAGGACCAGGTATCGCCCGGCAAAGGCAATTTCGGAAGTGACACGCGGTCCCTTTGTTGAAATCGGCTCTTTGGCGATCTGGATCACGATATCCATATTCGGCTTGAGCACCTGGGTGATCTTGCCGGTTTTCTGGATATCCGCTTCGAGCTCGAAATCACCAATGGAAAGAACTCCGCCGCTGGCGGCTTGCCCTTTTTTGATGTACTTCAGCAGCGACATGATCTGCGGACCGAGATCGAGGTAATGCAAAAACGCATCTTTCTCATATCCAACATCCACGAAGGCAGCGTTCAGCCCGGGCATGATCTTCTTGATCTTACCTAAGTAGATATCGCCAACAGAAAATTCGTTGTTGGATTTCTCTTTATTTAACTCTACGAGAAGTTTATCTTCAAGTAAGGCGATTTCTACCTCCGTGGAGGTCGAATTGATGATTAATTCCTTATTCACAGCGTTCCATGTATTACAGAGATGGTACTGACAATAGGTCAGTAACCGTGGATGACTTAAGGAATTGCAGCAGCAGGAAGGTTATTTCTTCTTATGTCTGTTCTTGCGCAAGCGTTTTTTCCGCTTGTGCGTTGCCA
>JBAXDH010000063.1:0-22367 GCA_037141055.1 bacterium | reverse complement strand
TGGACACCCACAATGTTGCCCGGGGGAGGAAAAGCATCGCCGATGCGCTCGGGCAGATCAGGTCAAAAACTCTTGCGGTGGGTATTTCATCGGATATTTTATTTCCCCCCGACGATCTGAAAGTTATAACGGACCATGTCCAGGGATGTCAATATGCAGAAATCAGTTCCGGTTACGGGCATGACGGTTTCCTGATTGAAGATGCGCAGTTAACCGCAATCATCCGGCGATTTTATAAAAGCTGATATACTTCGACTACCTGTTTCCTGATCATCCGTGCCTTTGAAAGTTCCAGACAGACCCTGGTCCATTTTCACACACCATATATATACACTATCGCAAATCCCGCTCAATTATCCTTTCGGATTATCTCATCCGAATAAGATTTGCTGAATACGTCGTACCATTTTTCTCCCGAACTGTAATTCCTCAACGCCGTTTCAGGCAAAAGGTCCGGGTGATCTTTCTTATCAGCCCTGGCAAGGGCCGTACCCAGGCCGGATTGCAATTTTCTCACCCGTTGCGGGTCAAATCCCTGGTTCCTTAGCAAAGTCAGAAACCGGAAGGCCTCACGGGGCTGGTCTTGCCTGAGCATAAATAATGCAGCACTTTCAGCCAGATGCGGGTTATTCCTTTCCGCAATAAATTCATACAGAGCCGTTTTCATCAGGCCAAACCGTGACAGGTTGCCGGTGGCGAATAATCCCTCATTTTTTTCCAATAAAGTAATTGCACCCGAATAATCCCCAACCGTGATCATCGTGCTGACATCATTTTGATTACGCTGGTATTCAAATGGTTGCCGATACCGTTCAACACTGTCCTCCAGCGCCCGGGTATCAAAGCCGCACGCCGGATTTTCAACTGCAAACTGCGATGCCTCATTGAAATACCGCGTTGCATTGATATAATTCCCCATGGCAACATTACGATCCGCCCTGATCATCCGAAGTCCCACTGAGTCCCTCAGATTACGGCATTGCTGCTCTTCAATTTTCACTTTGTAACGATCGGTGGCCGATACGAAATCAGGATCATTCAGCAGTCCAAAGTCATACCCGGCTGCTTCGGTTCGTTCAAGCCAATGTTTTGCCGAATCAAACTGGCTGGCCCAGATTTTTTTCTGCGAACCGCTTAATTGTACGATGAGGTAATTTTTCATGGCCTGCCGGTAGACCGAGTCAAATTGCCGGCCCCGGTCGATCATGTTTTTTTCTGCCAATGATTTGGCCTCCTTCAGAAGGTTCACCGACAGCGTAAACTGCCGCTTTCCAAGTGCCACTTCCCCGTCCCTGGATATCTGTTCAAATTTTATTCGTGCCATGACCGGGGCGAGTGAATCCAGCCTGATGGCGGCAACTCCGCCGGTTCTGGCCCCCTGCCTGAGCGCTTTCGCCTTTTCATAATAATAGAGTGCTGTATCGGCCTCGTTCCGTTTCAACGCATCTTCGGTTCGCATTGCCGACAAATCCCCCAGTCCCAGCCGTGCCAGTGATTTCTTCTCCTCGAGTTTGTCACTGACAAAAGTGAGGTCGCGGGCGGAATATCCTTTCTCAAATTGCCTGTAACAGTCGAGCGCTTCGGTATATTTCTTTTGGTCAAGCAACTGATCGCAATCGGAATTTCTCAGGAAAAACAGTTCATTGAATACGCGGCGGTAGCTCGTATCCGAACGGATATATTCTGCATGAGTGGCAGCGTAGTGCTCTGCTTTGTCAAGATACGTTTCCGCCATCGCATACTTGCGGCTGCCGATGCAGGCAGAGGCAATGCCGATGTAAGAATCGCAGATTCCCTGGGCCGCGCGCGACTGCATCGAAAAATCGGGTTCCGTGCCTTTGAGGGCAGCATTTCCGGAAACAAATCGGCGTCCGTTTTCCATCATCGAAAATGCTTCCGCAAATCGATTCATCTCCATTAGGTTTTGTGATGTACGCCGGTAGGAAGCATAAATCCGCCGGCATACGTAACTGTAAATGGTATCGGGGCTGACATCTGGAAACATCTTTGCCAGCAGGGATGTCATCACATTCTCCTCCGGGGGAAAACAGGAACGGTCGAAAAAATGATCCAGGCAATCGCGATAGATCATTCCCTGCTGCTGATCCATCAGGTATGAACGGCGCACATAGGATAGTATCCCCGAGGTAAAAAAGGCTGCCAGCGAATCCATGTTCTGGTTCCCCAAAACCACCCCCGATTTGTGAAGTTCATCCATGAAATTATACAGCAGGCTGCGCGAATTTTTATACAACTGACTGTATTTCATGGTCAAATCCGCCGGGTCGTACCCGTTCCGGAGCAATGTCCCGGGGAAGTCGCGTGCTTCTATCCGTGAGAGCACACCGGCAAGTTCTTCCACCTGAATGTAATTTACAGGCAGCATGTCGTGATTGCCCGGGCGGATACCGGATGAGCGCAATGTCAACGAGTCGAGCAATGAAACTGAGGCATAGTAGTCGTGGATGAGTTCAATACGGTCAAAAAAAGCTTTTCCGGCAACCGAATCATAAAAAAATTCAATGTCTCCTGCCATGAGTGTGTCGACCATGGGGTCGAAAAGCGCAACCTGGAGATCAGATACAAGGCTGTCTGCCTGACTGATATGCTTTACGATGCTCTCTTCGGTAAAGCTTGATGTATCAGCCCGGTTTGCCCATCGGAGCCTCATGCTGATTTCGGAGGGGAATAATACACCGGCAACCGGGAAAGCGCGGAAAATCGTGTCCCCGTCAATCGCAGGGTGATTCAGGAAAATTAACAGCCGGGTTTTCTCACCGTCCTTTAATATCTGAAGCCCCAGCTCGCCCGAGATGCGGATATTTACCAGCCATGGTTCACGAAGCACATCCCTGGCCATCTCACGCAGAATCATGCTGCCGTAATCCGAAGTTTTTCCATCAACAGGGCGGTAGGGAACTCTGAAATTTACTTTTTGCGAAGTTTTTGTAAGAACTTCGCCGGCAGACAGAAAACCGGGAAGGCATACCAGCAGGAAAATGAACAATTTCTTTTTACTCAGAGCCATTCAGCCGAATTTGGAAGCGCAAAAATAGCCAATTTATCCGGAGGTAATGCACGTGAACGCGGACACAACTGAAATGCAAAACAGTTGGGAATCCCGGGATGAAAAAACTTTTTTCTTCGGATGAAGAAAAGATTCAATATTTTTGACAATCAATTCATGTCATTTGAAAAGAATATTCAAATCATCGATCAGAATCTGGCACATCCTGCTTTTTGCTTCTCTGCTTTTTGCAGCATTCATTCTGCCGGTTCTCCCCCCCGACTGGCACAAGGAACTTTTCAGGGTCATCTATTCTATCATTTATATTTCGGCCATTATGTGCCTTAAAAAACGGTCGAATTTCCTGCTGGCACTTGTCACGGTTACGCTCGTGTTCGAATGGATCACCGGCTTTTTCGGATTTCAATTGTTAGCGATCTTTGCAAAAGGAACCAACGTTCTTTTTTTCCTTGTGATCGTCTTTTTGCTGTTGAAACAAATTGCAACTGCAAAAGAGGTAAATGCCGAAATCATTCTCGGGGCGATGATCGGGTACCTTCTGTTGGGAATCATCTTTTCCATTTTCCTTACCATTATAATGCAGAACGATCCATCGGCGTTTAACATCCCCCTGGCTGTAAACCAACTACCTGGGAATGAACCGAATGTAAGCACGCCCCTCTATTACGGTTATGTCACACTGGCCACACTGGGATACGGCGACATAGTTCCACTGAAACCCTATACCCGTTCGCTTTCAACGCTGATTGCCATTTCGGGGCAATTCTACATTGCCATCATCGTTGCACTTTTAGTAGGGAAGTTTGCTGTGAAGCAGGAGGAAGCAGACAAATGAAAACCGGGAAGAGACAACCCCGGCTTTACAGTCAATAACCCGGCAAATCGCCGGTGAATATGGACATCACCGGAGTACAACATTTATTTCCCGACTGAAATTTCCAACCTGCTTATTACGGATTTTTTATGTTAAATATTAAACAACAGGTTGACTGATCAGTAAAAACAAATTATATTTGACCATTATTTCATGAGGGTTGGTAACACACTAAAAAAAATTCCTATGCGTCAACATTCTGCAACAAAGATTCTATTGGCTTTCGCCCTTTTATTCACTTCCGGGGTTATAGCAACATCATGTAAATCTAAAGAAAATCAGCAGGGGGCACCCCCTGCATTCAAGGTGATGGAACTCAAGGGGACCAAGGTCCCGGTTTACCTGCAGATGGTTGGCCAGGCGGTGGGTATTCCTACCGTTGAAATCCGTGCCCGCGTTGCCGGGTACCTTCAGAACTGGACATTCCAGGAGGGATCCATTGTTCAGAAAGGACAGGTGCTGTTTTCCATCGAACAGGATGAGTATGTTAACAGTGTGAATTTTTCAGAAGCTGATCTCGAAAACAAAATTGCAGCATGGGAAAAAGCCAAGCTGGATGTGGCACGGCTTAAACCTTTGCTGGCAACCAATGCCATCAGTCAAAACGACTATGATAAAGCGGTTACAACCGAACAGCAGGACAGGGCCCTCGTATCCAGTTCGAAATCCAACCTGCAGCAGTCGAAACTTAACCTGTCGTACGCCACGATGTCGTCACCCATCACCGGATACATCGGTGCATGCAACGTACGCCCCGGGAACCTCGTTGGCAAGGGTGAAAGTACGCTCCTGTCGACAGTATCCGCAGTTGACCCCATGTATGTTGACTTCCAGATGAATGAGAACGATTACCTGCGTATCATGCGCTACATGGAGGTCCATAAGGCTACGATGAAGGAGAGCAAGGATTTTTTCAAGGTATTCCTCAGCTTATCAGACAACCAGGCGTATGACCATGTCGGGAAGATCGATTTCATCGACCGGGCAATCAACCCGCAAACCGGAACCATCGCGCTCAGGGCCGTATTCCCCAATCCGAACGGACTGATCAAGCCGGGCAACTTCACCAATGTCAACCTGGTCCTGATGGAGGATGAGAACGGAATCGTTGTGCCGCAGAGTGCGACGACCCAGATCCAGGGAAAAAATTTCGTCTTTGTCGTAAACAAGGATAACCAGGTAAACAGGATTCCGGTGCTCCTGGGCCGCGGGATCGGCAATAAATTCGTTATCAACGGAGGATTGAATATCGGCGACCGGATCATGCTCGAAGGCTTTCAGAAATTCCAGGAAGGAATGAAAATAAACCCGGTGATGATTCCCGACACTCTCACTGTTCCGCTTACTCCTGAAGTTGTGAAGTGACAGAGTGACAGAGTAACAGAGTAACAGAGTAACAGAGTAACAAGGTAGTGTGCCACTGAAGTAGTGATATAAATCGTAATTCGTAGATAGAAATTCGTAAATAGAAAAATATGCTTCAATCCTTTATAACCCGTCCCATTCTTTCGTCAGTTATCGCGATCATGATCGCCTTGGTTGGCGTGCTGAGCATGATGGTACTGCCTATCTCCCAGTATCCCGACGTGGTACCGCCGACCATCCAGGTTACAGCAATGTATCCCGGCGCAAATGCAGAAGATGTTCAGAAAACCGTTTCTGTGCCGCTCGAAGAGCAGATCAACGGGGTCGACAACATGACCTACATGACTTCCCAGTGCGCAAACGACGGTTCATGCAACATCACCGTCTATTTCGAAGTAGGCACCGACCCGGATATGGCGACGGTTAACGTGCAAAACCGCACGCAGCGGGCCATGAACGTATTACCCGCAGAGGTTGTGCAGGGAGGGGTGATCGTGATGAAGAAATCGCCGAGCATCCTGTTCCTGTACGCGCTGGTATCATCCGATACGGCCTATGATACAAAATTCCTATCCAACTACCTTAACATCAATGTTGTAAACGTACTGAAACGCATCAACGGAGTAGGTGATGTCAACCTGTTCGGAGGTGATGACTATGCCATGCGCATCTGGCTGAATCCTGAACGCATGGCCGGACTCTCCGTATCGGTGCAGGATGTGCAGGCGGCTATTAAAGATCAGAACGTACAGGCAGCTGCCGGGATGATCGGAAAATCTCCCGCCGCACCGGGCCAGGAAATGTCGTACATGCTGCGGGTGCAGGGCCGTTTGGCCAATGAACAAGAGTTTGGCAACATCATTATAAAAGCAAACCAGGACGGCTCGGTTGTCAGGATGAGCGATATTGCCAGGATTGAACTCGGACTAAAAACATACGATGCCTACGGCCGGTTTAACGGCAAATCAGCCCCGGTGATCGCGGTTTACCAGTCGCCCGGCTCCAATGCCGTGAACGTGCGCAACGAGTGTGATGCAACCATGGAGTTACTTTCAAAGGAGTTCCCCCAGGGGATCAAGTATGAAAAGGGACTTGATACCGTTGAGTTCGTGACTGCTTCGATCGAGGAGGTGCTGATAACATTGTTTGAGGCTTTTGTCCTTGTGTTCATCGTGGTGTTCATATTCCTGCAGGACTGGCGTGCCACACTCATCCCGGCAATCACAGTGCCTGTTTCGCTGGTGGGAGCGCTTGCGGCTTTCAGCTTCCTTGGATTCTCCATCAACATGCTGACACTTTTTGCACTGGTTCTTGCAATCGGGATCGTCGTCGACGATGCCATCGTCGTCCTGGAGGCGGTCCAGGAGAAGATCGATGCGGAAGGCCTCACCCCGCTGGAGGCCACAAAGCATACCATGAAAGACATTACGGGGGCAATCCTTACCATCACCATGGTGCTGTGTGCGGTGTTTGTCCCGGTTTCCTTCCTTGGCGGCACAACAGGAGTCATGTACAAGCAGTTTGCCCTAACGCTCATTTCATCCATCCTGATTTCAGCATTGCTGGCGCTCACACTCACCCCGCCGCTCTGTGTCATGCTGCTGAAGAAGAAAGAGGAAAAAAAAGGACTGCTTGGGATATTTTTCCGCTGGTTCGACAAGGGGTTTGCCAAAACCACCACGGGCTATGTCCGGATTGTTGAGAATTTCACCCACCACCTTGCCCGCCCGGTCATGTTCCTGGCCATTATCGGTGTTCTGTGCGTGGTTGTAATGAAATTTCTCCCATCCGGCTTTTTACCATCGGAGGACCAGGGTTATTTCTTTATAAACATCAATACGCCAAAGGCTTATTCACTTCAGAAAACCGACGAGGTGACACGACAGGTTGAAGACCTGTTGTCCAGACTTGAAGGTGTTGAATCCTATACGATGATCCCGGGCTACTCCATCCTGGATAATTCGGTAAGCACAACCAACGGAATGTGCTTCGTAAAGCTTAAAAACTGGAAAGAGAGAGAAAAAGCGGGATTGCATGCCGAGGAGCTTATTAAAAAGATACAGGCACAAATGAGCAGGCTCCCGGGAGGTATCTGCATGGCCTTCAATGCCCCGGCCATTTCCGGTCTCGGAAAAACCGGGGGGCTCGAACTTCAGCTTGAAGATAAAACGGGTGCCGGGCTTGAAAAAACCGCCGCTGTCGTAGCCGGATTCTACCAGGAACTCTCCAAGCGCAAAGAAGTTGCGGGTATCTTCTCCCCTTTCAGAAATGACATTCCGCAGTACAAACTCACGGTTGACAAGGAGAAGGCAAAGACCATGGATGTTCCGGTCAACAGTATTTACCAGACCCTGCAGTCGCTGTTCGGTAGTTACTATGTGAATGATTTCAACAAATTCGGCAAGTCATACCGTGTGATCATCCAGGCCGATGCAAAATACAGGGCCAACAAAGAAGACATCAGCAAGGTATACGTGCGGAGCAATTCGGGGAAGATGGTTCCGCTGGGAACCCTTGTTGCAGTTACCGCCACCCAGGGTCCCGACATTGTGAAACGGTTCAATCTTTACAGTTCCGCCGACTTTACCATCGGCATCCCGCCCGGTTCATCCACGGGCCTTGGAATCAAGGCGGTTCAGGAGGTTGCGGCAAAAACGCTTCCGTACGGGTACGGCTATGAATATTCGGGTATGACCCGCGAAGAGATCATCTCCGGGGGACAGGCACCTTACATATTCACACTTTGTTTTATTTTCGTCTACTTCCTGCTGGCTGCAAAATATGAAAGCTGGCTGCTGCCAATCCCTGTGTTGATGGCGATTCCTTTCGGGGTATTCGGCGCTTTCGGACTGCAGTGGGCGCGTGGTTTGCAAAACAACATTTACGCGCAGATCGGGCTGATCATGCTCATCGGACTTGTGGCCAAGAATGCCATCCTTATCGTGGAGTTTGCCAAGCAGAAATACGACGGCGGCCAGCCGCTCATCGAGGCTGCCGTGGAAGGAGCCAAGCTAAGGTTCCGGCCAATCCTGATGACATCCTTCGCATTCATTCTTGGTGTCGTACCGCTGATGACTGCTGCAGGCGCAGGGGCAGCGAGCCGTCATGCGCTCGGAACATCCGTATTCGGGGGTATGCTTGTTGCAACAATATGCGGGGTCATGGTCACGCCGGCACTCTATGTTGCCTTTCAGAAACTCGAAAACAAGTTAAAAAAGAAAAAAAGTATCGATGAAGCGAAATCGTAAATCGTAAATCGTCCAATCGTAAATAGGATAATCGTAAATCGTTCAATCGTCCAATCGTAAAGTCTTATGATTCACAAATATTTCAGAATTTCCATTCTGTTTGCCATTTTCACCGCATTCCTTGCTATTGAAGGCTGCAAGGTCGGCCCCAAATACGTTCGTCCGACTGTAAAAACAGACAGCCTGTTCCGGTTTGCCAAGAGCGGCGATACGTTAAGCATTGCCGATCTCGAATGGGTTAAATTATTCAAGGACACAGTTTTGCAGCGATTGATCAAAACCGGTCTGACAAACAATTACAACATCCGGATAGCCTTTGCACGTATTGAAGAGGCAAGAGCAGCGTTTAAAGTTGCACGGGGACAGCAATGGCCTCAGTTTTCGGCACAGGTCGGAGGCGGCTGGCAACAGCAGGCAAATTCCGGGGGCGTTGGCAGGGTTCTTGAATACAGTTCTATTTCTGCAGTCGGGCAGATCAGCTGGGAAATCGATCTCTGGGGCAAAATGAGGCGTTCAAAAGAGGCGGCACGTGCCAACCTGTTTGCCCAGGAGGCGTATCAGCAGGCAGTAAGGATCACGCTCATCAATGAAATCGTGAACTACTATTTCAACCTCCTGGAATTTGACAATGAGTTGCGCATAACGCAGGAAAACATTGTCATCCGACAAAAATCGCTGGAACTTGTCCGCAACAAAATGATCGCCGGAACCGCGTCAGGGCTGGTTGTCGCACAAGCCGAGGCTGAACTGGCCCAGGTCATGACACAAATGCCCATGCTTGAAATGAAAATGGGCGAGGCTGAAAATTACCTCAGCATCCTGCTCGGGGAGGCACCTCATGCCGTCAACCGCGGCAATGCAATGCTTGATCAGTTCAACACCCCGGCCATCACAACACCCGGAATTTCCCGTCAGCTGATCTTCCGCAGGCCGGACATTATCCAGGCAGAACAAACCCTGGTTGCCGCCAATGCCAACATCGGGGTGGCCAGGGCCATGATGCTGCCCTCATTGGGTATTTCCGGCAGCATTGGTGCAGCTTTTAACCCGACCAACCTGGTATACAGCGCACTCGGAAACCTCGTCGCCCCTATTTTCGGGGGCGGGCAGTTACGCCAGGGAGTGAAAAAAGCGCAGGCCCAGAAAGAACAGATGCTCTATGCATACCAGCTTTCGATCATAACAGCCCTCAAGGAAGTCTCCAACACGTTAATCGAATACCAGAAACTGGGTGAAATAGTCCAAAGCCAGCAAACAACCGTGAGCGCTGCGCAAACCGCATTCGACCTTTCAAACCAGTTGTACATTGCAGGGTATGCCAGTTACCTCGACGTCATCAACGCTCAGCAGATGCTTTTCTCTGCGCAAATTGCACTTTCACAATCCCAAAGCGATGCCATGACCTCGCTGATCAATGTTTACAGTTCCCTGGGTGGTGGCTGGAAGTAATGCATCCATGAACCGGCTTACGATGGTGTCCGTTTTTAATTGTTAATTTTGTAGTTACTGACATTTGATGTTATGACCCGCAAGGAAATTGAACAACGGTATCAAAAGGTATGCGACCTGATCGTATCACAGCATCTGAAAAGCGCGCTGGACGAGCTTGAAAAATTATCCAGGTTCAATACAAAGGCTGATTATTACTACCAGCTTGAAACATTCTCCGAAAATTACAGGACATTGCTCCGCTATGCCTTCGACGGATATCATGATCCCCAGCAGCAAAACATCCTCGACGGTCTTTGTGCCTCCATGCTCGGAATGGCCGACGAAATCCGGCAAGCGCTCAGCGACGCTGAACTGCTTGCAAAAAGATCGGTTAAAAACTCATTGCTGCAGGAGTTCGGAGACGATCCGCAGGTAATAACCGCCAGGATAGAAGAAATGTTCTTTCACAGGGAAGTGGAAAAACTCATCGAGGAAAGGCCCCACTCCCCCATCACCCAGGTTGACCAGATATTCAAACTGATATGGCTGACCGTCAAACTGACGAACGATCATGTTACCCTGATCCAGCGAATTATCCGGTCCGAACAGGTTGAATGGCACGAAAAGTGCCTGGTGGTGAGCGCACTCACGCTGAGCCTGCTCAACTATTTCGATCAGAACAAATTCATCCTCCTGCTTGAATTCACCGAAGCCGGCGAGAACCAGGTTTTTCAGCGGGCCCTCACCGGGATCATCCTCGGGATGCTCCTGTATGACAAACGGATGGTGTTTTATCCCGACCTGATTGCAAGGTTTAAAATACTGGCATCCGATGAATCAATCATTCCTGAGGTGGAACTGATCCTCATGCAACTGCTCATGGCCAGGGAAACCGACAAGATCACCCGCGAATTCGAGGAGGAGGTTTTGCCGGAAATGAAAAAGATGATGCCCAAGATCGAGGATAAGCTGCAACTGAATGATCTTACCGAGGATGAAGAACTTGAAGGCAAGAATCCCGGCTGGAAAGACATGATCGAAGAGGTTCCCGGGCTGATAGAGAAAATTGAAAAATTTTCGAAAATGCAGATGGAAGGCGGCGATGTGTTCATGAGCACCTTCCAGATGTTAAAGCGCTTTGATTTCTTCAATGCCATCAGCAACTGGTTTGTGCCGTTTCACCGCGATCACCCGGAGATCAGGAACAGCTTCTCCGAAAAGGAAGACATCAACAACCGGTTGCTGGAAAGCCTAGAAAAAGCATTTTACATTTGCAATTCAGACAAATTTTCTTTCGCCATTAACTTCAGGGCCATCCCCGATCAGCAAAGAACGATGATCGTGACAAATTTCGAAGCCGAGTTTGCGCAGATGAAAGAGATGGCCTCGGAAGAACAACTGCTTGACCAGTCGCTGGTCAGCAATTCAATTTTCATACAGTACATCCAGGATCTCTATCGCTTTTTCAAGTTGTTTCCCTCGCGGCATGAATTTGACGATGTTTTCCAGCGCAAGATCCGCATCAACGATCTATATTTTTACAGGAATTGCTTTGAACGTGAAGGCTTTTATGAAAAACTCGCATCGTTCCACTTTGACAACGACCATTATTACGATGCCATCGATGTTTATGAGAGCCTGATGCTGAGACACGGCCCAAGCCATGAACATTTTGAGAAAATCGGGTACTGCTACCAGAAAACCGGCCGGTTCAAGAAAGCGGTCGAATACTACAGGAAAGCGGAACTTTATGATGCCGACCGCCAATGGATCCTGAAGAAACTGGGATGGTGCTGCCTCAAACTGAAAGATTACAGCCAGGCACTGGCGTATTTTAAAGATGCTGCGGCACTGCAGCCGGATGAAATCTCCCTTCAGATGCAGGTCGGACAGTGTTACCTGAACCTGAAAGACTATGAACAGGCACTTCACCAGTATGGAAAGCTCCGGTTTTTCGCCCCCGACAACCTGAAGGTTTTGCGGCCAATCGCCTATTGCCAGTTTGTAATGGGGAAAACCGACCAGGCCGTTGAAAGTTATGCCGAAATCCTGGGGCTTACATCCAACCCGTCGGCATATGACCTGATGAACGCGGGCAACGTGCGACTGTGCCTGGGCCAGCGCAAGGAGGCACTGCACCTTTACCGGCAGTCGCTTCTGCAGGCATCACCAGGCCTTGCCGACCTGATGGAGGCCTTTGATGAAGACGCGCAGTTCCTGGTTAAAAATGGCATCCCCGCGCGCGAAATTCCGCTGATCCGCGATTACCTGGTTTTCCAGACCGAACAATGATCCCAGCAACTTTTATTTAATTAAGCCCAGGAATGGTAACTTCGAAAAAATGGCAGCGTGCCGAATTGCTTGTCTTCACCCTCGTCACAATCTTAAATTACCTGCCATTCGCGGCCACCAGGTTTTTTCCTTCCATGGATGGTGCCTCCCACCTCGCCAACTCGAACATTATCAACCAGCTGGTGTTCCACCACAACGCACTTTTCAGCCAGTTCTTCATGATCAACCCCGAACCGGTTCCAAACTGGACTTCGCATGTGCTGATTTCACTGTTTACCCTGGTCGTGCCGGCATTCCTTGCCGAAAAAATCCTGATCACGATATTATTGATCGGGACACCATTTGCATTCCGAACCCTCACGCAAACCATCTCGCCCAAAGCCGTTCTATTCAGTTACCTGGTCTTCCCTTTTACCCATTCGATGTTTTTTTTCTTCGGATTTTTCAATTTCTGCATGGCAATCCTGCTGTTCCTTGTCACCCTCAACTACTGGCTGCGCCATGAGCATCAGCTGCCTGCGCCAAAACAGACCGTGACCCTCGTCCTCCTGGTCGCCCTGACCTATTTTTCGCACATTGTGATTTTCGGGACACTGCTGATCGTCATCTCGGTCCATATCCTGACAGAACATCTTATGGCGGTGCTTTGCGCCAAAAATGACAAGGGGGTCATCCTTCGGCAATTTCTGAAGAAAACACTTGCCATTTTTGCGGCGGCAATAATACCGCTGATTCTCTTTGCTTACTTTTTTTATTCCCGCCCGGGAACCCGCGACATAACCTACATTGCAAGGAAAGAACTGCTGAATTTCCTGTTAACCGTCAGGCCGCTGATCTCCCTCAACCCGATGATCGAGGGGAAACTGACAGTCATCGTGTTTTATTTGCTGACCGCACTCGGGATAACCGGGTTCATCTATTTCGCAATCCGCGCATTCCGGAAATTTGCCGGCAAAAACCCGCAGGATGCTGATGCATCTGAAAGGGTGCTCCCCGGTTTGAATTTCTGGTGGCTTGCCGCTTCAATGACCGTTTTGCTTGCATTGTACTTCAAACTTCCCGATGCCTACGGAACAGCCAGCTACACCAACCTGAGAATAGGATTTGTCTTTTTCCTGCTGTTTATCCTGCTGATATCCACATTCCGCATACCATGGTATTTCGGGCTGGTTGCGGCCATTGCCGGACTGTACGTGAACACGATGCTTATAAAGTATTATTCTCCCAACATCCGCGATCTCGGGAAACTGGCCGTCGCGTGCAACAAGGCGTCCGATTTTGTGACACCAAACAGCCTTGTCCTCCCAATTTATTGCATGGACAACTGGTTTACCGGCCATTTTGTGGACTACCTTGCCGTGGATAAGCCCGTTGTCATGGTGTACAATTATGAATGCGAGTCGGGATATTTCCCCGTTAAATGGAACGAACATGCCAAACCGAACTACTACCTCGGAAACCCGGCCGACCCAGAAAAATACATCAGCTTCGAACTTAAAAAGGGCAATCCATCGCTGAAGCTGGACTATGTGTTTTTTGTCGGTCAGTTCAATCCTGATAAAGACTGGTTTTCCGGTAAACTGTATAAAGTCCTGACGGCAGATTTTAAATGTGTATACAATGCAGAGAACTGCAGCCTCTATCGAAATAATCTGACCATGTCCAATTAATCAAACTTAAAATCAGTAACACACAAAACAATTAAAATGAAATTCACAGCAGCACAGATCGCCGCCATGCTTGGCGGAACCATTGAAGGAAACCCTGAAGCAGCCATCGGAAAATTGTCGAAAATTGAAGAGGGAGAGCCGGGGTCCCTGTCGTTTTTATCCAACCCGCTCTACACCCAGTATATTTATACGACAAAGGCCTCCATCGTCATTGTAAACAAGGCATTCGTTCCCGAACAGCCAATCGGGGCCACGCTCATCAGGGTTGAATCGGCCGACATCGCCTTTGCCAGGCTGCTGGAGATATACAACCAGATAAAAAACGACAAAAAGGGAGTTTCAGTGCTGAGTTCCATTCACCCTACTGCTGTGCTGGGTAACAACATCTACGTCGGAGAATTTGCCGTGATCGGCGAAAATGTGACCATCGGCAACAATGTTAAAATCCATCCGCAGGTTTCGATCGGCGACAACACCAGCATCGGCGACAACACCATTCTCTGGACCGGCGTAAAAATATATTCCGACAATATCATCGGTAAGAACTGCATCCTGCATGCAGGTACCGTAATCGGCAGCGACGGCTTCAGGTTCAACCAGCAGGACGGTAAAAATGTCAAAGTGCCCCAGATCGGGAATGTGGTGATCGAAGATGATGTGGAAACCGGGGCCAACTGCACCATCGACAGGGCCACCTTTGGCTCGACCATCCTGCGCCAGGGCGTCAAACTCGACAACCTGGTACACATCGCCCACAATGTTGAAATAGGAGAAAATACGGTGATCGCCGCGGCAACAGGTATCGCCGGTTCAACGAAAGTAGGGAAAAACTGCATGATTTCAGGGCATGTTTCCATGACCGGCCACATCACCATTGCCGATGGCACCAGCATGGGCGGGGCCACCGGGGTTTCAAGAAGCCTTACCAAACCAGGCCTGACCTACCTGGGTGCACCGGCGATGGAAGTTACAAAGTTCAGGAGGGTCATTGCCATATTCCGGAATCTTCCCGAACTGGCCGACCGCGTGAATAAACTTGAAAAAAGTCAGAAATCGCAGGGCTTTCAAATATAATCGGGAAAATGCTGCCGGATGATTTCCTGCAGTGTTTCCGGTGTAAGCGGCTTGCGTTGAAGACATCCACTCCCCAGGTACCTTTCCGTTCTCGAAATATCCGAAGGATTCAGGCTCGAAGTGAGCATGACGATGACCGTCCTGCCGCTATGGATTTTTTGCAGTTTCCGAAATTCATCCATAAATTCCCACCCGTCCATCAACGGCATGTTGATGTCGAGGAAAATTAATTCAGGCAGGGGGGCTGAGTTGCCTGCCTGCCCCGGAGAACACCAGGCTCCAAGTAAGTCCAGCGCATCCTCCCCGTTCAGTGAAACTCTGACGAAATCGGCAATGCCGGCTTTTTCAATAATCCTCGCGTGGAGAAAATTATCTGGTTCATTGTCATCGACAAGCAGCACGCAGTTCAGCTTTTTCTTCATACCCGGCTCTGTTTTGGGATTGTAAACATAAAAACACTTCCTTCTCCGGGGGTTGATTCCACCCATATCCTGCCACCATGGATTTCCACAATTTTTTTACAGTGCGCAAGTCCGATTCCTGTTCCGTGAAAATCATTGCGGTTGTGCAATCGCTGAAAGATGATGAAAATCTTTTCGTAATATTTTTTTTCAATGCCGATGCCGTTGTCCTTTATGGAAAACAACCATTCATTTCCATGACTTTCGGCCGAAATATCTATTTCCGGAACCATACCGTTTTTTTGGTACTTGATCGCATTGGTTATCAGGTTCTGGAACAGGAGCCTCATTTCTGTCGGATAACCAACCACGGCAGGCAACTCACTAACAGAAATCCGCGCATCCGTTTTCCTGATGGAATCATCCAGGTCATTGAGCACCTCACGGACAATTTCATTGCAATCAATCAAACTCCTCAGGCTCTCTTTCCCCAACAATGAATACTCAAACAAATCCGTTACCAGTAACCTCATCCTGCTTGCCGAACTGGAGATAAAATCAATATATTTATTGCCGTCCTCGTCAAGTCGGCCCCCGTAATTTTCTGTTAAAAGTTGCGTGAACTGGATGAGCGTTCGCAACGGCTCCTGGAGATCATGATTCGAAACATACGAAATCTGTTCCAGTTCATTCATATGGAACAGAAGTTCCACGTTTGAGGCTTCAAGCTGATGCGTGCGTTCTGCAATACGTTTTTCCAGTGTTTCATTCAACCTGAGGATTTCGCCTTCCGCCAGTTTACGTTCGGTGATATCCAGGAAGGCTTCGAGCATTGCAGGCTGCCCGTTGAACATCATCCCCGTGTGGTGGATTTCGAAGGTTTTTCCGCCCAGAACGCCACGAGCTTCGTGTATGCTGGTTTCGCCGATATTTATCCCGGAAAATAAAGGACAGTCGGAACATTGCCTTTTATCATCCCGGTACAATTCCCAGCATTTTTCACCAAGAACATCCCTGCTGAATTGCTTTGCCAAATTTTCAGATATAAAAAGGATGTTCCCGGATTCGTCCACAACGTCCATTCCAAAGGGGATGGTTTGCAGCAACGACTTATTGAATTCGTTGCTGACCCAAAGCTTTTCTTCCGCCCTCATGCGCTCGGTAATGTCAATGACAAAAACCGAAACTCCGATAATGTTATGTGCCGCATCTCTGACCGGGCTGTAATAGTTATCGTAAAAGGTCCTGAAAAGCAGCTCATCTCCATATGCTTCAGACACAACAAAATGCTCACCCTTCAACGCCCTGTCAAAATTTTTCTTCGCTTTTTGCCTGTCATCGGGATTTGAAATAATCTCGAGCATATTCATTCCGATAGCAATATCAGCACCCCATATTTTCTTGATGGTCTCCTTGTGATAGTTTGTAAATGCCGTATAATGGTATATTTCATCCAGGGCAAAAATGATAATGTATTCCGTGCTCTCAAGGATTGATTGCTGCAGGATGAAATCATTGCGCAATTTCTCCCTGCTTTCTTTTAATGCCCGTTCGGCCAGCTTGATGGCCGATATGTCGCGGCTCGCTCCCTGGATTTCCACCCGGCCCGTTTCTTTATTCAGATAGTACCGGTTGACCACCTCCGTTTCAACCAATGAGCCATCCTTGCACAGGTGAACAACCTCATTCCGATAGCCAACGCCGGATTCCGGCTGTGCGAGGAAACTTTCCACCCGTTGCCGTGTACGTTGCAGGAAAGTCTCCCGCATTGCAGGAATTAAAATTTCGGAGAAAGGCAGCGCCAGCAATTCTTCGGGCGTATACCCCAGGAGCTGCTCCGCCGACGGGCTCACATATAGAAAACGCATGGTGGCGGGATCAAGGACCCAGATGACGTCTGTGGTGTTCTCCGCCAGAAGACGGTACCGGCTTTCGCTCTCGCGAAGCTCGATTTCCGCCAGTTTACGTCCGGTGATATCATGGGCTATCCCAGACAGGAACAAAGGGCTGCCACTTTCATCAAAAATTGTTTCGCCTGCCATGGCAGAAATAAACCGGATGGACTGGTCGGGCAATATTATGCGATATTCTATCGGTTTGCTCTCTGCGAATGCACCCGCGTTCTCCGGCAAAACAAGATGCAGGTCGTCGGGATGCACGACCTTTTCAATAACCGCTTCGAGTGGCCCGGAATATGAATTTTTATTGATGCCAAAAATACGGAACATCTCATCAGACCAAATAACTTCACCGGTTTTCACATCCCATTTCCAGCTTCCCATGTGAGCAATGGCTTGAGCCTTTTTCAAATCAGATTCGGAAATGAGGAATTTTAACCTGCTCTCCTCCGTTTCTTCTTTGGCTGCCAATAATTCCAGCTGCGCCTGCCTGAGTTCGGTAATGTCAACCATGGTAACCAGGCATTGATCTCCATTGTCAACGATTGTGCCGGAGAGGAAAACCTGCATTGACTGATTGTCATCCTGGTCAATGGTCACCTGGCATGTTCCCTTGCTTTTGCTGGCTATAACCTTCTTTAAAAAAAGATTGAAGGACGGTCTGGTATCTTCTGAGACAAAAAAACCAAACATGCTGTTGATCAAATGCAGCCGGTCTTTACCCAGCATCTTTGCCCCGGTGAGGTTTACTTCCGATATTTCTCCTTTACAGGAAAGTGTAAAATAACCCGATGGAGCTAAATCGTACAACCTGGAATACTTGTCATTCGCGACCTCTGCCACAGTCCATGCATGGTGGAGTTGTTCATTCTGCATCTCAAGTTCAACCTGGTGCACTTCAAGCTCATGAAGAAAAGCGAGTCTGTCGGCCTCGGAGAGAGGTGAAGCTATTCCTGATGACTTCTTTTTCAACAATTCTTCGGCCTTTTCGCGCAAAGATGAAGCCATGGAAGGCGGGCTTTCTTTTTTTCTTTTCATTGCTTCGGAACTGGAATGGAATATCAGGTTTAACTATTTGTCTGGTTACTTGATTACTTTGAGCCATTCATCAACGACCCGCAAAAACATCATGATGTCCAGTGGCTTGGTCAGGTAGTCCCTGGCCCCGCTGGTCATGAGCTTCTCAATCTGCTTCTGTGTGGCATCAGCAGTAAGAATGACAACCGGGATCGATTTTGTTGTTTCATCTGCCAGAAGGTTCGCCAGCACTGCACTCCCCTCGATATCGGGTAAATTGAGATCGAGAAATATTAAATCCGGCCTGTTATTGATCGCCAGCCTTACCGCATGTTTCCCGAACATCGATGTTACAAAATGGGTTTCAGGGCGATGAATCTCAATTATTTCTTTCACCAGTTCCGCATTCGCGACATTGTCTTCAATGTACAAAATGGTCCCGGCATTTGGCGTTACCACCATCCCTTTTATTACAGCATCTCCGGCATCATCTGCAGGGATCCCAGGCTCTGCCCGGTGCTCGGTAAGGCGAAGCTGTTTTTCAGGCATCGGCAGATCAATCCAGAATGTGCTTCCTTCGCCTGCCTGACTTTCAACACCAACATGGCCTTCCATCGCATCCATGATTTTTTTTATAATGGCCAGCCCAAGTCCTGTACCTTCGGTTTGGCTTTGTTCCGCGACAATTCGCCCGAAGGGCACGAACAACTTTGGGATGTCGCCGGGAAGTATGCCCAAACCGGTATCCGTTACCGAAATCCTGGCAAAAGAGATGCCTGCATCATCAGGTGGCAATAATTCGGTTTTTACCAGTACAGAGCCGCCCTGCCTGTTGAATTTCACTGCATTGTTAAGCAGGTTTATAAGCACCTGTTTTAACCGCTTCCTGTCGGAAGCAACAATAAGCTCGTTTCCGGGCGAATTTTCCAGTTCCAGTTTAAGTTGCCGGGCAGAAGCAATAACTTGCACGGTGTCCATCACTTCCATGATAACACTCTTCAGTTGAACCGGTTCGGGCAATAGCGAAAATTTCCCCGATTCGATGTGAGAAATGTCGAGTACTTCATCAATTAAGTTGAGCAGGTGTTTCCCGCTCGACAAAATACGATTCAGGCTTTTCGGCTGATTCGGAGTAAGTTCTCCCATCTGCATCAGCTGGGCATATCCCAGGATTGAATTCATCGGGGTCCTCAGCTCATGGCTCATGCGCGAAAGGAACTCGCTCTTGGCAAGGTTCGCCTTCTCCGCTTCGCTTTTTGCTTTTCTGATCTCTTCTTCTGTTTGTTTCTGGGCAGTGATATCCCAGTTGGTTCCCAGCATATGCTCGGGTTTTCCCAGTGTATCGAAATGGACGACAGCAACCGCCCTGATGTTGCGAACAGTGCCGTTGGGCCATACCACTCTGAACTGGGTATCAAAGTCTTTTTCACCACGTATTGCCATCTGGATTTCCCGATCGCCCCGCTCCGCATCGTCGGGATGGAGGCCTGACTTCCAGGCTTCATAAGCGCCGCTGAAATTTTCTTTAGCAAGGCCGTACAGGGCATACATCTGGTCGTCCCAAATAAGAGTGTTGCTGGCAATAGTGTAGTCCCAAACCCCCACGCCGGCAGCACGGGTGGCAAGGGCCAAACGCGAAGAGACCTGTTTCAGTTCTTCCTCAGCAAGTTTCTGTTCGGTGATGTCGGTAATAAATCCGTACCACAGAACCGAGTCGTCTGCTTCATGTTGCGGCATTGCGTTCCCCAAAAGCCAGCGAACGTTTCCATCGTCATACCTTACACGATATTCATGCCGCCAAAGCGACATTTCCTTTGCCGATTCCTGGATGGAAGCAACCACACTGTCGATATCGTCGGGGTGAAGCCTGGAAAAAATGATGGATGCATCATGTTCCACATCAGCGGGGCAGGCCCTGTAAATGTCATAAATGCCCTCGCTGGCATAGGGAAAACAGGCGGATCCGTCGGGCTTCAGCCGGTACTGGTAAACAACACCGGGTAACCTGTCGGCAATTTTATTCAGCCGGTCCAGGGACTCTTGCAGCGCTCTCGAAGTTTTAAGCCGTTCTGCATTTTCCTTCTCAAGTTTTGCATTGCTTTCGGCTAACTGGAGCGTCCGTTCGGCTATTCTGAGTTCTAAGGTTAAGTTGAGTTCGTGAATCTCCTTTTCCGAATTTTTCCGCTCGGTGATATCTTCTTCAACAGCGAGGTAATGCGTCACCTCCCCCCCACTATTAAAAACAGGTGAAATGGATGCGGCCACCCAATAAAGCCCGCCGGTTTTCTTCCTGTTGTGGAACTCGCCTTTCCATTCCTGTCCTGAACTGATAGCCTTCCACAGGGTTTTATACTCTTCTTTCGGTTTTTCACCCGAACTGAAAATACGGGGGTTCCTCCCTACGAGTTCATTATTGGAATAACCTGAGACTTCGGTTGCTTTTGGGTTGGCATACTCAATGATCCCGTCCAGGTTCGTGATATAAACAATTACCGGACTTTGTTTAACCGCCTGCGAAAGTTTATAAAGCCGTTCCTCGGCCCCTTTGTGCTCGGTAATGTCCCATGCCAGATCTGCAAGCAATGAAACCACCTCGACATCTTTTTCGGTATAGTCGGAGCGTTTGTTTCCAATGCCCACAATCGCAACAATCATCTCGTTGCGAAAAACAGGCACAACAAGCTGGCGCATTACCGGGGCATGCCCTTCCGGCAGTCCCTTGCGATGCGGCAGGCTATAATAATCATTGTGAATTACAGGTTTTCTCTGGCGAACACAATCGACCCAAACCCCTGCTTTGTCTATTCCATAATGTTGTCCCGTGCTTTCTGCACTGCACATGTGTGCCAGGGTGTTGGTCGACCAGCTTTGAAGTGTAAGGGTTACCTGGTCGGGATCAATAACATGAAAAAAACCGATGTTGCTGTCGGTTAACAGTTCGAGTTCATCAAGCAGTTTCTGCTGCAATTCGCCCCTTGAATGAAATTGTGAATATTCTGCCAGGCGAAGGCGGGTACTGAGGATTTGCTCTGCCTGCATACGTTCGGTAATATCCAGGCAATGCCCGATGTAACCGAGAAAATTTCCCTGGCTGTCAAATCTTGGTTTCCCATCGTCCAATATCCAGCGATAGGAACCATCATGGCTGCGGAGCCTGTAAACCATGCTGAAAGGAATGCGCTGGTCAAAGGATGCGACGTAGATTTCAACACAGCGCTCAATATCGCCGGGGTGAACCCCTTCTGCCCAGCCGTCGCCCAGTTCCTGCTCAATGGTCCTGCCAGTAAAATCAAGCCAGACCTGGTTGAAATAGTTACATTTTTTGTCCGGCGAGGAGGTCCATATCAACGCCTGGCCGGAATTGGCCAGCGTGCGATAACGCAGCTCACTCTCCTCCAGAAAAAGTCCTGCCTGTTTTCGCTCGGTAAAATCAACAGCAGTTATAAGGCATGTTACACCATTATCGTTCATGATGCCGGTAAGGTGAACATGCATCGGCAGGTGCCCTTTTACAGACAGGGTCACTTCGCACGTTTCTGAAACCCGGCTGCTAAAAAGGCTCCCGAGAAAGACATGAAACACATCTTTTGTATCAACGGAGACAAAAGAGGGAAAATGAAGCCCGACTAACCGGGAGCTTTCATTCCCGAGCATTTTTGCACCGTTATGATTCAGGTCAATGATTTCACCATCGACGGCAAGCGAAAAATATCCTGATGGAGCCAGGTCGAACAATTCAACATACTTGTGATTCGCAGTTTCTGCCATAGCCCAGGCCTGGCGAAGCTCATCGTTCTGAGCCTTCAGTTCAATCTGGTGAACTTCCAACTCGTGAATGAGTTTTCTCATGTCAGTTTCGGAAAGGTCCGAACCAGGTGCTGAAGGCATCTTTTTCAGCAATGCTTCGAATTTCCGGCGGGAAATTTCATCATCGGATTTATTCCCGTTACGTTTCGGCATTGCGTTGGATTGTAATAAACTGCACCAAAATTAATGATAAATATCAATAAAAACAACTTATTACAGTAGGTGGTTACCTTAATGTATTGTAATGGAACAGCTGATTATT
>JBAXDH010000062.1:0-22515 GCA_037141055.1 bacterium | reverse complement strand
CTGGCTCGATTCGTACCAGAAACTGTAATTTCCCGGAAACTGTTGAACCCGTCCGAAATCGATATCGACGATGTGGGTACAGATGGAGTCGAGGAAATGCCGGTCGTGCGAAACAACCAGTACGGTGTTTTCGAAGTTGGCAAGATAGCCCTCCAGCCAGTTCACGGTTTCAAGGTCGAGGTCGTTGGTGGGTTCATCGAGTAGCAGGTTGTCCGGTTTGCCGAAAAGAGCCTGGGCAAGGAGTACTTTCACTTTGTCCCTGCCATTGAGTTCCCGCATCAATTTATTATGGAGATCCTCTTTGATTCCCAGTCCGCTTAAAAGGCTTGCAGCACTGCTTTCGGCATTCCAGCCATCCATGGCGGCAAATTTTTCCTCCAGTTCTGAAGCCCGGTTTCCATCTGCCTCAGAAAAGTCAGCCTTCGCATAGAGGGAATCCTTTTCATTCATGATGGCCCAAAGTTCGGAATGTCCCATCAGCACGGTGGTGATGACCGGAAATTCGTCAAACTCCGTGTGGCTCTGTTTCAACACCGACAACCGCTCTCCCGGACCGAAAGTTACGGATCCTTTGGTATTGTCCATCTCTCCGTAGAGCATTTTCAGGAAAGTGGATTTCCCGGCACCATTGGCCCCGATGATCCCGTAGCAGTTACCGGGATTGAACACCATGTTCACATCCTGGAACAGGATGCGTTTGCCAAACTGGATCCCCAGGTTTGAGACTGTAATCATATTAATATTGAATATCAGTAAATTATAGATGAAAGGTACAAATAGGGTACAATCAGATGCAAAAAATCTACATGAGGGCTATTTACACGGCTGCAAATTTACGAACTTTCAAGTTAGTATTTGAATAGGTGGATCAAGGAACCCAATGATTTCTAGATGATGGATATCAACGAGCCGCTAAGTCCAAATCCAGCACATTCCTCTTTTACAATTAATTGTGCTTGTTATCACATTGGAGATACTTTTGCAGTATCTTTGACCTTAACTCCAAACTAGTATATTCCTGTGAGATAAGTTCAAATATGACATCAATTAATTTTGAATCATTCCATCAAGGATTGTATGTGGTTAAAATTCAAGATGAACAATTAGTAACAACATTAAAATTAGTAAAAATTTAAGTTGTCAAAAGGCGATGAAAAAAACCAGGTTATTGATTCAATTATGTTGTATAGCTGGATTAATAATTTCTTTATCTTCCTGTTCTAAATGTAAGAACATTACCTACCCGCCCTTATCTTTTCAAACATCGGATTTGCTTTTAATTCCTTATCAGGGTAATGAGCAATTAGTATTTTGTGATTCTTTAAACGATTCATTAAAATACGCATGTGCCCTTTTCTGCGCCAAATCTGCGAGAACTTTTTCTTAATCTTTGCAGCACCTCACCGAAAACCCGTTGGTCTTGAAATTAAAATTCCGGTTCAGTTCACCGTTGTTTGCATCCAGGATGAAGTTCCACGCATTCAAAGAGGCTGTATCACTTGAAGACCAGTAATATCCTACATTTCCCATGGAATAATAGGTACCGTAATTGATCCGGTACCCGCCGGGAACACCGCTGAATCCGCTCGAGTTTGTCCCACCGGTGTTGGGTGAATACCACAGGCCTGTGCTGCCTTCGATGGTTCCTGTGGATTTCATCTTCCCTCCGGCAACATTGGCGCCTCCAAGGGAATCGGCCAGGTTGTTCCATTCCTGAACAGAGGGTACATGCCAGCCTGTCGGGCAGATCCCCCGGTTGTCGGCAAGTGCATACCAGTTATACAAATAGCCGTAATTGGTGATGTTGGAAGCATTGTCTTCATACAAACAGCAGGCTCCGGTTGTGAGTACTTTCCATGAATTGTCGACCGTAACTTTTGCGATGGCATCACCGTTGCGATAGTGGGTAACACGCAGGTTCTCCATCATCCAGAACTTCCTGGCTATCCATGCAATGTGGTAAATGTTTCCGTCAGCGTCGGCAACAGAATCCGGCACTCTCCTCAGTATCCTGAACCAGGTACTTTGACCATAGGCTGTACCATTTCCGTTGGTGGCATAGGCCCTTGCATAATATTTGATATCTGTCCGGAGCCCGTTAAGGTTGCTCGTAAAAGTCCCCGTACCGGTTCCATTTATAGTGTGCGGCCCGGCCAGAGCAGGCAGGGTGATTGTATCCAGGCATATTCCGCGGGCGGTTACTGGAGAACCTCCATCGTAAGTAACGGTTCCTCCGCAGGTTGCTGTTGAGTCGCTGGTGATTTTCACATCGGAAGTAGTCACTGTTGGAATAGAACCAGGGTCATTTTTTTTTGTACATCCGGTGATGATCGACATCAAGATACCTGCGATACCTAGAAATGAAATTGTCCTGTTGATAAATGTCATGGATAATCTTTTTGAAAGAGTTTGGTTATCAGAATATTTCAGCTTTGTATCTCCCCGGAACGTGAAAATTCCCTCCGGAATGTAAAGATACAATTTCTTATTGCTAATTTTGTATTTCCATTTATGCCGGGAACATTCGCCTGCAATCCATTAAATCTTAGGCCCTATGGAAAAGACAGTCTATCTCCACTCTCTCGTCAAAAGTTACCGGCGACTATTCAGTTGCCTGATGTTCTATAATTAAGGCATATCAGCCCTCCTTCCATAAATCAAAAACGCCTGGAAAAATATTGGAGTGATGACCGGAATATTTCGGTAAATCGTCTTTTATGGACAAAAGAAGGATTAATTTAGAACGCTAAAAGAGGCTGCTATGAAACCAATCATCATCGTTATTCTTTTCGTTCATTTTGTCGGAATTGCTGATTTAATTGGATGGCAGTAAGCCAAAAGGCGGGGCAGTAATTGAAACATGGTCATTTATCGGATTGGTCAGGGGTGAATATTACCTACATTTTATTTATAAAAGACCCTGGGAATCAACATCAGTAAAAACAGAAGAAATCGTGGTCATCATTAACTGACATTTCGATCTTGAAACCTTGAAAAGTCTTATAACTTATTTTAAAGACGAATACATGTTCGAGAATATTAAATCTCATACCATCGCCCCGGAAAGGCCTGCAGCCGCTGAACGGAATTTCGATCTCCCGGTGAAAAACCCCATTGGACCAGGGATGAACGACCGGATCAGGAAATTGCGTCAATTAAGTGTTGACACCCAGCCGTCGTTGTCAATTGAGCGCGCCCTCCATGAAACCGCTTTCTACCGGGAGCACTACGGAACATGCTCGATTCCTGTATTGAGGGCTATGAATTTCCTGGATCATTGCCTCAGGAAGACCATCTACCTTGGTGAAGGAGAACTGATTGTAGGTGAGCGCGGTCCGTCGCCAAAGGTCGTACCTACTTTCCCCGAACTGACCTGCCACAGCGTTGAAGACCTGCATGTTTTAAATACCCGGGATTTACAGAAATATACCATCAACCTGGAAGATATTGACAGGTATGAACTGGAAGTCATTCCATACTGGAAAGGCAAAACCCAGCGCGAACGGATTTTCTGCCATGTGCCGCCTGCATGGAAAGCCGCCTACGAAGCCGGACTGTTCACCGAATTCATGGAACAGCGCGCCCCCGGCCATACCTCCCTCGACGGGAAGATCTACCAAAAAGGGATGCTGGATTTCAAACGGGAGATTGCTGCGAATCTTGCTTCACTGGATTACCTGAATGATCCGGAGGCCACCGACAAATCGGAACAGTGGAAAGCAATGGACATTGCCTGCGATGCGGTGATTCTCTTCGCTGAACGTCATGCCGCGCTGGCTGATGAAATGGCTGCCAACGAGAAAGACCCCAAAAGGATCAATGAATTGATTAAAATTGCAGAAATTTGCCGTTGGATTCCCGCCCATGCACCGCGAACTTTTTGGGAAGCCATCCAGATGTACTGGTTTGTTCATCTTGGAACCATTACCGAACTCAACGGCTGGGATGCCATGAACCCTGGTCATTTTGATCAGCATTTAACCCCGTTTTATGAGCGCGAAATTGCTGCGGGAACACTTAGCAGGGACGAAGCGAAGGAACTCATCTCCTGTTTCTGGATCAAGGTCAACAACCATCCTGCCCCTCCCAAGGTGGGAATCACCGCCCGTGAAAGCGGCACCTACAACGATTTCACCAACATCAACCTGGGCGGGGTAAAGGGCGACGGAAGCGATGGCACAAGCGAGGTTTCCTACCTCATGCTGGAGGTGATCGGGGAACTTCACATCCTGCAACCCGGGAATTCGGTGCATATCAGCGTTAACACACCGGACAAATTTCTGCATGCTGCTACACGGGTGATCCGCCAGGGGCACGGATATCCTTCGGTGTTCAATCCCGATATCTACATCCGTGAAATGCTGCGCCAGGGAAAATCGCTGCAAGATGCCCGCGAAGGTGGCTGCAGCGGCTGTATAGAGGTGGGCGCTTTCGGCAAGGAGGCTTACCTGCTCACCGGGTATCTCAACGTGCCGAAAATACTTGAGATCACATTAAACAATGGTACGGACCCTGTCACCGGAAAGGTGGTAGGGATCGAAACCGGCGATCCGCGGTTATTTGACAGTTTCGAAGCGCTTTACAATGCGTTCCTGGCTCAGCTGAACTTTGTCGTTGACCAGAAAATGCGGGTGAGCAACTACATCGACCGGATGTTTGCCAAATATGCCCCGGCGCCCTTTTTGTCTGTTGTGATCGACGATTGCATTGCAAAGGGAAAGGACTACTACGATGGAGGTCCGAGGTACAACACAAGTTACATACAATGCTGCGGACTGGGTACTGTTACCGACAGTCTTTCTGCGCTGAAAAAGCATGGTTTTGATGATAAAACCTTCAGCCTTGACCGTGTTTTAAAGGCAGTATCGAAGAACTTCGCCGGCGAGGAGGTGCTGCGCCAGACCATAATCAACCGCACCCCGTTTTTCGGGAATGACGACGATGCTGCCGATGACATTGCGGTGAAAGTTTACAACGACCTGGTGGATACCATCGACGGGAAACCAAACATCAAGCCTGGCGGTAAATATCACCTGAATATGCTTTCAACCACCTGCCATGTCTATTTCGGTAAAGTAATGGGAGCGACGCCCAATGGCCGGCTCGCCGGGAAATCAATTTCCGACGGAACATCGCCTTCGCACGGGGCCGACACGCACGGGCCTTCTTCGGTGATAAAATCGCTGAGCAAGCTGGACCAGGTAAAATCAGGCGGAACACTTTTGAACGAACGATTTCTCCCAGGCCTGTTGCGCAAAGAGGAGGACATTAAAAAACTGGGCCACCTGATTCGCAGCTATTTCACGCTTGGCGGGCATCATATCCAGTTCAACATCGTGGACACTGCAACTTTGCTGGCGGCACAGGCCTGCCCTGAGGATTACCGGGATCTGCTGGTGCGGATGGCCGGCTACAGTGACTACTTCAACGACATGAACGCCGATTTGCAGCAGGAGGTTATTGAGCGAACGGAAAATGATGCATTCTGCTAAATAGTTCTCGCAGATTTTGCGCAGAAAAGGGCGCAGATTCTCGCTGATTATATTTAAAAAATAACCAGTTATAATGTTCATGGAATAATTCATTTCAAAAAAGAATTCGCGTAAATCTGCGCCCTTTTCTGCGCTAATCTGCGAGAACTTTTTTCGTTGGAAATCTGCGAGAACTTTTTTATGTCCGATGCCCTGATCTTCGATATCAAACGTTACGCAATCAACGATGGCCCAGGCATCCGCGTAGTGGTCTTTTTCAAAGGCTGCAACCTGCAGTGTGCGTGGTGCCACAACCCGGAGGGCATTTCTGTTGGTCGCGAAAAGATGTACACCCCATCCAAATGCATCAAATGCGGAACATGCGTAGAGGTTTGTCCGGAGAATGCCATCACCCTGCATTCCGACGGCATCACCACCGACACTGATCTGTGCACTCTCTGCGGGCAATGCGCGGATGTTTGTCCCACCAAAGCCATTGAAATGTCGGGAAAATCAATGACAGTTCAGGAAATAATGGAAATCATTGAAAAGGAACGGCCGTTTTTTGAACAGTCGGGTGGAGGAGTCACATTCTCCGGGGGTGAACCACTTCTTCATTCGAAGATGCTGATCGAACTGCTCGATGAATGTGGTAAAAGAAACATTCACCGGGCTGTTGATACGGCCGGGGCGGTTAAAACAGAAATTCTGATGGAGGTTGCATGTCGAACCGATCTGTTCCTTTTCGACCTGAAGATGATGGATTCCGTCCTGCATGAACAGTGGACCGGCATCACCAACGAGTTGATCCTTCAAAACCTCAAAATCCTTTCGGGAACAGGAGTCCCGTTAATTATCCGGATTCCGATGATCGGCGGTGTCAACGACCATGAAGAGAACATACGGGCAACTGCAGAACTTTTAGCATCCCTTCCCGGGAAAACTCCGGAGGTTCATCTTTTGCCCTACCATGCCATTGCACAGCACAAATATGCGAAACTTGGAAGAGAGGCGGCGTTTGCAGAACTTGAGGAACCGGGACAAGAGGTGTTGGATAGAATTCGCGGATGGTTTCAGGAATACGGGATCGGGGTTTCTTCTGAAAAATAAAATTGGCCGTTATAATTTTGATGACCGCGAAATTTTCACTTTTCGATTTTCTCCTTTCACAAAGAGAGTTAACCCCAGATGCATAATTGGAGACCATCTTTTTGCCATCCTGAGATATCTTAACATCGCCTCCTCTTACAAAAGTGGGGGTCACTATTGAACTGGTGCTGGTCACCGGTCCGGAAATGCCGGCAGAGGAGATGAGATAAGACAGAAAATGCTGATTGGTATCGCGTGTTACAATCCATGCGTCCTTGTTGTTATGATGCCGGGTTCCGGTTAGTTTATCGCAAGCAAGTTCCGCGCCTGGAACCGGGATGTTGTGCTGAGTTGCGACAACTGCTCCCAGTCCGCCATTCAAGCTAATATCTATGACTGAATAAAATAATCCCGGAGGTGGTGGTGGTAAAGGAGGGAATGTAATTGCTTCCTTCAAACAAAAAATCCAATACAGGTTGTTCGCCCCGATTTGCTTTAAGGCAAAACGGGTTGGGTATTATTCATTCCCGAAATCAAAGTGGACATAATTCCATGGTTGCGATCATAAACGTTGGTTCCATTGGAATAGAACAAAACCAGCCCGTTGGAATCAGAAACGCTTGCGGTGGCGGTCACCGAACCCATCTGGGTGCTTGGAATGTTCGTCGGCGGGCTGGTATTGAATGTAATGGCCGCCTTGTTGCCAAAGAACCAGTTATTGAACTCCCCTTGGGAAAACCCCGCCATGCGAAAACACCGGAGGACAGCCAGCAGGATTATTTTTTTGCAGGAGGGCATGGGGATGATATTCTGCCTATAAAGATAACAAACCCTGGGAATTGGTTGCCTGAAGGATAATTAATATTGTTGACGCACTTACCTGAATAACAGTGGAAACGATTCCGGGTCGGCCAGCGCCTGCAGCTCGACATCCACATCCAGTAATTCCCAGCGAAGTTGCGATGGAGCATAAAAGTTGAGATCGAGAATCTGTTTAACAGTAGCATCCCGGAATACCGGGTACTCATTAAAAGGAACAAAATACTCCTTATCCCCGATCAGGACCCAGAAACCAAGGTCAGAGATCGTTGTTACACTATAATCCGAAGTGCAGGTTCCATCTTTGTCAAACCTTAAAATTGTCGGTGACATTGCTTACAATTTCTACAAATTTAAGATAAACAATTCGTTTTTCCAATGATTGAATCGTTTTACTAAATTCGTGCCCTGTTTCATCCAGATCCACCGAACACGCCCATAAAACCACCATGCAACTACCCCAACGCCCCGGAATTGTCTCAGATTTCAACAGCCAAAAATTCAAATTCTGGTCGTTCATTTCGATGTTCCTGCTCGTGTTTGTGCATGGCTCCGCTGGTGCGTAACCCACAGGATCGTTAAGTGGATATTTTTAAGTGTTGCCTTCCTGATGTGGCTTGGGACCATGGGATTCGTTTTCATCGAAGGTGAAGGCCTGCTGTTTTTCTCCCTGGGAATCCTGATGCAAAAAAGAAATTTCAACATCGATGTTCCTGCCAGGTTTCTGAAACCGATGTGGTGGGGAACTGCGTTTATCCTGCTCGCAGCAGTCAAAACTGTTATTGCTTTCCTTGGCCGGCCTTTTTTGGGAGAAGCCGTTTTTCCGACACTTACGATCATGCACAAGCTGGTCATCCTGAGCGGGTTAATTGTAGCGTGGTACGGCTGCAACGGGATGGTCAGCTGGTTTATGAACCAAAAATGGTTTGTTTGGCTCTCAGCCTTTGCCTTTATCATTTATGCGGTTCATGCCCCACTTATCGCATACGCCATCGAAGCTCTTTTTACAGTGGTAAACCAGGTGCCATATTACCGTATGTTAAGTTATGTGTTTCTGCCGCTTGCCATCATCGCATTTGCAGTCGGTTTTGGCGCCCTGCTTAGAAAATTAATGCCGGGATTGTACGGCGTATTAACAGGTGGCAGGGGTTTTTAAATTCAGGGGGACGAGAATTACATATGCTAAAATTCCTATCTTTGCCGATATGAAACCCCGTTTAGGCATTCAGATTCTGTTGGTTTTTCTGTCGTTCAGGTATTTTTTATAAATCCATCATGATACGATTCCTCCCGATAGCCGATCATCGAATTATTTTTCAAAAGTTTTGTATAATGAATGAAACGCGCAAATGAAAACATATATCTGGACACTTCCTACACGTTTTTTTCACTGGCTGCTTGCTATTTCATTTGCAGTTGCATATCTCCTTGGAGGAGATGAAGAATACCTTAATCTGCATGCAGCCCTGGGTTCCCTGATCGCGGGGCTGATCCTGTTCCGGATTATCCAGGGCTTTTCGGGACCGGAATATGCCAGGTTCCGCGACTTTCCGGTTTCCCCGGCATCCATCAGACAATTTATCAGCAACATGAAGCAAAGCAAAGAAACTCATCCGGGCCACAACCCGCTGGCGTCAATCATCATGCTTTGCATTCTCATCACTGCCCTGGCTTCAGCGATGTCAGGGATGCTGATCCTGGCATCCGGAGAAACAGGGATGTTCGGGCTCAGGATACGTGCCGGGTTTGACCCTGACAGCCTGGGGGAATTGCATGAGATTGTAGCCAATACATTCCTTGTCCTGGTTGGAATACACCTCACAGGCATCCTGGCCGATACCATTTTTCATCCCGCCAATGGCACAATCCTTTCGATTTTCACAGGGTATAAAAAAATGCAGGCAAAAGATGCATCATCATCTGCTTTCCATTCGATATTTTCAGTATTTTGGTTTGCCATTCCACTGCTGATATTCTTATATGTACTTAACTACCAGCCAATCCCTGCCAGTAAAGCAGATCAAACCGAACAAGTGAAGGAAGCAAACGAAGAAACAGATTAGCTATGAAAAACAGGATGGAAATAGAAAAAAAGCGTGTTGCGGGAGTTTCCGTGATCGCGGCATTCTTTCTCACAGGGTTCAAACTGGTGATAGGATTGCTTACCGGAAGCCTTGGATTGCTCTCTGAAGCATTGCATTCGGGGCTTGACCTGGTTGCCGCCGTGATCACCTGGTTTTCTGTGAGGATTTCTGATACGCCACCCGATAAAAATCATCATTACGGTCATGGGAAAATAGAAAATTTTTCAGCGCTCATCGAGACTTTTTTGCTGCTGATCACCTGTGCATGGATCATTTATGAAGCGGTTCACCGGCTGTTAAGCGGGGAAACAAAAATCGAGGTAAACGTATTCAGTTATATCGTTGTTGTAACCTCCATTGTTGTTGATGTTGCCCGTTCCAGGGCGCTTTACAGGGTCGCCCGGAAGTACAACAGCCAGGCGCTTGAAGCGGATGCCCTTCACTTTTCAACCGACATCTGGAGTTCCGCCGTGGTTTTGCTTGGATTGATCCTCGCCCAGTTTGGATTGTTCTTTGCCGATTCAGTGGCGGCCCTGGCAGTGGCATTCATCGTTCTTGGAGTATCATGGCAGCTTGGTAAACGGGCTGCCGATGTGCTGCTCGACCGGGTGCCGGTTTCATTGGTTACCCGAATCGAAACGGTTCTGAACCAGTCGGTTGGGGTATTGAAATATCACGATCTCAGGGTGAGATCTTCGGGTGCCGAACATTTTATTGAAGTAACGATCCATGTGCAACCGGGGCTTACCCTGGCAGAAGCACACGAAGTTTCTCACGAGGTTGAAAAACAGATCAACGAAGAAGTGTCGCGGTCGTTTGTGCATGTGCATATTGAGCCGGACAAGCATGCTTCGGATACAGGCGATACGGTCTGACAGAATTTACGATTAAAGCGAATTAATCGTAAATTAAACGGGCATCATCATCAGCATTTAAACTTACAATGACTGGAAGATTGTCAGTAAGATATATCATAAAGTTTAACGGAACACAAACATAAGCCTTTCATCATGAAACGCATTAAAATGTTCCAGGTTGATGCCTTTACCAGTCACCTGTTTGGCGGAAATCCTGCCGCCGTATGCCTGCTTGATCACTGGCTGGATGAGCACCTCATGCAGTCGGTAGCGGCGGAGAATAATCTTGCTGAAACAGCCTTTTTATTGAAGGCGCCTGATTTCTATGAAATCAGATGGTTCACCCCGGCAGTGGAGGTTGACCTTTGCGGACATGCCACACTGGCCTCTGCCTATGTGATTTTCAACCATACTGATTTTGAAAATGACGAGATCGTTTTCCACTCCCCCCGCAGCGGAGAGTTGAAAGTAAAGAAAGACGGTAAGAAGCTGTTTTTAAATTTCCCGGCAGATGTGTTTTCCCGGTGTGAAAACCTTCCTGAAATCACAAAGGGAATTGGATTGACACCCCTGGAAGTATATAAAGGTAAAACTGATTACATGGCGGTTCTCCGATCAGAAGAGGAAGTACAGAAAATCCAGCCTGATTTTGTAACCATCGCAAAACTTGATGCAAGGGGATTGATCGTCACCGCACCCGGAAACAGTGTCGATTTTGTTTCCCGGTTCTTTGGCCCTCAATCGGGTGTGAACGAAGACCCTGTGACCGGGTCGGCACATACCACGCTGATTCCATACTGGTCGGGCAGGCTTGGCAAATCCATGTTAAATGCGAAACAGATCTCCAAAAGGGTCGGTTCTCTTGATTGCCGGTTTGCAGGCGACCGGGTCTATATTGGCGGAGAAGCACAATTGTATTTAACCGGGGAGATCATGGTATAAATAAGAAAACCACGCATACAATCAGGGCACTGTTAAATGGACACTTTTTACACGCTCAAATTGTGACTGGAAACCAAACAGGAACCACAATTCTGCAATGACATTGCAAACAACGTATGTTATCAGGTGAAATTTGAAACCGATATCATAAAGCGGAAGGGATTCATATTCCCTTTTTCCCAAAAACCAACCGATGGCAAAAACTGAGATTGCATAAATTGCAGCGACCAACCATGCCATGTTAAACTCCATATTCGCCAATAAAGTGCTTAAACAATAGCGCATGGCGATGGTCAGTATAACAAGAACCCCTGCAAATGATAACTGATTCATGGTCAATGATTTCATAATTATTCCTCCGATGTTAAAAGATTTTTGATTTTATCGTTATAAAACAAACTGATATTTCTATTGATAAATTGATTGAGCAGGGACTTTCCCAATTCTGTCAGAAAATAGTATTTGCGCTCAGGACCCTTATTTCCCTTGCCAGTTTCAAAGTCAACAACCCCCAGGTGCTGGAATTTTCGCAAGGTTCGGTAAAGACTTTGCTCCTCGCAACTCATGGATTGTTTTGACTGCTCCTCCACGAATGATTTGATGTCATCCACATACTTTTTATCTTCTTTCAATGCCAGGAAAATCCATAAGGTCAGCTGACCTTTTTTATAGGTCTCTTCCCAGGCTGATAATAAATCTGATAACAATGTATCCTTGCCCATAAAGTATTCTATATGTATTAAACATATTGTATAGTACAAAGGTAATACATATAATCCAAAAAGCAAGAAAAAAGTAAAATATTTTTTAGTGTAACTTTGGCGATCATAGATACTGAATGCTCATTATGGTTTCTGCCGAAATGCTTTTCCTCTGTCTCGCCGCCCTTGCCGCCGGTTTCATCGATGCCATCGTGGGCGGTGGAGGGCTGATCCAGACGCCGGCGGTGCTGATCACCCTGCCTGACCATTCCGTGGCCACCCTGCTGGGAACAACCAAGATTCCTTCATTCACCGGCACTTCATCAGCGGCATTGCAATATGCGCGGAAGGTCAAACTGCAATGGAAACTGCTGGGGGTGCTTTGCCTGATCGCTCTGATAGCGGCTTATGCCGGTTCGAAAACTGTCTCCATTGTGAGCAATTCCTTCATGAAACCTGTTATTTTCGGCGTGCTTATCGTTGTGGCAATATATACTTACACGAAAAAGGATTTTGGCATCGCCGGCACCACCCGTAAAACACCACGCCGGGAGTTGATGTATGGCGGCCTGTTCGCCCTCGTCATCGGGTTTTACGACGGCTTTATCGGCCCGGGTGCCGGTAGTTTCCTGGTTTTGTTTTTCATCAGCGTGCTGGGATTTGATTTTCTGAAAGCCAGCGCCCACGCCAAATTCGTGAATGTCGCCACCAACACCGGCTCCATCCTCTTTTTTGCAGGCAGCGGGCATATCCTTTACCATTACGCCATTCCGATGGCATTATGCAATTTCACCGGATCCCTGCTCGGCGCCAGGCTCGCCATCCTGAAAGGAAACACTTTCATCCGGATATTCTTCCTGCTGGTGGTGGCAGCTACGATCATCAGGTTCGGGTATGATATTTTCTTTAAAAGGTAAGCTTAACATGCCCCGGGTGTAAAAAACACGTTAAATTTTCCTGTTTCAAAACGGAAAGATTGTTTATCTTTACTTCCAAATACATTTTAAACAGTTAATCTATGAAAACAGGAAAAATTTACCTTGGATTTCTGGCAGTCATCACTGCCTTTTTGGCTACCTCTTGTGGTTCGCCGGTCACCCTGACCAGCTGGAAGAACCCGGACAACAAATCGCAGATTTCAAAAGTGGTGGTCATGCCATTGTTTGAAAAGCTGGAATACATGAAGCCTTTTGAACAATCGGTGGACGCATATTTCGAAAAACAGGGCCTCAAATCAATCGGCTCCCTGGATTTCCTGAATCCTTCCATCAAATATCCCATTGATGACATCAAACGGAAGTGCGATAGTCTTGGTGCCGATGCCATCCTTGTTTTCAAATACAAAGGAACTGATAAATCAGAGAGTTATGTGCCACAAACAACCTATGCGACCGGCGGCTATGGCGGTTACTGGGGTGGCGGCTACTGGGGCGGCGGCTATTATGGCGGCGGATATTACGGCGGAGGCTATTACGGCGGAGGTACCGTTTCAACCGGAGGATACTGGACAACAACCTCTGTGATCAACCTTGAAGCCAGCGTGTACACCAAGGGATCAAAGGATGCCCTCTGGACCGGTGCCATCACCGTTACAGATCCGCAGTATGTCGACCAGGCTGCTGTGAGCATTGCCCAGAACATTTTTGCCGACTGGCAGAAATATGACATCCTGAAACCGATCGTTAAGACCAAATAGGTCAAGCAGGTTTCATACTGGAAATTTGGATTTGAGAAGGAATAATTATAACGACTTCTGAGTGTGCACATCGTTCTGCTGTATTTTGCCTTGCAGGGCGATGTGCCTGTTTTACAGAAACACCATACATGATACTTTTCGATTTCATTAAAGATCTCCGCAGGCGTGACCACAATCCCCGTTTCGGAGGTCTTGACATCCTGAAGTATATCGGGCCGGGATTGCTCGTCACCGTCGGCTTCATTGACCCTGGGAATTGGGCATCAAATATCGCGGCAGGGTCGGGATACGGGTATACCCTGCTGTGGATGGTTACCCTGTCTACCATCATGCTGATCATCCTTCAGCACAATGTGGCTCACCTTGGAATTGCTACCGGCCTGTGTCTTTCAGAGGCGGCGAACAAGTACACTCCCCGGTGGGTATCGCGAACAGTGCTGATTTCGGCAATGGGGGCCTCCGTTTCCACATCGCTGGCCGAAATTCTGGGAGCAGCTGTGGCACTCAACATGCTGTTCAACATCCCAATCCCGGCAGGGGCGATCATGGCATTCATTTTCGTTGGCATCATGCTGTTTACCAATTCCTACCAGAAGATCGAGAAATTTATTATCGCCTTTGTTTCCATTATCGGGCTTTCATTTTTATATGAATTGACACTGGTCGATATCAACTGGATCGAAGCGGGCATTGGCTGGGTGAAGCCAGGCATCCCGGAGGGTTCGATAATCATTGTAATGAGCGTGCTCGGCGCTGTAGTAATGCCACACAACCTTTTTCTGCATTCTGAGATCATTCAAAGCCGCCAGTGGAACCTGGAAGATGAAAAGGTGATCAAAAGACAATTGGATTACGAGCTTTTCGACACTCTTTTTTCCATGATCGTTGGCTGGGCCATCAACAGTGCCATCATCCTCCTTGCCGCTACCAGTTTCTTTACAAATCATGTCGCGGTCAATGAATTGCAGCAGGCGGAAAGTATTTTACGGCCCCTCCTGGGAAATAACGCGGCAGTGGTGTTTGGCGTCGCATTGCTTTTTGCGGGGATCGCATCAACCATCACTTCAGGAATGGCCGGCGGCAGTATTTTTGCCGGTTTGTATGGAGAACCGTACGATATTCACGACAGCCATTCGCGCCTTGGCGTTCTGATTTCCCTGGTACTGGCCCTGCTCATCATTTTCCTGATCCGGAATCCTTACCAGGGACTGATCATCTCACAAATGGTTCTCAGCATCCAGTTGCCCTTCACTATTTTTCTTCAAATATACCTGACTTCATCTCAAAAGGTAATGGGGAAATATGTGAATACTTTTTCTACCAAGGCAATGCTGTTAATCGTCGGAGGAATCGTGATCTTTTTAAATATCAAATTGCTGATTAGCTTTTTGTGAGAAACTATACCTTTGTGAGGTAAACGGGTGAACAGGTGAACAGGGGGACAGGCGGACAGGCGGACAAGTGAACAATTGATAGCATATTGATATTTCATGCCAACTAATAGAAAAATTTATTGGACTTTTTTCATCATACTGACAGTTTCCACGCTGATCCGCGGGTTTATTGCCGGGTTTATCGAACTGGGCAACGACGAGGTATATTATCTGAACTATGCAAAATTTCCGGCGCTGAGCCACTTCGACCATCCTCCCATGCTTGGGTATGTGATCCAGATCTTCACATTAAATCTGACGTTTGACAATGAGTTTTTCCTGCGGCTCGCGGCAGTTGTGTTTGGAACGCTGAGCACCGGACTGATGTTCCTTATCGGCCGTTTTATCAAGGATGCCCTCACCGGCTTGTATGCCTCCATCCTGTTTACCGCTTCTTTTTACGGGTTTGTTCTCAGCGGAACCTTTATTCTTCCCGACACGCCCCAGGTCTTTTTCTGGCTGCTGACCCTCTACCTGTTTCTGAAATCGCTGCCCGACCGGGAATTGACGCAGAAAAGCAGAATTCTCCTGCTATTGGCCGGCGCTACATCAGGGTTGGCCCTGCTGTCGAAATATCATTCGGTCTTTTTGCTCACCGGCATGGTGCTGTTTATCATCATTTACAACCGGAGATGGTTCAGGGCGAAGGAAACCTATGGCGCACTGCTGATATTCATCCTGTTATCCCTTCCGATCGTGCTGTGGAATGCCGGGAACGGTTTTATCAGCTTTACGTACCATGAAAACCGGGTCAGCATCACCGAATCAGGGCTGCAGCTGCAGTATTTCCTGACGGAAATTGCCGGAGAATTCTTTTACAACAACCCGGTGAATGTGCTCATCATCCTCACAGCCTTTGTTGCCCTTATCCGCCGCAGGCAATTCATCAGGGCCGATTATCTGCGCATTATTTTGCTGGTCAGCGTTCCGCTGGTGCTGGTCTTCCAGTCATTTTCACTTTTCCGCAGCACGCTGCCACACTGGACCGGACCCGGATATCTCGGGTTCATTCTCATCGCCGCTGCATTCCTGTCGGAACAAAAGCGTCCTGGTGAAAGGAAGAGCATCCTGCCATGGCCACTGGCTCTTTCACTTGGATTTTTACTGATGGTGGCAGTTACTGCAGTCGGTCAAATCAAATATGGCTGGGTCCCGTTTGGAAAATATAAAATGGATGACGTTACACACGACCTGACCGGGTGGAAGCAACTGGGGGACAAATTCGCGCCGGTTGAAAAAGACGACAGGCTGCATGGCGTGATGAAGAAAAATTCGCCCATCCTCACCTTCCGATGGTTTCCGGCTGCCAACTTTGATTACTACGTGGGAGGACCAATAAATAAACCGGTATACGCAATCGGATCCCTCGAGCGGATTCACAAATACCACTGGATCAATCATGATCGTGGCAACCTGAAACAGGGATCAGACGCCTATTACATCGCCCTCAGCGATGATTATGAGGATCCTGCGGCACTGTACGGCGCTTTGTTTGATTCAATAGCCCCGCCCGATACCCTTTACATTACCCGCGGAAGCGATACTGTGCGGGAAGCGTTTGTCTACCGCTTAAAGAACCTGAAAAAGGAAATGCGCTTTTCATTAAAAATCAGCGGAAACTAGCCCGCATTCCGAATCCCGAATCCCGCATCCCGAATCCCGCATCACTTCGGTCCCGTCATCTTCCTCGGGTCAACGATCTTTGTGAATTCTTCATCGGTGAGCAGTCCCAGTTCCATCGCCGCCTCACGCAGGGTGGTATGTTCCTTATGCGCTTTCTTGGCAATTTTTGCTGCATTGTCGTAGCCGATATGGGGATTGAGTGCAGTGACCAGCATCAGTGAATTTTCAAGGTTCTTGTTGATGGCAGCCATGTTTGGTTCAATCCCGACGGCGCAGTTGTCATTGAACGAAACGCAGGCATCGCCGAGCAGCCGTGCCGACATCAGCAGGTTGGAGATCATCAGCGGCTTGAAGACATTGAGCTGGAAATGGCCGCTGATACCGCCGACGTTGATGGCCACATCATTGCCAAGAACCTGGGCACACACCATCGTCATGGCTTCTGGCTGGGTCGGGTTCACCTTCCCGGGCATGATGCTCGAGCCTGGTTCATTCTCTGGCAGCATCAGTTCCCCGATTCCGCAACGCGGGCCCGAAGCGAGCAGCCGGATGTTAGAGGCAATATGCATCAGGCTGACTGCAAGTGTTTTGAGTGCACCTGACGTTTCCACCATGGCATCATGGGCCGACAACGACTCGAATTTGTTTTCTGCGGTGATAAATGGCAGACCGGTAAGGTCGGAGATCTTCTTAGCCACCAGCACGTCATAACCTTTCGGTGCGTTCAACCCGGTGCCAACCGCAGTTCCGCCAAGGGCAAGTTCTGCAAGGTGGGGAAGTGTGTTTTCTAGGGCTTTCAGCCCGTGACTGAGTTGAGAAACATAGCCGGAAAATTCCTGTCCAAGCGTGAGCGGCGTGGCATCCATCAGGTGGGTGCGGCCAGTTTTTACGATTTCATTGAATTCCAGCGATTTTTTTGCGAGGGTTCCTTTCAGCAGTTCCACGCCGGGGATGGTGGTGCCGGTTACCATTTTATAAGCCGCAATGCTCATCGCCGCCGGAAAAGTATCGTTCGAGGATTGTGATTTATTCACGTCGTCATTGGGATGGATCACCGTTTTTCCTTCGCCGCCCAGAACGCCTCCGTGAATTACATGCGCACGGTTGGCAATGACCTCATTGAGGTTCATGTTGGTTTGGGTGCCCGAACCGGTTTGCCAGATAACAAGCGGGAACTGGTCGTCCAGCTTGCCATCCAGGATTTCATCGCATGCCTTCACGATCAGTTCCATCTTTTCGGCAGGGAGAACTCCCAGGTCGGCATTGACCATGGCTGCGGCTTTTTTCAGCACTGCCATGCCCCTGATCATTTCTTTGGGCATGGAGCCGGGTTCGCCAATTTTGAAATTGGTAAGGGACCGTTGAGTCTGGGCGCCCCAGTACTTGTCCATGTCAACCTCGATGGGTCCCATTGTGTCTTTTTCGATGCGTGTTTTCATAAGGATGAATTTGATGGTTATATTTCAGATTTATGGTAGCAGGGATGAGATATTTTCAACCGGGTCGCCGATTACGGCTTTGTATTGGCTTTCAATGACAGGGCGCTGCATCAGTTTGGGATTCCGCAGGATGATCTTCACCAGTTCATGATCTTCGAAATTTTTCCCCCTGAGATTCTGTTTGTAATAATCCTCCTGGGTGCGCAAAAGATCCGCTGGCCTGAGGTTCAGCTTGACCAGCAATTTTTCCAGTTCCTTCTCCGACATCGGTTTTTTCAGGTATTCCACGATTTCAAACTCCCGTCCCGATTCCTGGAGGAATTTCAACCCGGCGCGGGATTTTTTACAGGATGGGTTGTGATAGATCTTCAGCATGTTGTATATTGATGAGATGTTCTTTTTCTTTGCGGAGACGCGCCATGGCGCGTCTTTACAATGCTTCGCTGTTTTTTCATCCCGCATTCCCGTACTCCATCAGGTACGATTTGATAAATGCAGTCAGATCGCCGTCGAGCACCGACTGTGTGTCGGAAGTTTCATACCCGGTGCGCAGGTCTTTCACCATTTTGTAAGGATGCAGCACATAACTCCTGATCTGGCTGCCCCACTCTATTTTTTTCTTGCCGCTTTCAATCACATTGATCTTTTCGCGTTGCTTGCGCAATTCGATTTCATACAATTGTGACTTGAGCAATTTCAGCGCTTTTTCGCGGTTCTGCCCCTGCGACCGGGTTTCCTGGCATTCGATGACGATGCCCGAGGGCTCGTGCTTAAGCCGTACCGCGGTTTCCACCTTGTTCACATTTTGCCCGCCAGGGCCGCTGCTTCGAAACGTGTCCCAGCTGATGTCGGCGGGATTGATTTCAATGACAATGTCATCGTTGATGATCGGGTAGGCGTATACCGATGCAAAAGAGGTGTGACGTTTATGGTTTGAGTCGAACGGTGAAAGGCGGACCAGCCGGTGAACTCCGTTTTCGCCTTTCAGGTAGCCATAGGCATAATCGCCGTCAAATTCGAGTGTGACCGATTTGATCCCGGCCACATCCCCTTCCTGGTAATCGACTTCGGTGATTTTGAACTTGCTGCGCTCTGCATACCGGATGTACATGCGCATGAGCATTTCGGCCCAGTCCTGCGACTCGGTACCGCCGGCGCCTGAATTTATCTGGACGATGACCCCGAGTTTGTCTTCCTCCCCACTTAGCATGTTGCGGAATTCGAGATCTTCGACCAGCCTTAATGTTTCATTGTAATGATTTTCAAGCTCCTGTTCGGTTCCTTCTCCCTGGATATAAAAATCCCACATGATTTTCATGTCGTCCTGGCTTGAAACACCTTTCAGATAGGCGTCTGTCCATAGTTTTTTATCACGGATTGCCCGAAGCGCCTGTTCGGCGGATTTTGGGTTGTTCCAGAAATCGGGGGCTTGCGAAAGCTGCTCTTCTTCAGCTATGAGGGATAATTTTTTATCAATGTCAAAGATACCTCCTCAAGACGTCGAGTCTTGTCTGAAGGTCCTTCAGTTGGTCCTGTGATACCATGTCAGATTTTAATTTCCGTGAGCACTTTTGAAATCAGGTCAAATTCAAATCCTTTGCCTGTGACAAAAGTGATGATTTTTTCGCGAACGTTAAAATTTTTTCCGGTATTTATTTCCAAATTCTTTTTGAGAATCAATTCACGGATGGTCCGGATATAATCATCCTCGCCGATCTCCTCCATGGCCCGGATGATCATTTTTTCGGAAATATATCGGCTTTTCAGTTCATGCCTGATTTTTGTGCGGCCCCACTTGTTGATGTGAAATTTACTGCGCACAAAGATCCGGGCAAATCTTTCCTCATTGATAAACTCTTCCTCCGTCAGTTGGAGCATGAGTTTTGTTATTTTTGACGGCGACACTTTCCACTGTAGCAGTTTATGGTTTACATCGTGCCGGCATCGTTCCTGGTATGCGCAATAGTGTCGTATCCTGGCAAGGATCGCTTCAAGATCAGCTTTTGGCTGGTTGTTCTTTGCGGATTCAGGCATTGCTCAATTCATTGCTACAATATCAAAAAAAAACAACCCCTGAGAAGTAATACTTGCCGGGACCGTGTTCATATCTCCCGATATATTATGTAAAGGTAAGGATGAAATTATAAAAAAGGACACTGACACCTGAATTTATTTTTCCAGATTATCAAAATGTATGCCTGAGGCCGGTGATCCGTCATTTCTGCTTTTCAAACACATCCACCTCCCTGAAATAGAAAGGCCCGTGGGGCGTATCTTCACTGACCCAGAGCAGGTAGCGGTATTGTTTCGACTTTTCAGGCAACGGGGTCACCGTATAGAGTGCTTTGCTGTTGCCCCAGATATCTTCGGGAGGGGCGAGTGCAATAAAGCTCCAGCCGGCTGCCTTCGGATCGCCTTTTACCGGCGGGGCGTTATTCCCGGTGGCTCCCCACATTGAAAAGGATTGTGCGCCCCTGGCCGTGCTTTGCGGCGTGAAAATATGGATGCTGTCGAGCTCGATCTCATTCTGAAGATCCATCATGATGCGTCCTTCGCCTTTTTCAGACCATTTATCGCTCAGGGAATCGCCGGGCAGCAGGTCATACATGCCGTCATTGATGGCGGCTACATTCATCCCGTTTCGGATTGGCCCGGTGAGTGCGGAATCGGCGTCACTGAAGAAATAAGAAGAGGTCACCCCGTTTGGCTGGTGGATATCGGCATAGTCCTTCATGGTAAGTTTTGCCGGTAAACGGGCCATGTTGCGGTTCCTGTTTACATTGATTTTGGCTGCCGGAACCATTTTTTCGTCCACGTAACTTTTTGCAAGGTTCAGCGCGAGCGCCTGCCGGCCGGTGAAATCGTCGTAGAGCGGCTGGGCCGGCTGAACCTGGTCAGAGGGATTGTCGGAAAGTGAAACCGCGAAAATCTTAATGCTTTCATTATCCGGGAGCTGAAGGGTTTCGCTTCCTGGACCGGCTTCGAGCCCGTATTTGAACACATACGCATACTGGTATGGAATGTCAAGGGTATCGCGGTGCAGGTGGGTTGCAAACCAGGCAACTTCGTCGCGTTTTATAAAGCCCTTTTGAAGCCCTTCCAGGCGGCCGGATTTATCCCAGGTGCGGTTGTCGAATTGACCGATATTGCCATGATACGACTGCACATGCAGCGTGTTTTTTGTGCCACCGACTTTGAATGTCCCGGCTGTGTCGGTAAGTGCCGCTGCCAGGATGTATATGTGGTTGAAGTTCCCGGTTTTCGGCAGGGTGATCTTTTGTCCTTTGCATGTGAGCACATTGTTTTTCCCGTCGGCCTTCGGGCCGAAATTGAACTGAACTCCATCCACAACAAGTGTTTCAGGGAAAAGTTCTGCCGGTATGCTGATCCCCTTGCTGTCGAACCGGCCGTTTTTTTTGTTTTTGGCACCAGACACGACATCCTGGTCGTAGGCAAGCGGCAATTCGACCGATGCCGGCTCAGCAAACACGCCGGCCGGCGGAGCCACCTGTATGGCAAAACTCCGGAGGGCGAATTTCTTCATTTCCGTAACCAGCCTGCCGTTTTTGAGGACCGCATCGCCGATCAGCCGCTCCTGCCCGTCAATTTCCCAGGCTTTAACAATTTTCGTGGCCATGGAGATCTCCACGTTCTGGATATCTTTCCCGACAAGTTCCTGCAGGCGGATCACGATATCTTTGCCGTTTTCAGCCTTTTTTATCGTTCGTATATCAACCTGCGGAACGGAAACCTGGGCAAATGAAAAGCTTTTTCCAAGGAAACCTGGATGCTGCGGGGCCTGGAAAACTCTGAGGGGCTGATTCAGGCTCCGCGCCTGCCATTCAGAGAGTCCCGCACGCCAGTCGCCTTTGTGGCTGTAAATGCCATACGTTATCTCATGTGTTCCCCAGTCCTGGGAGGCCTGGTCATGGTAAAAATTGGTTGCCGGCGTGTACAGCAAGGTAAGCCGTACCTTGTTGTCGGCTGGTTTGTCGGAACCAAACTTGCAGTCTTCGAAAATGGTCACGCCGAAATTGCCCGATTTATCTGTAAGATCGAACCATTCCCGCGAAGGGACTTCATACTTTTTTTCATTGTTGTTTGCCCGCTCTTCGGTTCCCAGTCCCAGGTTGTAGGTTGCCACCCCGTTTGAAGCCGTGAGCGGGAAGGAAGCTTTCAGGCTGACACCCCGTGACTGCCAGTTGATGGTGTTTCGGACAACCAGGTTCTCTTTCCCTGCAGCCAGCTGAACATACTGCGTAAACACCGAGTTCATGGCCGTTCGCTCAACTTTGACGGTTGCGCGGACAGGCCCTTTTTCAACGACCGTTATTTTGGCAGGTCCGGTTACAAAAGCCATC
>JBAXDH010000061.1:0-23388 GCA_037141055.1 bacterium | reverse complement strand
CTTATATTGAGATGCACCGTGGTGCGTCCTACCGTGGTGCGTCCTTATATTGAGACGCATCATGATGCGTCTGTACGCGATGCGTTCAGATAAAGGAATCAATCGTTTTCCAGGGTTGAAGTATCGCCGATCTCCTCGCCCCATTCCTTTGCATGAAGGATGCGGCGCATGATTTTACCGCTGCGGGTTTTCGGCAGGTTGTCGATGAATTCGATCTCCTGCGGCATGGCGAGCGGGGATAATTTTTTCCTGACAAAATTCATAATGTCGAGGTCGAGGTCTTTACTTCCGACAAAACCGGGTTTCAGGGTAACAAACGCCTTGACCACCTCCATGTTGACAAAGTCCGGCTTGGCAACCACGGCCGATTCTGCCACCGCGGGATGTTCCAGCAGGGCAGATTCCACTTCGAACGGACTTACGAGGTGCCCGCCGGTGTTGATCACATCATCATCGCGGCCCACAAACCAGAAATAGCCTTCATTGTCGATGCTGGAGCGGTCGCCCGGGAGATACCATCCGTTCTGAAATTTCTTCTTGTACGTTTCTTCATTTCTCCAGTAGGTCCGCATCATAGCCGGCCAGCCGGGCCTGATGGCGATCAGACCGATTTTCCCGGATTCACCGAATGGTTCGAAGGTTTCCGAATCGATAACGGTGGCGGTAATTCCCGGGAATGGTTTGCCCATGGATCCCGGTTTGATCTTCATGCCGGGGAAGTTGGTAATCATCATCGACCCTGTTTCGGTTTGCCAGTAAGTGTCAAGAAATGGTTTTCCAAAGACCTTTTCCGACCAGATGACTGCTTCGCTGTTCAGCGGTTCGCCCACTGATGCAAGATGGCGAAGCGACGACAGGTCGTATTTTTTTATGACCTCGTCGCCGGCTTTCATCAGCGAACGTATGGCGGTTGGCGCCGAATACCACATGCTGATCTTATGCTTTTCGATGAAGCGGTACCAGTTGTCGGCCGAAAAGCCGGCATCCAGCACACACTGGGTCACCCCGTTGCTGAAAGCGCCGATGATTCCGTATGATGTTCCTGTTACCCATCCCGGGTCGGCGGTACACCAGTAAATATCCGTGTCGAGCAGGTCGAGCACCCATTTGGATGTGAGATATTGCGAGATCAGCGAATAATGAACGTGTTTGACCCCTTTCGGCTGGCCGGTGGTTCCTGAGGTGTAATGCAGCACCGACGGGGATTCAGCGTAGGTGGGATGGATTTCAAACCTGTCGATTTTTTCGGCAGCCTCCATGTCAAAGGCAACTTCGCGGTCGAGAAGCGGTTTTGCCGGGTCGGCATCCACAATGATCATGTGTTTGAGATACGGCATCTTGTCCATGATCTTGCGAACCTTGGGCGCATGCTTTTTCTGGGTGATGATGGCGGTGGTTTGAGCATTGTCGAGACGAACGAAAAGGGATTCATCGCCGAATGCCGAAAACAGAGGCTGTGCGATACCGCCCATCTTCAGGATTCCAAGAAATCCGATATACAGCTCCGGTATCTTGTCCATAAAGAGGCACACCCGGTCTTCGGGCATGATGCCGAGACCGCGAAGAAAATGACCGATCGTGTTGCTGTTGAGCCTCAATTCGTTGTAAGTGTAGCGTTTCTCATTGCCGGTTGAGCCTTCCCAGATCAGGGCAGGTTTATCAGCTTTTCCCATCCGGCAGATGCGGTCGGAACAGTACCAGCCGATGTTGATGACGTTGCCAGGAGTGTAGTCCAGCTCTTTTTCGGCTATGTTCCAGTCAAAGTTTTTTGCGCGTTCGTCGTAGGATCCGATGTTTGACATAGGTGTTGTTTTAAATAGCGAAATGATGAAATGGCGAAATAGCGAAATCTGCTTTGGCACAGCAGTAGCAATCTTTTAACGGGAAGACGGGGAATTTTTCAATTTGGTAAGGAAAGTGCTTCGGCATTGGGATTCACAGTTTCACATTCGAGTATTACAATAGCAGTTGCCAGTTCTTTTAGATGCGATAAAGATACATGAATTTTGGAAATTGACAAACTGTTGAGCAATTCTTTTGCTTTCCCGGTGGCGTTGATATGCGGCTTGCCGAGTTCATCATGATACAGGTCGATGTCAGCGAACCGGATGCCAAACCGCCAGCCGGTTCCAATGGCTTTCAGGAAAGCTTCTTTTGCAGTAAACCTTGCCGCATAATTCTCATATTTGTGCCTTTTGGTTTCACAATATTCGATTTCGCCGGTGGTGAAAACCTTATCGCGAAACCCGATATCACGCGTCATCACCTTCTCGATGCGCGCCACTTCAATGATGTCTGTACCGATGCCGTAGATCATAACAGGGTGCAAATTACAATTTCTTTTGAATCGGTGAAATGGGAAGGGCCGATATTATTTTTCTTGCATTTTGGCCTCATATATCAGTATCTTTATCCTGTTAATCATCCCTCCCATGAAAAATTTCCTGATCATTTTTCTTTTTTCCTGGGTTAAGTTGGTTTTTGCCCAGGATTACCAGAATATCTGTACCCCGGGAACCACTTTTTTCCAGGGAAACGATGGGTACTTTAAAGCCTTCCGGCTCGATTCGCAGGAGTTGCCGGGAAGCTCCGACACGATTTTCTATTCTTACCGGGCGATCCGCGATTCAACCCTGTTTCCCTTCGATTGCAGAGACACTTCGAATGGAGATGCTCTGGGAAGGAAAACATGGAAGCGTCATGACGGTTGGTTTTGGTTTTTCAACAAGAAAAACGATACCATAAAGATCAATTCACAGGCAGCCGTCAACCAATCCTGGAAATATTGTTCCCTTCCCGGCAATGGTTACCTGCAGGCGACCGTTTCTGCAATCATAACCGACAGCGTTGCCGGAACGACCGACCTGGTCAAAGTCATCTTTTTCCAGGCAAAAAATGCTTCAGGAAACAACATGTCCGGCATCTTCAACCAGAAAGAAATCAAACTCAGCCAGCATTACGGACTTTCTAAAGTTTACGATATTTACCATACTCCCTTCGACACCCTGGAATTGGTTCTGATCGGGAAAACTTCGCCCCTGCTGGGAATTCAACCTTTCACCTGGGCGGATGTCTATGACTTCAACATTGGCGACGAATTTCATTACTCCGGCCATGACACATATAGCGCAGGTGCAACCGTGCAATGGAAATCCATAAAAAAGATCCTGGGAAAAACTGTTTATGGCAATTCAGATTCGGTTCATTACCGGGTGGAGGAGTGTAAAAAAAGGTGGTACCCGGTTCCTCCACCCAATACAAGTTCCATGCATGATACCCTTGTTGAATCCTATAACTTCATTTTACTTGCATCGGAAGAGGCCATCAGCATGCTGCCCGATGAATTTCAACGGCACGAGATGCAGGCGGCAGCCTGTTCCCGCAGGTTCAGTGAATTCAACCACAGGCAGGAACAGGTTTATGATGTCAATGGTTATCAATGGGATTGGACCAACGGCTGTTTCAGTGATCCTTTTGAGCTTTGGGGCCCGGTTTCCCATTATGCCCCAGGCCTGGGACTGACAAACTGGATATACCAGTTGGCGGATGTTACGGTGGAAGAACATACCAGCGACCTGGTTTATTTTAGAAAGGCAACGGAAGTCTGGGGGACGCAGGTGGCAACCGATTGTTCCATCCTCCTGGGTACCGAAGAAAAGGTGTCATCACCGGGACCGTCCATCGGGGTAATTCCCAATCCTGCTGAAACAGAGGTGCGGATACAACTTGATAATTTCCGGCCGGAAAAATCTTTTCGCTTTTCCCTTTATGACTATTCAGGAGAGAAGGTAAGGGATGGAAATTTTACATCAAAAACGTTCACAATCAATCGCGATGGCCTCGCCCCCGGGCTTTACCTTCTTGTGATCACCGATGCTGACGGGAGAATCACCGGAAGCAACAAAATCAGTTTCAGGTAGCAGCCGGCCCAATACCATTTTTTCCGCCACCAAACCCTTCTCCCATCATGGAAAACCAGTATCGTCTGAGTATTTTCGTTTTTTTGTATTACCTTTTCACCTGAACCGGATTAAGCATTGAATTGAGTTCTTAATGCTGAAATCCGTTAAAATGAAAAACCAATCTTCTTTACCGGTAATTCCTGAAGAAATAATCATCCGTAAAATCTATGTGATCAGGGGGCAGAAAGTGATGATAGACCGGGATCTTGCGAACCTTTATGGAATTGAAACGAAAGTCTTAAAACAAGCTGTTAAGCGAAACATTGACCGATTTCCCGAGGATTTCATGTTTGAAATGACATGGGAGGAATTTCAGAATTGGAGGTCACAAATTGTGACCTCCAATTCTGAAAGGATGGGTTTGCGCTACACTCCGTTTTGTTTCACAGAGCAAGGAGTAACAATGCTCTCCTGCATCCTGAGCAGTAAAAAAGCGATCGAGACCAACATACGAATTATCCGGGTCTTCACTAAAATGCGTGAAATGCTGCTGACTCACAAGGACATCCTCCTGCGGTTAGAACAGTTCGAAAAACAACTGGGGAAAAACAGTGATGATATCCAGATGATATTCAAAGCCCTGAAACAGTTTCTGAATCCGCCGCAGGAACCCAGGAAGCGGATCGGGTATAAAAGAAAATCAGAAGAATCGGGAGATGTTCAAATCTGAAATCGAAAATCGTCCGATCGTAAATCAAATGGCTCCCAGTTTTTTCCCGACCTTCCTGAATTTGTCCAGAGCAAAACCGATCTGTTCCATCGAATGGGCGGCGCTGATCTGAACACGGATGCGGGATTTGCCTTTGGGAACAACCGGGTAGTAAAAGCCTATGACATAGATTCCCTCTTCAAGCAGTTCGTTGGCAAACTCCTGGGAGAGTTTGGCGTCGTTCGGGAGATGACCAAAAAGTACCGGGACAATTGGGTGGATGCCCGGAACAATGCGGAATCCGGCCTGCTCCATGCCTTTCCGGAACAGTTGGGTGTTTTCGAAGAGTTTATCGCGCAGTGCCGTCGTCTCCGAAAGCATGTTCAGAACTTCCAGCGTGGCGCCGGTGATGGCCGGGGCAAGGGTGTTCGAAAAAAGATAGGGTCTGGAGCGCTGGCGAAGGAGCTCAACGATCTCCTTTTTGGCAGAGATACAACCGCCGGATGCGCCGCCCAACGCCTTGCCAAAGGTTGTGGAAATGATATCGACCCTTCCCTGGGCATTGCAGTGCTCGATGGTGCCGCGGCCGGTTTTACCGACAAAGCCGGTGGCATGCGAATCGTCAACCATCACCAGGGCATTGTATTTATCCGCCAGGTCGCAGATCTTATCAACTTTGGCAATAATCCCGTCCATGGAGAAAACACCATCGGTTACGATCAGTTTGAACCGGGCTTCGCCGGCATCCTGCAGCACTTCTTCCAGGTCGTCCATGTCGTTGTTCTTGTACCGGAAACGCTGCGCCTTGCAGAGCCGCACCCCGTCGATGATGGAGGCATGGTTCAACTCATCCGAAATGATGGCGTCCTGCTCGCCGAGCAGGGGTTCAAACACCCCGCCGTTGGCATCAAATGCTGAAGAATACAGAATACTATCTTCCATTCCCAGGAATTAACTCAGCTTCGCTTCAAGATCTTTATGTATTTGCTGGGTGCCGCAGATAAACCGTACCGATGACATCCCAAACCCATACCTGAAAAAAGTGTAATTGGCGCCGGCCATTACCCTAGGGTCGTTGGAAAGCCCGAGGTAATTATTGGCGCAGAAATTAAGGACTTTCTGCCCATGGTCGGTCTTTATTTCGACGCCCTGGGGTGTCACAAGAATGCGTTCTTTTTTATATAATCCTTCGGATACAATCGAATCGAGTTGTTTTTGAAGGTGCTGCTGAAAATTTCCGTACATGATTTTCCTGGTTGGTATTATGAGTGCAAAATTAGGAATTTACCGGGGAAAATAAACCATTACTTTAAGGAAGTTCATGCTGCACCTGAAGTATAAAGTGTACTTTTGAATTTCGAATCTGCGATAATCTGCGCATTAAATCCGCCGAAATTTGCTAGAAATTTTAAAATTGATTCATATGGAAAACTTCACCGCATACAACCCCACCACCCTGCATTTCGGGAAGAATATTCTCACGAACCTTGGAACAACCCTTAAAGAATACGGCAACCGGGTGTTGCTGGTTTACGGCACAGGTTCGGTTAAGAAAAGTGGACTTTATAACCGGATCATGAACGATCTGCAATCACAAGGATTCGACGTCCGCGAATATAGCGGGATCAAGTCCAACCCGGTGATCGAAGATGTGGATGCCGCGGCTGCCATCGGCCGTGAACACAAAGCCGACGTAATCCTCGCCGTGGGCGGAGGAAGCGTGATCGACTCTGCAAAGATCATTTCCGTGGCCATCCCCGTTCAAAGCCCGGCCTGGGATTTTTTCACCGGGAAGGCAAGACCAACCACTGCCGTTCCGCTGGTTGCGGTGCTCACCCTGGCTGCCACCGGTACTGAGATGAACCCGTTTGCCGTGGTCTCCAACCATGCGCTGGGCCAAAAATCGGCTTTCGGTTCGCCCATCACTTTTCCGAAACATTCATTTCTGGATCCGGGACTCACCCTTACCGTTCCGCGCGACTACACCGCCTATGGCATTGCCGACCTCATCATTCACTGCTTCGAGGCATGGTTCGGCATCGGGGAAACCACGCTCACCGACCGGTTCGTCATTTCCATCATCAGGGAAGCCATGGAATACGGCCCGAAATTGCTGGGCGACCTGCAGAATTACGAATACCGGGAAAAGATCATGTTCGCCGCCACCATGGCGCTGAACGGCATGACCATGTACGGCCGTTCAACCGGCGACTGGGGCGTGCACAGTGCCGGTCATTGCCTGTCGCTGCTGTATGACGTTCCTCACGGCGCATCGCTGACAATTGTCCATCCTGCCTGGATGCGCCACTTCAAAGACCGGATCTCATCCCGCATCTCACAACTCGGATCCGAACTCTTCGGCGAACCGCTCACAGCCGACCAATCCATCGACCGCATCGAAGCGTTTTTCAAATCGCTCGGTTGCCCGGTCCGGTTGTCAGAAATGAATATTCCGGGCGATCATCTTCAGCCTCTTTTTGAATCCATGGTTCACAATAAGGTGAGCGGCGGAAATGTGAAGATGAAGGAGGAGGATTACAAAGAATTGATCGGGTTGTCCTTGTAACGACCTCATCCCACTGATTTTTTCAGTTATTCGATTTTCCTTACTATATTTACCGGGTAATCATCTGCCATGATTCCCCTAATGAACCCATTCCGGTTGCCGGTAACGATCCTTGCCGGTATTCTCACACTTACCCTGATCACGCCGGATCTGGCGGCCCAGGTAGCCAGCTTTACCGCCCCCGATACCGTTTGCACCGGCCAGCCGGTAACCATCACCAATACTTCAACGGGGGGAAGCACCTATTACTGGAGCTTTTGTTCCGGCAGCGCCCTGTCAAACCCGCTCGGCACCAACATAGGGAACCCGGGCAACCTGCTGAATATACCAAGCTACCTCACCCTGGTGAAAGACGGCAACACCTGCTATTCCTTCAGCACCAACCAGGGAACCAAGATCCTGGTCAGGTACAATCACGGAACAAGTTTCAGCAACAACCCCGTGTCCTGGACAAACCTGGGTGGTTTCGGGATGCTCAGCGACACCGTGATGGGGGTGAAGGTTTGTTTTGACAACGGCCAGTGGATCGGGTTTCTGAACAACAACAACCGTCTCGTCCGCCTGAATTTCGGTGCCTCACTGGCCAATACGCCTACAGCAACGCTGTTGGGCCCATACCCGATGATGTATACGGCTCATTGTCTCGACATCATAAACGAAGCGGGTACCTGGATTGGTTTTATCACCTGTTCCTGGGGGAACAAGCTTATCCGGCTCAATTTCGGCACCAGTCTGCTCAATGCACCGGTTCTCACCGACCTTGGAATTCCAGGCGCTTTGAACCTGCCGGGGTCTTTCCGCCTGGTTAATGAAGGAGGCATCTGGTATGCGCTGGTGGTGAACGGAGGGGATGCAACGATTTCACGGCTTACATTCGGAACTTCCCTGCTGAATACGCCTACGGGGGTGAATCTCGGGGTGGTTTGCCCGACCGTAACCACACCCGGAGGTATCGCACTGATCAGGGATTGCGAAGGCACCACCGGGTTCCAGCTCAATTATTCCACCACATCCCCCGACCTCATCTGGCGGCTTACCTTCCCTTCCGGCATAACCGGTCCGGTTACCGGCTCCTCGCTTGGCAACATCGGCGCCATGAGCCGTCCAAACCAGTTTTCAGAACTTTTCAGGGTCGGTGACACCCTTTTCCTGTACAATTCCAACCGGGCCAACTTCACCCTTACAAGGTTGCGCTTCCTGCCATGCTCGAATGCATCAGTTCCTTCCTCTACATTGTTTACACCTCCATCTTTTTCCTACAATCAGCCCGGCACTTACAACATCCAGCTGATCATCGACGAGGGGCTTCCAACCCAGGCGAGCGTCTGCAAAAGCATTGTGGTGATGGCGGCGCCATGCAGTGCCACTGCATCTTTCACGGTTCCGGATACCGTTTGCACGGGAGCGCCGATAACAGCAACCAACACTTCATCCGGGGGAAGCAGCTATTACTGGAATTTCTGCTCCGGAAGTGCGGCGGCAAATCCAACCGGAACCAACATCGGAAATCCGGGAAATGGTATGAATCAACCGGTTTATACCACTTTGGTACAAGACGGAACTGATTGCTACTCCTTCCTCACAAATCATGGTTCCCCAACACATATTACACGGTATTATCATGGCACCAGTTTCCGCAATAATCCGGTAAGCACTGCAACCATTCTCCAAACCGGGATTATTCACCCGTTTTGCGAAGCAATTCAGATCAGGAAGGAAAACGGGAACTGGTATGGTTTTGTTAACAACAATACGACCATCCTCCGCATAAATTTCGGTACCAGTTTGACCAATAATTCACCCACCACCACAGACATCGGCCCGTTTCCCAATATCGCTGTTGCACATGGATTGGTCATCGTGAAAGAGGGGACTACCTGGCTTGGTTTTTTTGATTCTTCCGATCAGAATAAACTTTATCGTTTGAATTTCGGAGCCAGCCTGACCAACGCACCGGTCTTAACTGATTTCGGCAACCTTGCAGGATTCAGTCATCCTTGCCAGATTGCCTCTGTAAAAGAAAACGGAACCTGTTATCTTCTGGTAGTTAATTCTGACGGCAATAGTTTGTCGAGAATTAATTTCGGAACCTCGTATCTGAATGCTCCCACCGGGCAAAACCTGGGTAATTGCGGAGCCATGCAAACTCCGATCGGGATTACCGTACTTAATGATTGTGAGACCACAACGGGATATTACACCGAATACCTGCCATCTACCACAACAACCCTGGGAAAATTGACGTTTTCAGGTGGAGTTGGCGGCATTGTCACAGCAGAATCCCTGGGCAATATTGGCACCCTTCATTATCCGGTTGCTTTCTCGGAGATGTTCCGGCAAAATGACTCCTTATTTGCTTACGTTGCAAACCAGTATAGCACGTCACTGACACGGTTCAGTTTCCCACCCTGCGGCAATGCCTCCATTCCTTCTTCGACACTTTTTTCACCGCCTCCGTTTTCTTACAATGCTCCGGGAACTTATTCGGTGCGGCTGGCCGTGGATGAAGGCCAGTTTACCGAGGCGAGCATTTGCCATTCAATTGTGGTGATGCCCCAGCCTTTGGTGAACCTCGGAATTGATCAAAATATCTGCCCGGGAACTACCACCACTCTTGACGCCGGGGCCGGATTTACCTCCTACCTCTGGTCAACGGGAGCCACAACCCGCACAATCACCGTCGGAACTGCCGGAAGTTACTGGGCAAAAGGAACCAGGTACGGATGTGAAGATTATGATACCGTTGTGATTTCATTATACCCGGTTACACCTGTGAATCTTGGTCCGGATCAAACAATTTGCTCAGGTCAATCAGCCACGTTCGATGCAGGAGCATGCAATGGCTGTACTTATGTTTGGGCAAACCTTACGACCGGACAACTGAATATCGGCACCGGCCAAACATATTCTACCGGAACACCCGGCGTTTATACCGTCATGGTTTCAACAGCAAATATCTGTGTCAGCAGGGATACCATTCAGCTGTTCACAAACCCGGTTCCCGACCTCATCGTCAACCCGACGGTGCAAACCATCTGCTCGGGCAATTCAACCGCCATCTCTTTATCTTCCTCCTCACCGTTCGCGAATTTCTCATGGTCGGCAAGCCTTACCTCGGGAAATATTTCGGGTTTTTCCGGCGGAATCGGGAACACCATTAACCAACCTTTGACAGACAATGACTTTCTCCCCGGGAGCGTTTCCTATGCGATAACAGCCTCCATCGGGACTTGCCTGTCTGCTCCGGCCACATGCATCGTCACCATTAACCCTTCACCATCAATCACAAATTCAGGGATCGTTTCAGAGATGTGCTCCGGTTCCTTTACTGGTTTTGCAATAACCTCAAATGTTCCAGGAACACAATTTACGTGGACAGCTATCGGGAATTCCCCCGACCTCTCCGGTTTTGGCCCGGGAGTCGGCCCTTCGATCGTGCAGCAACTGTTCAACTCCGGGTACACAAACCCGGCGGTGACTTATACCGTCATCCCGAATGCCCTCGGATGCAACGGGCCTCCCGGTACCTTCACCATGACCGTGCATCCGGTTCCCGATGTAACATTTTTCCCGGCATCAACATCCATCTGCACCGGCGATGCAACCGGAATCCAGCTGAATTCACAGGCACAGCCTGCAACATTTACATGGACCGCTTCGGGGAGTTCAGCATTTATCAGTAATTATTTTGGTGGGGCGGGTGCGCTGATCCTGCAATCGCCACAAAATTCGGGGCCTGATCCCGGTACCGTTACCTATACTGTGACCCCGGCTTCCAACGGATGTTTCGGAATGCCGGTTCCGTATACGGCAACCATCAACCCGAGCCCTGTTACTATAGTCAGTCCGCACCCGGCATCGGTTTGTTCAGGAGATCCTTTCCTGGTGAGCTTTTCATCGGCAACCGCGGGCACGGCTTTCAGCTGGAGCGCATCTGCTTCATCGCCGCTGGTAACGGGATATGCAGGAGGTGCCGGAAACAGCATCAATCAGTCGCCGGTAAATCCCGGGAATACGGTCGAATCCGTTACCTACCTGGTAACACCCCACGCCAGCGGCTGTAGCGGGATGGTGACGACGATCACGGTGTTCGTAAAGCCAACGCCTGATGTTGCATTCAGCCCGGCCAGCCAATCTGTTTGTTACGGCGGGCATGCCATGCTTTCACTGTCATCCTCTTTCCCGGGGGCCAACTGTTCCTGGATTGCCACAGGATCATCCCCGGCGGTAACCGGTTTCACCAACGGTGCCGGAAACACCATTGACCAGGCATTGTACACAACAGGAACCTCTACACAAACTGTCACCTATTTGCTTTCGTCAACCCTGAATGGGTGCACTAGCCCGGCAGTTCCGGCACAGGTGCTTACATACCCGGTTCCAGGGGTGACTGCAACTCCTGCGGGACAATCCATCTGCAGCGGGCAAAATACCGGGATCAGCCTTCAGTCGCAGTTAACAGGCACAACCTTCCAGTGGTCGGCAACAGGATCGTCCTTTATTACAGGATATTCGGGTAACAACGGAAATTCAATCATTCAGCTCCTGAACAGTTCTTCCAACACACAGGGCTCGGTCGTTTATGTGGTTACACCATCTGTTTCCACATGCATCGGTCTACCTGTTTCTGTTACGGTAAACGTGTACCCGGTTCCATCCGTATCATTTTCCCTGTGTACCGATACACTCACTACAACAACGGCAAAACCGATCCATCTGAGGGGCGGATTCCCCCGCGGAGGAATATACTCCGGACCCGGTGTTGACGGCATAACGGGGATGTTTGACCCAACGATTTCAGGTGCCGGTCTGCACTCCATCATTTACACCTATTCAAACATCTACGGATGCGGCGGAAACCATGCAGACCTCATACGGGTTCTTCCCAGCCCTGCATTCACCTGTGGCGGAAATCTTACCGATTACAGAGACGGTCATATTTATTCAACATTCCTGCTCCCGAATGGAAAATGCTGGATGAAAGAGAACCTGGATTTCGGATTCCGGATTTCGGAGTTATTTCCGCAAACTGATAACTGCACACCTGAATATTATCTGAATCCGAATTCCCCAATTGCGATTCCGACCTCTGTTTACCAGTGGGACGAACTCATGCGATACGAACCTGTCGCCGGATCCCAGGGCCTCTGCCCACCGGGCTGGCATGTGCCCTCATCAGCAGAGTGGGATGAACTTCTGGGCTTTTTCCAGGGCTCATCGCAGGCGGCCGGGCCACTGAAAGACCTTTTCCTGGTAAATGGATTTCATGCCATTCCGTATGGCTTCTATTACCTGAACAGGCAGTGGGCCTTTGGCGGATTACCGCTGGCCGGAGAGTTTTACTGGACATCCTCCGCCTCCGGTTCAACCGGCGCCATTGCCCGCGGGCTCAACAACGAAAATCACAGTGTTTCGATGTACCATGCCAGCAGGGCCAATGCCTTTTCGGTTCGTTGTATGAAAGATTAGCCGGATTGTATCATCAACACTGTTTTTTCATACTTTTATTGCGTATTTACGTGGCTCCATTCTACTGATGAACAAAACCCGGTCACTGATAATTATTTTTGCCGCTTTTCTGATCCATTTTCCCCTGCCCCTCCCTTTATTGGGCCAGACTGCCAGTTTCAACTCACCAGATACCGTTAACACCAATCAACCGGTCACTATAACCAATACTTCAACCGGTGGAACTACATGGTACTGGAATTTCTGCACGGGCAATTCACTATCAAACCCACAAGGGACCAACATCGGAAATCCGGGTAATCTGCTGAACATCCCGGGATATATCACCCTTGTAAAAGATGGCGAAACTTGTTATTCATTCATTACCACCCATGGCAGCAATAGATTGGTGAGGTACAACCACGGAAAAAGTTTTAGCAACAACCCTGTTTCCTGGGCAAACCTGGGCGATTTTGGCATGATCAGCGATACAGTTCAGGGAATTAAAATCCGAAATGATAATGGGCAATGGTTCGGATTTGTGGTTGACAACTCTAAAATAGTCAGGCTGAATTTCGGAACTTCTTTAGGCAATACACCTACTGCAACTCATTTAGGAACCTACTCCATGCTTTATTTTTCCCATGGTTTTGACCTGTTCAATGAAGGCGGAACCTGGATAGGCTTTCTCTCCTGTTCCTGGGGGAATAAACTGGTGCGGTTGAATTTTGGCAACAGCCTGATGAACATACCTGTCCTGACCGACCTTGGCATACCTGGGGCTATGAATATGCCAACAACCTTTTGCATCATCAAAGAGAATGGCGCCTGGCATGCAGTTGTGGTAAACTATGGAGACAATACCCTTACCCGTTTATCTTTTGGAAATTCATTGTTCAATACTCCAACTGGTGTAAATCTTGGGAATGTCTGCCCTTCAATCACAGCAGCCGGGATTGCCCTTATCCGAGATTGCGAAAGCACCGTTGGTTTCCAACTCAACACATCCACAACATCCCCCGATTTGATCTGGCGACTTAATTTTCCTACCGGGGTCACCGGCCCGGTCACTGGGGTCTCGCTTGGTAACATCGGCGCCATGAGCCAGCCACTGCGTTTTTCAGAGCTCTTCCGGGTTGGCGACACATTATTTCTCTATAATACCAATCGGCTTAATTCCAGCCTTACACGGCTGAGGTTTCTTCCTTGCACCAATGCGTCAGTTCCATCATCTGTCTTGTTCAACCCTCCGCAATATTCTTACAGTCAGCCGGGGACTTACAATATCCGGCTGATTGTTGATGAGGGTCTGCCAACGCAGACAACATTTTGTAAAAGCATCGTTGTAGTGTCCCCTCCTGCAGGCCTGACTGCAAAGTTTACCATGCCCGATACAGTTTGTGCCGGATCAGTTGTGACCATTGTCAACCAGACTTTTGGAGGAACAACCTGGTACTGGAATTTCTGTTCGGGGAGCATAAATGACAATCCTACCGGGAAAAACATTGGGAATCCGGGAAATCTTCTGAATGTTCCAACCTACTCAACAATGTTGACTGAAAACAATGAATGCTTCTCTTTTATATCGAATCAAGGCAGTCAGAGTGTAATAAGATACGACCACGGAAGCAGCTTTGCCACTTCTCCATCAAACCGGATCGATCTTGGTTCATTCGGTGTATTATCAAACAATGTGGAAGGCATCCAGATAAAAAAAGAAGCCGGAAGCTGGATTGGATTCATTTGCAATTATGATGAACTCGTACGCCTTAATTTCGGAACATCATTAAAAAACATCCCTTCAGCAACCGTAATTGGTCCGGTTCCAGAATTGATGATGGCCCATGGGTTCCTGCTTATTAATGAGAACAGCGAATGGATAGGATTAATTACATGTACTGACGGCAATCGCCTGGTGAGGGTACATTTCGGCAGCAGCCTGATGAACACGCCGACATTTGAAAACCTTGGAACAGTCGGCAACCTCAATGCCCCCGGGCAAATGTCACATATTATTGAAGCCGGCAATAATTACATTTTTGTTGTAAACCTGAACAGCAGTACGGTTTCACGTCTTGATTTTGGTAATTCCATTAAAAACACACCTTCCGGAGTCAACCTTGGAGATGTGTGCGGCACAGCCGCCATGGGTATTACCCTGCTAAGGGACTGCGGCACTATTCATGGTTTTATTACCCGATACCTGAATACCAGTGTAACCAATAATTTGTTATGGAAGATCAGTTTCCCCGGAGGACTCACCGGCCCAATCCAGACTCAAAGTCTGGGCAATATCGGTGCGTTGGAACGACCTTGCCTTTTTTCGGAACTCTTTCGTCAAAACGACTCTTTATTTGTATATGTCTCAAACAGGGGAAATGCAACCAGGAGCCTTCTGTCTTTTGTCTCCTGCAACAATGCTACACCACCTTCTTCCAGCATGCATGATCCTCCCGGATATGTATATGAGAAACCCGGCATATACAATATCCGGCTGCTTGTGAATGAGGGAATGCCTGACCAGTCAAGCCTCTGCAAACAGATCGTTGTCCTCGGCGAACCTTCACCCAGCTACATTGACACTACACTTTGTTTTGGCACCCCCTGGCACGCCGGAGGAGCCTGGCAAACTCAACCCGGAATATACCACGACACCATCCATATTGCAGAAGCCTGCGACAGCATCATCCAAACGACCCTCCGGTATAAGCCAAGAATCCAGGTTTCCCTTGGAAATGACACCATCATGTGCGACAACCAACCGATCCTCCTGAATTCCGGCGTTCCCTCGGCAGCGTACCAGTGGCAGGACGGGTCGACCGATTCCACCTATACGGCATTTTCCCCCGGAAGCTATTGGGTGATCGTGAAGAAAGACGGTTGCAATGCAAGCGACAGCATCCGGATCAGGGAATGTGTTTCTCCGCTCTGGTTCCCGAATGTCTTCACACCGAACGGTGATGGGGTAAATGATACGTTTCACCCTACAGGTAAAGGTGTCGTCAGGTATAACATCCTGATCTATGACCGGTGGGGGAAAAAGATTTTCGAATCAGACGCAATGGAACCGGGATGGGATGGCAAAATTAAAGGTGAAACCTGTTCCGACGGGGTCTACCTTTTCATAGCCACCTTTGAAACCGATTTTTCATCAGGCGAAACATATCGGGCAAATGGGACGGTAACGGTTTTAAGGTGACAGGGTAACAGGGTAACAAGGTAACAAAGTGACAGAGTAACAGGGTGATTGGGAGGCCTTTTACCTTCGGGGTCCAAGTTTTTGTTCCAGGTTTTTAATCAATCCGGCAATTTGCGCTCTGATTTTATTGATGCGTCCGGTATGAGTGAGAAATTCGGTTTCCGGTAAATATTTCAGCTTCCATGCAATTGTAAGTTGTGTTTCAACTTCCGTTAAACTGCCTGTTGAAATTCGCAGAAATCGGATAAATTCCCTTTTCTGGTTCCGGGCTGCACCTTCAGCAATATTTGAGGGAACACTGATTGCAGCTCGTCGAAGTTGCATTGTCAGGCAAAATAATTCTTCCTTTGGAAACGTTTTTGTTATTTGATAAACCTCCTGTACCAGCTCAATGCTATTTTTCCAGGCAAACAAATCTTTATGTGTTCTCATGATTAAGGTTTCTGCTTAATCAGAAAGACAGGAATAGGTAATACAAAAAATCCAGAAATTTCACAATTAATCGTTCGAACCTTTCTCCGTCCCCTGTTACCTTGTTACCCTGTCACCCTGTTACTCTGTTACCCCGTTACTTTGTCGCCTTGTTACCCTATTCCCCTGCTACCCAATCTCCCTCATATTCAACCTCCGGAGCCTTGGGGCAAATTTTGACGTAAATCCTACGATTCCCAGGGTCATGATACCACCAAAGATTACCGACGGGATCAATCCCATCAGCTTTGCCGCCACCCCCGATTCGAATGATCCGATTTCATTGGAAGACCCGATGAAGATGGCATTGACCGACGCCACGCGGCCGCGCATCTCATCGGGGGTGAGCAGTTGCATGGCAGTAGCGCGGATAATGACGCTGATGTTGTCGAACATCCCGCTCAGCATCAGCAATCCGAGGGAGAGATAAAAATTATGGGACAGGGCAAAGCATATGATGCTGAGACCAAAACCTCCTACTCCGATCATAAGGTACCTTCCGGCATGTATCATCGGGGGCCGGTGAGCCATTACCAGCGACATCGCCACAGCGCCCAGCATGGGGGCAGCCCGTAAAAAACCAAGTCCCTGCGGACCTACTTTCAGCACCTCCGCAGCAAATACCGGCAACATGGCAACCGCACCGCCGAAAAGCACCGCAAACATGTCGAGGGACATGGCTCCCAGCAACACCTGGTTGTTGAACACAAATCTCAGTCCAGACGATAACCGGTGATACAAAGATTCTCCGGCCACAAACCGGGGCAACGGATGGTTTTTCACAAAACCAAGAAGCAACAGCGCAAGCAGCAGGAAAAAGAGCACGGTCATATACGCAACCCGGACGCCCAAAAAACCGTAGATCAATCCTCCCAGCGCGGGGCCGGTAATGGCTGCGACATGCCACATGGTGCTGCTCCAGGTTGAAGCATTGGTATAGAGATGCCTGGGAATGATCTGCGACATCATGGCAATGATCGATGGATACAGAAACGACCGTGAGATTCCCGAGATCATGACGACCAGGTAGATCGGGAATACGCCGAACGCGGCAACAATTCCAATTGACCGAATTGAAAACAGGAACAACAATACGGTCCCGACCAGGAAAAGCAGCGTGAACCAGATAATGATGCGTTTCCGGTTATACTTGTCGGCAACATGCCCGGCAAACAGTGCTGTAGCGATATTTGGCAGGGCTTCGGCCAGGCCGATCAGCCCGAGGGCCAGGGGATCTCTTGTCAGCTCGTACATTTGCCAGCCAACAATGAGTCCTTGCATCTGGAAGGCGATGGTCGTGAAAAATCGGAACGTCAGGAAAAGCCGGAAATCGCCCACCTTCAGCACGGCATATGCGTCATGTTTGGTTGCTGGTGTATCCCCGCTTGACATTTGTGTTGGCTGTATTCAAAAAAACCCGGCCAAAAGACCGGGTTTTCCATTGAAGCATGAGTTGTTTATTCTTCGTCTTTTTCCTGGTCTTCGTATGCCTTGAGCAACTTGTCCTGGATATCGGCCGGAACCTGCGCATATTCGGCAAACTTCATGTTGTAGGTAGCACGGCCGCTGGTGATGGAGCTAAGCGCCGTAGAATACCGGTTCAACTCTGCCAGTGGGACTTTGGCCATGATTTTCTGGTAATTTCCTTCACTGTCCATGCCCATGATCACCGCACGGCGACCCTGGAGGTCGGTCATGACTTCACCCATTTTATCTTCGGGAACAATAACTTCCACGTCATAAATAGGTTCCATGATTTTCGGACCGGCATTTTTAAAAGCTTCCCGGAAGGCATTGCGGCCTGCCAGTTTGAAGGAGATTTCGTTGGAATCGACCGGGTGCATCTTTCCGTCGTAAACGTTCACGACGATGTCGCGGGCATACGAACCGGTGAGCGGTCCCTCTTCCATCTTTTCCATGAGGCCTTTCATGATGGCAGGTAAAAACCTGGCGTCAATGGCGCCCCCGACAATACAGTTATTCATCTGGAGGCGTCCGCCCCAGTCGAGTTCGACAACATCGCGGCCGCGGATGGGGAATTCTGACTGGTCGGCCATCCCTTCCTTGTACGGCTGTATAGACATGTGAACCTCGCCGAACTGCCCGGAACCCCCGGACTGTTTTTTATGGCGGTACATTGATTTGGCCGGTTTGGTGATGGTTTCACGATAGGGGATGCGGGGAGCATAAAATTCCATGGGGATTTTCTCCAGCATTTCCACGTGCCATTTGGCCAGGTTGAGATGAAGTTCTCCCTGTCCCTGCAAAATCATCTGCTTCAGTTCCCTTGAATAGCCCATGACCAGCGTCGGGTCCATCTTGGCCAATTCATGAAGCACGATGTTTATCTTTTCATCATCGGCATTGTTTTTGGCCCTCACTGCCGTTCTGAACTTGGGGTCAGGATAGGTGATAGGTTCAACGACATCATCTGGATTCTTGAGGGAATTCAGCGTGTTGTTGGTAAATGAATTTTTCAGCTTGATGGTGGCACCAATATCACCGGCCACCATTTTTTCAACCTTTTCCCGATTTTTTCCATTGATCACAAAAAGCTGTGACAGGCGTTCTTTTGACTGGCGGACCGGGTTTACCATGTCCATGGCTTCGGTGATTTCGCCGCCGTAAACTTTGAAATAGGATATCTCTCCCAGGTGCTGTTCAATCGAGGTCTTGAAGATAAAGGCCGTGGCCGGATCGGTCGATTTGCAGGTCAGAAGTTTTCCTTCCTTGGTTTTCAGTCCGGGCATTTCGTTGGGTGCGGGAACACTGCCTGTAATGAATTCGAGCAGGCGGCCCGCGCCCATGGCCTGTTTGGCACAGGTGCACATGACCGGGAAAATGGTCCGGTTGATCAACCCCGTTTTCAGGGCCTGGAGCATCTGCTCTTCGGTAAGGACTCCTTTGTCAAAGAAAATCTCCATCAATGCTTCATCCTTGGATGCCAGTTCTTCCATCAGGGAGGCATACATTTCTTCGGCCTTATCCTTTTCGCCTGCAGGGATGTCGGATATTTCAGGTTTGCCTCCACCGGCGGTAAACCTGATTTGTTTCATTTTCAACAGATCGATGATGGTATTGAATCCCGAACCTGCATTCACGGGGTACTGCATCAGTGTCACGTTCTTGCCGAACTGCGCCTTCATCTGGCGAAGGGTTTCGTCGAAATTGGCATTCTCCTGGTCAAGATGGTTCATCACAAATATAACCGGGGTATTGGCACGCGTTGCATACCGCCAGGTGATCTCGGTACCTACTTCAACGCCGTTTTGACCATTTACAAGCATAACTGCAGCGTCAACCACGCGAAGTGCGGAGATCACTTCTCCGCAAAAGTCATCAAAACCAGGGGTGTCAATGATGTTGATCTTCTTGTTGTCAAACAAGGTATAGAGGATCGTTGCGGATACTGAATTCTGGCGTTCGAGTTCAATCGGGCGATAGTCGGAAACCGTGTTCTTGTCTTCCACTGATCCCCTGCGACTGATCACCCCTCCTTCAAAAAGCATTGCTTCGGCTAGCGTTGTTTTACCTGATTTTGCACCCCCGATGAGGGCGATGTTGCGGATTTCGTTGGTTTGGTATACCTTCATGGCAGTTAAGTGATTATATAAGTGACTGAAAATTATTATTTTCGTGAAAGGGCAACAAAATTAGGAATTATTACGCAATTAACCAATATCCCCCCAAAGGATTTAATGATGAAATGCGGACCGTGCAAACAATGCAGACAATGCAGATAATGAGGACAATAAAGAGGTGTTGGATCGGATAAACAGTTTCCTTGTCACGCATCACATATCATGCGTCATGATTTTATCACTTCAGCCCTGATTTTTTCCCATCGTTCGGGCGACATCTTTGATCCCATGAATTCGATCACATTTCCTGCTAGCACGGCGCCGAGTTCGCCGCACTCCTGCAGGGCCTTGCCATTGGCAAGTCCGAAAAGAAACCCGGCGGCATACAGGTCGCCTGCGCCGGTGGTATCGATGGGGTCGACATCGATCACGCCGATGATGTATTGATCCTTGCCCGATTTTATCATCGAGCCGCTGCTTCCGGTTTTCACGACTGCAATCTGCGACATTTTGCTTATTTCCTGCAGGGCTTCCTCCGGCTCAAACCCGGTGAGCGCCCGGGCTTCATCTTCGTTCGCAAAAACGATATCCACATAATCGGCAATGATCGACAACAGGAATTCCTTGTTGGCCTCCACCACATTGTAGCTGGCCATGTCGAGGGATACGACCAGGCCGTTCTCCTTTGCCATCTCTACCGCACGGCGAATCAACTCATGGTTCTGAACAAGGTATCCCTCGATGTGGAAGTATGAATATCCTTTGAATATGCTGTGTGAGGGATGCGGGATCCGGGATGCGGGATCCGTTCCCCCTCCTTCCCGGGGAGGGGTAAGGGGTGGGGTAAGATGCTCCGCTGCCAGTTCAATGGCCGCCCCAAGAAAGGTGGCAAAGGTGCGCTCCGAGTCGGGGGTTACCAGGGCAACTGCCCTTCCGGTTTCCCGGCTGCTGTGAATCATGTGAGGGTCTACCCCTGCTTTTATCAGCTCACGAACGAAGTAACCGCCAAGTTCATCCTCGCCCACTACCCCGATATACCCGGTTTCAGCCCCCAGCATTGCCAGGCCATGAATGGTGTTCGCCGCCGAACCTCCTGCTGAATGGGTTTTCTTGTAATCCTTCAGCGCTGACAGCACCGTGTTGCTGCGGTCGATGTCGACAAGCTGCATGCTTCCTTTAGGCAAAGCCAGCAGTTCAAGAATATTGTCATTTTCAATCGGGATCATGATGTCGACAAGGGCGTTACCCATTCCGAGGATTTTCTTCATATGTTAAATTTCAAAGTGATGATTCAGGCAGGAATATTGTTTAAGAAACAATGGACAAAAATACAAATATTTAACCACAAAGGCACACCAAGTGCGGCATAAAGGGACACAAAGGGTTTAAAATCATTGGGACTTCCTTTGTGTTCCTTCGTGAACTCCTTTGAGGCCTTTGTGGTTAAATTTTTATGAATCTCCTGATCAAAGTAACAATTTAACTTTTTTTTCGTATTTATTAAGACCAAATATATTTTAGATGCAAATCAAAAATTGTATGCTTATCTTTGGCTTTTTAATGCTGGCCCTGGCGGGCTGTTCGCAGAACCAGCATCAGGCGGCCACTACCAACAAAACGAACATGAAATTCAAGCAACTGACCCCCGATGAAGAGCGCGTGATCGTTCAAAAAGGAACCGAAGCCCCGTACACGGGAAAATACGAGAAATTCACGGAGAACGGGACCTACGCGTGCAAGAGATGCGGCACCCCGCTGTATCGTTCAACGGATAAGTTCGATGCACATTGCGGGTGGCCGGCTTTTGACGATGAAATCCCGGGGGCGGTAAAACGAATTCCCGATGCCGACGGCATGCGCACAGAAATCGAGTGTGCAGCCTGCGGTGCACACCTGGGACATGTTTTTTCCGGCGAAGGATTAACAGCAAAAGACACCCGCCACTGCGTGAATTCCATTTCCCTTGAGTTCGTGCCTGCCGGGCAAACGGCCGCAACTGATACCGCCATCTTCGCCGGAGGATGTTTCTGGGGAGTGGAGTATTATATGCAGAAGATCAAAGGCGTTATAACGACAGAAGTTGGTTACACCGGCGGAAAAACCGAAAAGCCAACCTATAAAGAAGTTTGTGCGGGCAATACCGGCCATTACGAAGCGATCGAAGTGGTTTTTGACCCGAAGCAGACCAATTACGAAAGCGTGGCTAAGATGTTTTTTGAAACCCACGACCCCACACAATGGAACCACCAGGGACCCGATTGGGGAGAACAATACCGTTCAGCCGTTTTCTATCGCAATGAAGAACAAAAAGAAATTGCCGGTAAACTGATCGGCCGGTTGAAAGAAAAAGGATTCAAGGTGGTCACAGAACTGATCCCGGCCAAAACATTCTGGAAGGCAGAGGATTATCACCAGGATTATTATGACCATAAGGGAACGGCGCCATACTGCCACGGATATGTGAAGCGGTTCTGAATTCATAAACCTTCCAGGTCTTGTAGACCTGGAAGGTCTGTTTTTCACCCGTTTACCTTGTTATCCATAAACCCCGCAACCTTTTTCTCTTCCATCGGTTCTATCCTCTCAAAGTTCCCCCAGCGGAAATTTTTCCTTCTTCCGTTCGTATCCCAGGAATAAACATTGAGAAACATCTTTCCAAATGCCAGGTGCCTTGAATCGTAATATTTGGCAAAGGCAACCTGTTCCCCGGTTTTGATATCGTTCCCGATGAATGAAAACTTCATGTGCAGCAGTGATTTACTGACAAGAGCATCATGGACGGCATCCCGGAGTGACGTGCATTGCGGATCATCCAGGTTCAGGTCGTAATACAGGATCTTCTCAAGGTCGGGCAACTCCTCCTCCACGCGATATACTCTTACGCGGGTATTGTTTTCAATGGTCCATGCCTCAAACTTACTCTTCAGGTCGATGATGTCGCGTCCCTTGTTCCCAAGCCGCAGCGAAAGGAAATAGCGGTCTTTCCGAAAGCGGATATACACTTTTTGGGTGGTAAACACATCCTGCGGTCGCTTGATTACGAAATAAACCAGGAACCCCGAAAAGATGGAAGTGAAAAATAACGAAATGGCCGATTGGATCATTACAACCTGCCGGCCTAGCTGGGTTACCGGGCGTATGTCGCCAAAACCGATGGTATGAAACGAAACGATGCTGAAATAAACAGCCTTTTCAAAATTGATTTTATTGGTTCCCGCGCTTATCCCCGGATGGTTGTACGGCGTGGCATAAGGCGTCATCTCAATGCTCCCGGTATTGTAATAAATCCAGGCAAAGCCAAAGATAAAAACCATGTATGCCCCCAGGGAAACCATGATAAAAAGCAAGACTTCACGGGTTTTGAATCGAAAGCTCATTGTTTTGGTAACAGGGTGACAAAGTGACAAAGTGACAAAGTGACAAAGTAACAAAAAAATTTCGTATCTTTAATAATCCTCCCTGTTACCCTGTTACCCTGTTACCCTGTTACCCTGTTACCCTGTTACCCTGTT
>JBAXDH010000060.1:0-23591 GCA_037141055.1 bacterium | reverse complement strand
CGCCAGGAAGGGCGAGGGATCGGGCTGAACAACAAAATGCGGGCATATTCGCTCCAGGACCAGGGAATGGATACGGTGGAAGCGAACACGGCACTTGGTTTCGAGGCCGACCTTCGCGACTACGGAACCGGCGCTGAAATTCTCGTCGATCTCGGAATAAAAAAACTGAGGCTTCTTACCAACAATCCCAAGAAAATATCCGGTCTTGAAGGTTTCGGGCTTGAACTTATCGAACGCATCCCCATCCAGACTGTAAGCAACTCGAAAAATCTGCGCTACATGAAAACAAAAAAAGAAAAGATGGGGCACATCCTCACATTCGGAGAAGAAACAGAACTAAAACCATCCAAATGAAATCACCCTGTCACCCTGTTACCCTGTCACCCTGTTACCCTGTTACCTTGTCACTTGTCACTTGTCACATATTCACCAAACACCCTTTAACCTAACCACCAACCCCAATAACAACAACCAAAATTTATGAAAACAATCGAAGGTAAACTCGACGCCAAAGGACTTAAATTCGGGATCGTCATTGCCCGGTTTAATGAATTTATCAGCGGGAAATTATTGTCCGGATGCCTCGACGGGCTGAAACGTCATGGTGCGGATGAGGCAAACATTGATGTTATCTGGTCGCCCGGAGCATTTGAAATACCGCTGCTGGCAAAAAAAATGGCCACCGGGAAAAAATATGATGCCGTAATCTGCCTGGGGGCGGTTATCCGCGGGGCCACTCCGCATTTTGACTACGTGGCGTCGGAAGTCTCCAAAGGGGTGGCACATGTCGGCCTTGAAACAGGATTCCCCGTGATTTTCGGTGTTCTCACAACAGACAACATTGAACAAGCCATTGAACGTGCCGGGACAAAAAGCGGCAACAAGGGATTTGATGCGGCGCTGGCTGCAATCGAGATGGCAAACCTGATGAAAGAAGTATAGAGATTTTTTCTATTTCCTGGTAATTACAAAGACCGTCCGGCGGTTCCTCGCCCTGCCGTCTTCAGTATCATTGCCGGCGACCGGCATTGACTTGCCGAATCCTTTGTATGTAAGACGGGTTCCCACAATTCCTTGCTCTATAAGATAGGTGTATACCGATTGCGCACGGCTTTCTGACAGTTTCAGGTTACTTGCATCATTCCCGATATTGTCTGTATACCCCTGCACCTCAATGCATATCGTAATATTTTCATTGAGAAAATCGAGCAACTGGTCAAGAACAACCTTCGATTCTTTGGTCAGTTCAAAAGAGTTGAACGGAAAGTAGATATCATTTATCCGGTAGGATTTATTAAGTTCTATCGTCTTCATTTCGATGTCAACCTTCGCCATGTGCTTAAAAACGCTGTCCACTTTTGAAATATATTTAGACTCGTATACATGGTCTGCCTTTTTAACAGTCATGATATAGTCGCTGCTGAACGGAGCCACGGCAACATAGTCGCCGGTCAGACTGTCCATCGGAATCTCGGAAATCTTCTTGGTTTCAAGATTTTTCAGTTCAATGTGCGCCTTCAGGGGTTCGGCCGTCGACTCTGACTTCACATTTCCCTTGATGAACAAAACCCTATCCGGCCGGGCCGCATCGTACAGATCAAAAGAGTAGAGATCCCAGCCTCCTTTCCCGTTATATTTATTCGAGGCAAAAAAACCTTTTTTCCCATCCGTGCTCACAAAAAAGCCAACCTCATCCTCCGGAGAATTGATCGGGTAGCCGATATTTTTCGGTTTGGACCATGTGCCGTCGTCGTTGAGCCTGGCATAAAAGATATCGTAGCCCCCCATCCCCATCAGTCCGTCGGAAGAAAAATACAGCGTTTTTCCGTCGGGATGAATGAAAGGCGATTTTTCATTTCCCCGTGAGTTGATCGTTGGACCAAGGTTGACAGGATATCCCCACACTCCCGAATCACCTTTCATCGTGCGGTATATGTCGTATCCCCCGAATCCACCGGCACGGTCACTGACGAAATAGAGAACCCGCCCGTCGGCCGAAATGGTTGGCTGCGACTCCCATGAGCCCGGAAGGTTGACCTTATTGCTCAGGCTCTTGATCGGGCCCCAATCCCCACCGGCATTTTCAGATGTGTATATGTCGCAGTTCAAATACTTCTTATCCTTGTCGTATTTGCACACAGTATAACATAGTGTGTTGTTGTCTGCCGTAAGCGTCGCGCCGCCTTCGTTATCGTAGACATTAAAAGGATCCGGCATCTCTTCGCCTGCTTCGAAAGTACCATCGGGTTTGCGGATGCTGTAAATGAATTTTTCTATCGTCCGTGTTTCCTGAACCAGGCTGTTTTTATTCGGGTCAATCCTGATCTCCCTCGTAAACAATGCCATCTGATTGTCGGGAGAGAGGATTGGCAGGTATTCATTTGCCGGAGTAGAGACCCCCTCCTCTACTTTTGGTTCAAAAGGCACAGGCTTGTTGATCATTTCAACATAAAAATTCGAATATTTCAACAATTCTATCGCCCGGTCATAGTCTTCATCCTTCTTGATTTTATTGACATCTTTCACAAATTCATTAAGATTTTGAACGGCCTTTACAAAATTCTCCTTGCCGTAGTAAATCTCTCCAAGGTAATAGTATGCATAAACATCATACGCGGGGCACAATTCGATGACCTTCAGAAAGTCCTTTTCCGCCTCCCGGAAGTTATTGTCAGGTCTTTTAAAATTAACGAGACCCAGCACGAAGTAAGCATCCACACACTCAGGTTCCGACTTTAGAACAATTCTCATTTTTTGATCAGCAAGTATTAAATTCCCTCTTTTAAGGTAATCGATGCCTTCCTGGTAAATCTTTTCTGTTTTCTTATCAAGTTTGATCTTACAGGAATCACCGGAAATGCCCGCATCCGGATGGAATTCAGCCTTCGGTCCGGCTACAGACCCAACGCAAAAGATAAAAACCGCAATTGTCAGGATTAATACAAGGTGCTGTAATGGATTCGGGCTGCGCAGGAAGCCTCTCATGGGGATAATTTTGTCAAAGATATGATGAAATGTCATAATTTTACAATTCTTTATATGGGATTTGATCAAGTCATTATTGCACATATATCCAATTGAACATTAATTTATTATGCTTAAATTCAAATCAACTCTTTTCCTTTTCCTGATGATGGCCGCGATGCTTTTGCAAGGGCAGACGCTTATCCCCAATGCCGGATTTGAAGACTGGACGAATTTCGGCAATTATTCCAACCCAACCGGATGGGATACGCCAAATACCGAACTCATGTCCATACCGTTTTTTGGCACGGCAGTCGTGACCAAGAGCACAGATCATCATGGTACCGGGAGTTTCTCGGCCAAGCTCGAAAGCAAGCACATCACACTCCCGCCGCTTGATGCCCCCGGGTTCATGATTACCGCCAATTTCACGCTTGACATCGCCACCATGACTTATACCATCACCGGCGGAGTTCCCATCAGTGACAGACCAACGCATCTCAAAGGTTATTACAAATACATCCCGAAAGGCGGCGATTCCTGCCTGATCGGCATCGGGCTTTTTAAAACTGCCGGCGGAATCCGCGACACCATCGGACATGCTGAATTCTCAACCAAAACAAGCGTTCCCGACTGGACCTATTTTTCAAGCTGGATCGACTACGATACGATCGTCACGCCGGACACGATGCAGGTTTATGCATTCTCCACCGCACAGGATGCGCCAACACCCGGAACCGTGCTTTATGTGGATGACCTTTACCTCGATTACACGGTTGGTATGAATAAAAACGACCAGGCTGCAGGCATCCATGTTTACGATGACAGGGAAACCGGGAGGCTGATGATCTTTTTTGATTTTGCAGAGCCTCAGATTGCCAGCATCAGGCTTATCGGCATGACAGGTAAAACATTTTCAACGGTTGGTGCCATCTCTGTGAAAAACGATCGTTCTACAATCAGCTACCATGAATTGCGCACGGGCATTTATGTCCTGGAAATTGTTCATGACAACAAAATATTCTCAAAAAAATTCTTCCTGAATAATTAATCGTTCACTCCTAAAAAGTCGTCGGAATGGGTTCAAATTCAGTCAAAACCGGCATTATCCAGATGTCCTGCAGTACGGATAAACAGGCAAACATTGACAAATCCGTGGCTAAAATAAGGGAGGCAGCCGCCATGGGGGCTCAAATCATTTGTTTGCAGGAGCTTTTCGCATCGGCATATTTCTGCTGGGAAGAAAATTATGACTATTTCAGCCTGGCGGAGGCGATTCCGGGGCCGACAACTCAAACATTCGAGGCACTTGCCAGGGAACTTGATGTGGTCATCGTGGCATCGCTTTTTGAAAAACGAACGGATGGACTGTACCACAACACCGTTGCGGTTATCGATGCGGATGGAAAATACCTTGGAAAATACCGCAAGCATCACATCCCCGACGACCCCGGGTATTATGAAAAGTTCTATTTCACGCCGGGAGATCACGATTACAAAGTGTTCCGTACGAAATATGCCACTATCGGCACGCTGGTATGCTGGGATCAGTGGTACCCCGAAGCTGCGCGGATCACGAGTTTGATGGGCGCCCAGGTTATTTTCTACCCTACCGCCATCGGCTGGGCCATGACCCAGGACGAAATGTTGAACCAGCAGCAATTCCAGGCATGGCAGACAATCCAGCGAAGCCATGCCATCGCAAACGGGGTGTACGTGGTTTCAGTAAACAGGACCGGTGTGGAAGGCAGTATGAAATTCTGGGGCGGCTCTTTCGTCTCCGATCCTTTTGGCGTGCTGCTGTACCAGGCATCCCATGAAAATGAAGAAATTCACGTGCAGGAACTTGATCTTGACAGGATTGGTGAAACCCGCGTTCACTGGCCTTTTTTAAGGGACCGCAGGATCGACAGTTACGGACCTATCCTGAGCAGATTTATTGAGAAAGAGTAGAATGATAGTTTGTAAGAGGGATGAGGGATGCGGATGAAAAATCGAAAATCAAAAATCTAAAATCTATTACACCTGATGTCTGAACAAACCCCCACCCCCAGGGAACTGGGCTACCAGTTTCCGGCCGAATGGGCCGAACACCGGGCCACATGGCTCAGCTACCCGCACGATGATTCCTACTCCTGGCCGGGAACGCTTGAAAACATTTTCCCCTTCTACAACCGTTTCATCAGGGAACTTTCGAAGGGCGAGCAGGTCTGCATCAATGTGCGCAATGAGTCGCTCCGCGACAAGGTTTACAGTCAGCTTGAACTGCTGGACGTTGATATGTCAAAAATCACGTTGCTCCTGCATCCTACGAATGACGCCTGGTGCCGTGATCACGGCCCTGCATTCCTGCTGAATCCTGCGGCAAAAGACCCGAAAGTGATCGTGAGCTGGAAATACAATGCCTGGGGCAACAAATATGAACATGACCTTGACGAACGCATTCCCGGGTTAATTGGCAAATATCTCAATATCCCGGTGTTTTATCCCGGTATCGTGATGGAAGGCGGTGCAGTCGATTTCAACGGAAAAGGAACATTGATGACTACCACGCAGTGCCTGCTTCATGAAAACCGCAACCCGGGCATGTTCCAGCATGAAATTGAAGAGTACCTGCACAATTTTTACGGAGTTGAACAGGTATTGTGGCTGGATGAAGGAATCGAAGGCGACGATACGAACGGCCATGTTGACGACATTACCCGTTTCTTCCGTGAAGACGCCATCGTTACGATGGTGGAACCCCGCCGGTCAGACTCCAATCATAAAATCCTGGAGGAAAATCTCCGGCAGCTTAAAACTTTCCGGCTTTCAAACGGCAAGCAGCCCGACATTGCTGAGATATGCATGCCCAAACCGGTCATCTGCGAAGGCCAGCGTTTGCCTGCCTCCTATGCCAATTTTTACATTGCCAATAAATCGGTGATCGTACCAAACTTTCAATGCCGGGAAGACGACCAGGCCATGCGCATCCTCGAAGAGTGTTTTCCCGACAGGAATATCATCGGCATTGACTCGGTGGAAATCATCTGGGGACTCGGGTCATTTCACTGTTTGTCGCAGCAGGAGCCGAAGTGAGGGAGGATACGGGAAACCGGATGAGGAAGTCGGCGATCACAAGGGCCGCCATGGCTTCAACAATGGGCAGGGCACGCGGGACAACGCAAACATCATGTCTTCCTTTTCCCTTAATAATCACATTTTCTCCTGATTCATTAATCGTTTCCTGATCCTGCATCAGGGTTGCCACCGGCTTGAACGCCACACGGAAATAAATATCCTCCCCGTTGGAAATTCCGCCCTGGATGCCCCCGGAATTGTTGGTGAGCGTTTTAACTATCCCATTTTCGTTCAGGAACCGGTCGTTGTGTGCGGAGCCTTTCATCGATGCACTTTTGAATCCCAAACCGTACTCAAAACCTTTTACAGCATTGATGCTGAGCATCGCTCCTGCAAGTGCAGCCTGCAATTTGTCAAAGACAGGCTCGCCCAAACCAGCAGGAACACCGCTGATGGTGCATGAGATAATGCCGCCGGTGGTGTCGCCTTGCGACCTGAGTTGTTCGAGATACGCAAGAATTTCGGGATCGGTGAGAGATGCGGGATCCGGGATGCGGGATGCGGAAGGGTGGATCAGGTATGGGCCGATCTGGCAGGTATCTGCGTTGACATGTATTCCGTGTTTGTTAAGGAACAGCTTAGCAAAAGCGCCGCCCGCAACCCTGGCAAGGGTTTCGCGTGCAGACGACCTGCCGCCGCCACGCGGATCGCGGATGCCAAATTTCTGCTGCCAGGTATAATCGGCATGCGAAGGCCTGTAAACACCGGCCAGGTGATCATAGTCAGATGGGTTATGATCGTGGTTGTAAACAAGGAAGGCAATAGGTGCGCCTGTTGATTTTCCGTCGAAAATGCCTGAAAGAATTTCCAGCTTATCCTCTTCAACGCGGGAAGAGGCATAAAAATCTAAGCCGGGCCTTCTGCGGTCGAGTTCTGCCTGGATAAAAGGGAGGTCGATATCAATCCTGGCGGGAAAACCATCAAGCACCCCTCCCACAGCTGTTCCGTGTGACTCCCCGAATGTGGTTAATACCAGCGACTTACCAAAGGAATTCCCGGACATATGTTGCGCATTTACGCTCCCTGCTGTTTCAGTATCTTCATCTTTGCCTCGAGTACTTTCAACTCACTCTTGGCTTTATTGATTTTGCTCTCAAACTCCTCCTTTACAACCAATGCACTCTTTGATTTGGCAAAGAAACCGATGTTGTTTTCCCACAACGTGATCTCTTCCTTCATTTTAGTGATTTTGACAGCGAGGAATTCACGTTCTTTCCCAACGATCCGGCGTGCATTCGGATCATTTTTCAGATGGTCGAACTTCGCCTGGAAACTGACAGTACTCATTTCTACTTCACTGATTTTCAGCTTGTCGAGGTGCTCATTGACCAAGGCACGAAATTCGTGATGCAGTTTGTCCTTCTCTTTCATCGGCACATGTCCGATCTCTGTCCATTCGCGCTGGAAGTTCTTGAGTATCTCAAGGTTGGCACTTTTATCCGCTCCAAACTGATTTTCTTTCAAACGGGTCATCAGGGTCAGTTTTTTGTTCAGGTTTTCACCTTCACTTGCCTGGACATTGCTGAAGTATGCCTGTTTGGCATTAAAAAATGCATCGCATGCTGAACGGAAACGTTTCCAGATTTTATCGGAATGCTTTTTCGGTACCGGGCCGATCTTTTTCCATTCGCCCTGGAGGCGGATCAATTCGTTGGTGGTGGTTTTCCAGTCTGTACTCGAGTTCAGAGATTCCGCCTGCATGCACAGTTCAACCTTGAGGTTGTAATTATGCATCTGCTGCTCTTTCAGTTTGTCAAAATACTCCTTTTTGACTGCAAAGAAAGCATCGAGGCTGGTTTTAAACCTGTTCCAGATTTCAACATTGACTTTCTGGGGAACCGGACCGATGTTCTTCCATATTTTCAGAAGGTCGTTGATCTTATTGGTATTTTCCTGCCACTCTTTAATCGATTCATTCGGAAGTCCGGCAACGATTTCACACTGTTCGCAGAGCGCATTCTTGGTTTCCAGGTTTTTATTCTGGTCATCTTCTATCAGCGAATAATGCTCACGGCGGCGGTCATTGATCTTATCCGTCGCATTTTTAAAGCGTTCCCATATTTCATCTTTCTTATCCGTGGGAACGGGACCAAGGTCTTTCCACTCTTCGTGATATTTCTGGAGTTTCCTGAACGATTTAATGACGGAAGTTTCAAGAAGCAGTTCCTCGGTCTTTTCACAGAGTGCGATTTTTGCCTCCATATTCTTCCGGAGGTCAAGGTCTTTCAATTCCTTGTTCAGTTTAACCTTCTCAAAGAATTTCTCAACCAGGAAATGGTAATTCTGCCACAGGTTGTTGATCTCCGTGCGCGGCACCATTCCAACCTCCTTCCAGCGCTCCTGAAGCACCTTGAACTCATCATAGGTCTTTTTAAGTGTCTCCTCCGAACTGATGAGCAGCCTTAATCCGTCAAGAATCTGAAACTTCTTCTTCAGATTTTCCTGTTTGATCTTTTCCTGTTCCTCGGAATGACGGACCTTATTGGTCCGGTATATGGCAAATAATTCATTGAATTTTACATCCAGCTCGTCCTGTTCGGGAGCGAGTTCTTCCTTTGTTACACCCTCTTCACTGACCTGCTCATATTTCTGCAGGCTTTCATCTTTTTTCTTTTTATTAAAGGCAAATTTGATGAGGGCAATGCGGGTTTTAACGGCGTTAAAATCCGGGTCGGCAACTGCTTTTTCAAGCAAATCTATCAGTTCGGCCCGTGTGTATGCATCGAAATTCACGTCAGATTCCATGATCGCATGCTCCACATTGGCTTCGGTCACCTCATCGAGGTGTTCATCCAGATGATCTTCGGGGAGTACCTCCATCAATATATCTGAATGTTCCGGATGCAGCGCCGGAATCTGTTCACCGACGGCTTCCGGTGTTTCATCTGCAGGTTGTTCCACAACTTCTGCAACGACTTCTTCAGGAACTTCCGCAGGAACTTCCGCGACGACTTCTTCCTGAACTTCTGCAATGATTTCCTCAGGAACTTCTGCAATGACTTCTTCAGGTGCCCCTGAAACAAGTTCTTCGATTTCAGCCACCGGTGTTTCCATGGCAACTTCTTCGGTCAAATCCGGCTGTTCCGGGGCCTGTGATGTTTCTTCAGGCTGGTCCACTGAAATTTCAGCGGTATCAGCCACGTCAGCGGCTACATCCATGGGTTCATTGACTTGTTCGGTCTGATCTGAGTCAGTTGGGAGCGTAATTTCGATGCTATCCCCTGCAATGGCTGCAGTGGCAGTGATCTCCTCCTGTACGGTTTGATTTTCCGTTTCAGGATCCTGAGGCTTGGTTTTTGAATTTTTCATTCGTGGTTAATATCCGTTATGGTAATACTTTCAATAGAGTCCGACAACTGCCGGTAAATTTGAAACGATAAGTCAGCAAAAATACAAATTATTTCCAAACGAGTGAGAAATTACGGCATTGCCCTCCTGTTGAATATGATATAGCCAAAATTAAAGTTGATCGTGAACGGGTCGGGCATCTTGTCATAATAGTTGACGCTTATACTGATCGGCCCCAGCGGGCTGTTGTATACCAGCGCTGTTGAGGCCATGTAAGAACGATCCGAGAATTTTGGCCCGTAATACGCAGTAAAGTCGTCCGGATTCTCGAGAATTTCCTGGTAAGGCTGAAAAATATATCCTTCAAGCCTGTACTCAACCTTTTTATATACACGAAGAACCATCTTCAGGCCGCCAGCCGCATAATTTGTCGCCCTGAAAGGAGGCAGAAAGTAAGCCTGGGATTCAGGGATGGGCTGAAATGCGGGTGCATACAATAAACTTGAAGTAAAGTTTGAAAACAAAGGCTGATTGGACAGAACGCCGTCTGCGTAGAGCCCGAATTTAAATGGTCCGAGGGATAGAAAATAATTATCATATGTCAGGTGAATGTTGAACCAGCTGTGATACCTTGTAACCGGCGATTTGTTGATTGCCGTTGAACCAGGCACCATTCCTTCCCGGCCATTGATATAGGAAAAAGCAATTTTCAGCCTCAGGCCGGCACTTGGAAATTGTTTCCTGTTCAAACTGTTCAGATCAAAGCTGAATGACGGTGCAAAGAAATTAAAGGTAGTCTGATCGGTTGTATCAGTTCGGGTAAACACATTGTCCTGGTAGTATCTCTCGTTTGTAAAGGCATAAATCATCCCCAGTGAAAGTTTACCGGTATTGGTAACGGGGATTCCTCCCCTGATGTCTCCGAAATATTCGCTTTCAATGATAAAATTCGGCGTTTTGTCGTCAAAGAAAAAACTGGCGCTTTTGAAATAGTTAAAATGGTTATATGTATAGTTAAGTTCCAGGAACATGGGGGTTTTGGAATTAAAATCGATCCTGCCCCCTATCTTTGCAGAACTGTATACTTTTCCAAAATACCCGTTTGCGAAAAAACGTAACGCTTTCGACCACAAGTATTTGTATTGAAGTTCGATGAATGCTTCGCTGTTATTGGCCAGTGAGAAATTTCCCCCGAACTGTGCACCGAATTTATTTGATTTCTTAACGTCAAGAAACAGGTCAAAAAAACCGGTTTTCTCATTGAACCGGGCGACCGGAAAAATACTTTTGATAAATCCTTCATCAATGAACCGGAAGTACTCCTTGCGCAGTTCTTCTATCGTGACTGTATTCGCTCCGTGCTTGAGTATCTGGAGCACATAGCCCGTTTGGGATTTTGTAAGGCCCTTGATATGAATGGAGTCGAACAGGAGCATAGGTTTCCTGTCATTGAAGTCTGTACGGCGCTTCCTGAGCATTTCACCGCTCAGGCTGTCCTTTACGAGCATCCTGATTTCGGGTATTTTACGGATTGTGGCGGCATAACCGCTGTCGGCAAGAACTGCCGTTTTTGAAAAATCAAGCAGGTTGATTCCTGGCAGGTTCGGCACGATCATCACCGAGCGCGGATAGACCATCGTATCGCTTTGCCGTTCCATGAGCATGGTTAATAACTGGGAAACTATGTCATCCCGGTCGGGTTTATCATACCGGTGAGCTACACGGCTGCCGATAATCACATCCGGATGAAATTCATGCATGGCAACATCGCACGGGAAATTGTTATACATCCCGCCGTCATAAACAAGTTTATTGTTGATAACCACCGGTGAAAAAATCAGGGGAAGGCTCATCGAACCGCGGACAGCAGTGCTCAGATCTCCTTTTCTCAGTACCATCTGGGCAGTCGTGTCAATATCGGCCACCACACAGCGGAACGGAATCATCAGCTGGTTAAAATCATTCCCGGAAACTGCATTTGCCTGCGAGAACATCTGCATGATCTGAAAATCGATGTCATATGTTTTGATCAGCTGTGCGGGTAAAATAGAAGTTATCCCTTTTGTGAAATCGAAACTTGTCGTAATCCACGAAGCATTCGGATCCTCCTTGTGATAATAGAAAACATACTTTTCATCCATGATTCCTGAGGCCCATTGCTGAAATTTCTCGGAGTTCATGAGTTTCTCGATTTCATCAGGTGAATAACCGGATGCATACATACCGCCAACCACCGCGCCAATGGAGGTGCCCACGATAAAGTTAACCGGGATGTGATTTTCCTCCAGGGCACGGAGCACGCCGATATGCGCGCCTCCTTTGGCAGCACCGCCGCTCAGTACCAATGCAACACGCTGCGCGGAGACAGAATGAAAAAGGAAAAATGAAAAAAGAAAAATGAAAAATATTGATATCAGCCGCTGCCGGATTGAAGTAACCATCGAATACATATTACTTAATCTCATCTAAACCCATGATTCACAGGTTTTAACACAATTGCCTAATCTATTTGCGCCAGGGCCTGGTCCAGATCAGCAATAATATCCTCAACCTCCTCGATACCGATGGAAAGCCTTACCAGTTCGTCGCTGATGCCGCCTTCTTTTTTGGCAGACGCGGAAAGTTTGCTGTGGGTCATGGAAGCCGGATGCTGGATGAGGGTTTCAATGCCCCCCAGCGATACTGCAAGTACGCAAAGCTGAACGCTGTCCATAAGCTTTTTTCCTGCAACCAGTCCGCCTTTCAGTCCGAAACTCATCATGGCGCCGGGGCCTCGCATAAGCCGCGTTCCCAGTTCATATTGCGGATGGGATTTCAACCCGGGGTACATGATCCAGTCAACCTTGGGATGTGATTCGAGGTATTGTGCAACTTTCATTGAGTTTTCCTGCGCGCGGTCGATGCGGATGCCCATGGTTTTCAACCCGCGGCGTGTAAGAAATGCCTGGTGAGGATCCATGTTGCACCCCATTGTCACCATGACAGGGCGCACCTTCTTATAATCGGCCTCGGTCTTCGTTACGATCACACCTCCAACGATGTCGGCATGGCCGTTGAGGAACTTGGTAAGGGAATGCAGAACAATGTCGGCGCCCATATCCAGCGGATTCTGGAGGTAAGGACTGCAAAAAGTGTTGTCGACACACACGGGGATGTTGTGCTCTTTTGCGATCTTGCAGATGGCCGGAATATCTGAGATACCGATGGTAGGATTGGCAGGAGTTTCAAGATATATCAAAGCGGTGTTCGGACGGATGGCTGCTTTGACCTGTTCCAGGTCGGTAGTATCCACATACGTCGATTCCACCCCGAATCTGGCAAAAGTGCCTTCGATGATGCCGCGGGCAGGACCGTACACCGCGTTGTGGCTCAGGATGTGCTTTCCGGCGCCCAGGTATGCCATGTAAACAGTTGATACAGCGCCCATTCCCGAAGAACAGCCGATGCCGTCGAAGCCATGTTCCAGCGCGGCGATGGTCTTCTCCAGGTCGCGAACTGTAGGATTCCCGATACGGGTATAGATGTAACCATCGCTTTCGCCTGCAAAGCAGGCAGCACCGTGGTCGGCGTTTTTAAAAGAAAAGGTGGAGGTCTGGTAGATCGGCGTGATTACGCTTCCCAGGGGGTCTTTCTGGCCGGTGCCGTGAACGAGTGTCGAGTTGAAGCCGGATGGTTTGTGTTTCATAGGTTTATTGGGTTAGGGTTTTTATTCCATGTTGTGCGCCACGGCGCGTCTTTACGATCGATGTGCGCGGAGACGCGCGCAGAGACGCGCCGTGGCGCGTCTTTACGATCCACGGACGATTGTGATTTCATTTTCGATGGCGGGGTTCAGGTGGCGTTTCACGGCACACAACGAGGCGGTTTTTACAATGGCGGCGTCATACTGGTCGGGGAAGCCGGCAGGGACGTGGATCGTCATGATAAATTTAGCCACCATTTTTTTTGCGGAATCATACTGGTAATCCATGACGAGCCTCATTTCACTGGTGTCGATCCCGCGCTGATCGCAGAAACCCTTTACATAAATTCCGGCGCATGTTCCCAGGGATGCCAGAAACAAGCTGAACGGAGTCGGGGAAGAACTTTCTCCACCCGATTGAAGGTCCTGATCAGTCCTTACGGTGAAACCGTCGACAACCGCATTTACTTTTTTATTTCCGTCAAAATAGATATCAATCGGCATGGCTTGCATTTTGCGCAAAAGTACGATATTCTTGTATAATTATAACTTTCCGGGCGCGTATTTGAACGGACCAGACATTATCTCAGCCAGTATTTTATCATGTTTATCGATTTACCGCAACAAGTCGGTTTTTTTTAAATATTTTTGCTATTCAGTAAAACCAAACAAAATTCAGGTGAGATGAGAAAAATGTTGTTGTTACTTTCGATGGTTGTAGCGGTCAGCTCCTTCACGGTGGCCCAGGATGAAACCCGATTGAACCGGTTTCCCGCCATTCATGGCAACCAGGTGGTATTTACGTATGCCGGTGATCTTTATACGGTTGATAAATCAGGTGGAATCGCGCGCAAACTTACAAGTGATGAGAACGGATATGAGATGTTTGCCCGGTTTTCACCGGATGGAAAAAATATTGCATTTACCGGCCAGTACGACGGGAACACGGAAGTATTCCTGATCCCGGCCCAGGGTGGGGTTCCGAAACGGCTCACCTTCACTGCAACGCTTGGCCGCGACGACATCTCCGACCGGATGGGACCGAACAACATCGTGATGACATGGAAAGACAATGAGAACATTGTTTTCCGTTCGCGCAAGCAAACCTTTAACGACTTCAAGGGCCAGCTGTTTATCGCCAACATCAACGGCGGAATCCCTGAAGAGCTGCCCCTACCGTGCGGCGGGTTCTGTTCCTATTCCCCCGACAACTCAAAACTGGCATACAACAGGGTTTTCAGGGAGTTCCGTACCTGGAAATATTACAAGGGCGGCATGGCCGACGAAATCTGGATTTACGACTTCAAATCAAAGCAAACGGAGCAGATCACGAAAAACATTTTCCAGGACATGATCCCGATGTGGAGTGGCGACAAAATATATTTTGTTTCTGAAAGAGAGCGTCCGACAAACCTTTACTGTTACGATCTGAAAACGAAAGAGACAAAAAAGGTCACCGATTTCAAAGAGTATGACGTCAAGTTTCCATCCCTTGGAGATGAAGCCATTGTTTTTGAAAACGGCGGCTACATTTATACATTCGACCTCGCCACACAGGCAACGCAAAAAATCACCATCCGGATTGCGAGCGACTTCAACGCAAGCCGCCCCCTGATGAAGGATGCAAGCAAGTTTATTAACACGCTGACCCTTTCTCCCGACGGCAAACGTATCGGGCTGGGTGCCCGTGGCGATGTGTGGACCGTTCCAGCCAAAACCGGAATCACAAAGAACATCACGAATTCACCAGGCGTTCACGACCGTGAAGTTGCCTGGTCGCCCGACGGAAAATATATTGCATACCTCTCCGACCAGACCGGTGAAGATGAAATTTATATCGAAAAGCAGGATGGGAGCGAAAAAGCAACGCAGATCACAAAAAATGCCGACACCTATAAATATGCTGTGACCTGGTCGCCCGACAGTAAAAAAATCCTGTGGGCTGACAAAATGCTGAGGCTTCAATATGTCGACATCGACTCGAAAGAGATAACCCTTGTCGACCAGGCAACCAGCTGGGAATTCAACGATTACAACTGGTCACCCGACAGCAAATGGATCGTTTACACCTTCCCAAGCCGCCGCACCACCTCCCGCATTTTCTTATACGATGTTGCCTTGAAGACAAAAACCGCGGTGACCGATACCTGGTATGACGCCTTAGGCGGAAACTTCAGCAGCGACGGGAAGTATCTTGTTTTTACTTCAAACCGCGATTTCAACCCAACCTACAGCTGGACCGAATGGAACCATTCCTATTCTGACATGACCAAAGTTTACCTTCTTACACTTGCAAAAGCTACACCAAATCCGTTTGCCCCTGTAAATGATGAAGTTGTTATCAAGCAGGAAGATAAAAAGACAGGTGAGAAAAAAACAGAGGATAAAGGGAAAGGCGCAAAAGCTGACAGTGCAGCCGAAAAGACCGTCACCGTCAAAGTCGATGCTGACGGAATTATCGACCGCATCATTGCTCTTCCCGTGGAAGCCGGAACTTATTTCAGCGTCAGCTGCATCGGGAACAATGTTTATTATATCAAAGGCGGACGAGGTGGCAGGCAGGGCGGTTTGATGACATTCGACCTGAAAGAACGGAAGGAGTCAAACCTTGGCGATTTTGGATTTTACGAAATTTCAGCCGACAACAAGAAAATGCTTGTTGGAGAGCGCAATAAATTTGGTGTGATCGACCTTCCGCGGGGAGGAAAAATTGAAGTAAAAGACTGGGCCGACCTGTCGAACATGAAAGTGCTGGTTGACCTGAAGGCTGAATGGGCACAGATCTACCACGAATCGTGGCGCCAGATGAAATATTTCCTGTACGCACCCAACATGCAGGGAGTTAACTGGGATAACATCCGGACGAAATATGAGCCGCTGCTGGCATCGGTGAACAACAGGAATGACCTGAATTACATCATCGGGGAGATGATCGGTGAGATTAGCATCGGCCATTCCTATGTAGGCGGTGGTGACAAGCCTGCCCCTGTCCGCATTAAAATGGGATTGCTCGGCGCAAAGATCGTCCGCGACGCTTCCGGTTATTATAAGATCAGCAAGATTCTGAAGGGCGAAAACTGGACCACCGAGGCCCGTTCACCCCTTACCGAAGTCGGCGTGGATGCAAAAGAGGGCGATTTCATCATTGCCGTCAACGGAAAATCGACCAAAGAGATGACCGACATCAATGAAGTACTGGTCAACAAGGCCGATGTACAAGTCGAACTCACCCTCAATTCAACCGCTTCCGAAACCGGTGCGCGCAAGATCATCGTTGTTCCTACGGACAATGAAGCCGGCTTATATTATTACAACTGGGTGCAGAACAACATCAAAAAGGTATCCGATGCCACCAACGGAGAGATTGGCTATATTCATATCCCGGACATGGGCGTTGAAGGACTGAACGAATTTGTCAAGCATTTTTATCCGCAGTTGTCAAAACGCGCCTTGATCATCGATGACCGAGGCAACGGCGGGGGGAACGTATCGCCGATGATCATCGAGCGGCTCAACCGCGAAATGACCATGATCGGCATGTCAAGAAATACCGAAAGTGCACCCGGCCGGCTGGAGATGCAGTGGGGCCCGAAATGCATACTCATCGACAACTATTCCGCATCTGACGGAGACCTGTTCCCATACCAGTTTAAAAAACTGAAGATCGGCAAGGCCATCGGGAAACGAACATGGGGAGGAGTTGTCGGCATCAGGGGAAGCCTGCCATTCATTGACGGCGGCCAGCTGATGCGGCCTGAATTCGCCCCGTACGACACCGATGGCAAAAACTGGATTATAGAAGGTCACGGTGTGGATCCCGACATTGAGATCGACAACGACCCGGCCAGGGAATATGCGGGGGAAGACGAGCAACTTAACAAAGCCATCGACCAGATGAAGGAAGAGCTGAAGTCGTGGCCGAAGGAACTGCCTGCAATGCCGCCGTTCCCTGATAAGACCAAATAGTTATTAGTTCCGGCTGCATGATTCATTATTTCAGGACCATGATGCAAAAGGTCAGGACCACGGATACGGCCCTTCTCCTTTTTATCATGGCAGCCGGTGCGTTGCTCAGGTTTTGGCGGCTTCCTGAAATACCGTTTACCCATGATGAATTCAGTGCCATCATCCGCACCCAGTTCTCAACTTTTCACGAACTGATCGAAAAGGGGGTCAAAGTTGACGGACACCCGGCCGGGGTGCAGGTTTTCTTATACTACCTGGTCAGAACGTTCGGTGTGTCCGAAGCTGTGCTGAAAACCCCGTTCATCCTTTTCGGCATTATGACGATCTGGATTGTTTACCTGGTCGGAAAAGACTGGTTTAACTCCACTTCCGGCCTCGTCGCCGCATCATTTGTGGCTTTTCTCCAATTCCCGGTGATGTACAGCCAGATTGCCAGGCCCTATTCCAGCGGCCTGCTCTTTGCCATGCTGATGGTTTACTTCTGGACAAAGGTCATTTTTCATCCGCGGCGAAAATTCTATTGGAACCTCGCGGGATATATCCTGTCGGGTGCATTGTGTGCCTACAACCACCATTTCAGCATGCTGTTCGCAGCAATGGTAGGTATTACCGGTCTTTTCTATTGTCCCCGGAAAAAGAGGGTGCATTATGTTGCTGCCGGCATCGCGGTGATCGTGCTTTACCTCCCGCATCTGCCGATCCTCCTGTACCAGCTCGGCGTCGGAGGGATCGAAGGCTGGCTCAGCAAGCCAAGGCTTGACTTCATCCTGGATTACATCCGCTATATTTTTCATTTTTCTGTTTACATTTATCTGCTGATCCTGGTGCTGATCAGTCTTTCGCTATACTGGTACGAGGAGAATCCGCGGGTCAGGAAAAAATTCATCCTGATCTCGCTGGTTTGGTTCCTCCTCCCTTATGTCATTGGATTTCTATACTCCAGGTACCGCAGCTCCGTTCTGCAATATTCGGTGCTGATCTTTTCATTTCCGTTCCTGCTGCTGGCGATTTCCGGCTTTTTCAAAACCACGAAACCGCTCCATAAGACGATCCTTGTCGGGCTTATCAGCCTGATCGTCATACCATCCCTGGTTGTGGAACGGCAGCATTACAGGCTGTTTTACAAAGGCACCTACCGGGAGATCGTTTCCGATGCAAAACACATGGTTGATTCTCTGGGGAAAGCCGGGTGCAACGTGATCCTGGACACAAAAAAGGAGATCAACCCGTATTACCTTGAGAAGCTGAACTGCCGTGACCTTCCGTTCACCTATTTTGAAGACCTGAAAGGAAAAGGAGCATTTCTTGAATACCTGGGTTCAACCAGTGAAAATTATCTCGCGTTCGGATGCATGTCATCCACTAACTGGGAAAACTATGCTTTGATACAGGAGAAATTCCCATACTTGATCCGGCATAAATCATATTGCGGCGGCGATTTTTACCTTTTTTCAAAAATCAGGCCCGGAAAAGTGCACAGTGAATATTTTTACAGCGCAATCAATACGTTTGAGCCAAGTCTGCCGGAATGGGGCTGGGTGGATGCAAAACGATGTTCCGACTCGGCGGTCATTGATGGGAAAATTTCCTACATCAGCAATGCCGGAAAAGAGTTCAGCCCGACCTATTGCAAGCCGCTTCGTGACATGATCAGGTCGGAAAACGACGTGATTGATGTTTCGGCCGATCTGCTTACACCTCATGTGTTCCCGGGAGCATGGCTCGTGGCCGTGGTGTCATCCGGGGATAAGGATATTTACTGGAACTCCGCCGCTGTAAGCGATTACGTCAAGCCGGGAACAACGGGACGCGTATTTATTTCCATGCGGATGAGCGACATTGAACTTCGTCACCACAACCTCATGTTCAAAACCTTCATCTGGAACCCGATGAAATCTCCCTATGTGCTGGATAATTTTTCCGTCAGAGTCAGGACCGGAAATCCGGTGATTTACGGTTTATTCCGCCCCATCCCCCAACTCGCTGAATGAATAGCCAAGCTTCAGCAGGTTCCCGGGCAGCATGAGCGAACGAAGTTTCTCATCTGAAACTATTTTCAGCTCAAGATTCGCCTCAAATACATCCACGCCGTTTTCTTTCATATACTTCGCAAGTTCCGAGGCTTTATGGTAACCCACAACCGGAATCACAGCGGTGGTGACCGAAGGGATCCTGAACAATAAGTCCCTGCTATCCTCGACAGAAATTTTCAGCCCCTGCATGAGATTTTTTTGCAGGGATGAATCGCAGGCAACGAGCAATTTCAGACTTTCCAGCAAAGCGTGGCCGATCACCGGGAGGTAGGCGTTCAGTTCGAGGCAGCCCTGCGCGCACAGCGACGTGATCAGCTGGTCATTTGCATATATCTTATGGCATGCACTGATCACAAATTCAGGAATGACCGGGTTGATCTTTCCCGGCATGATGGAACTTCCTGCCTGGCATTGGGGGATTATTATTGATGAATGACGAGTGCCGAATGACAAGTGGCCCGAGGCAGGCATGGTAACTGAAGTAAGATCGGACGCCAGGAGACGGATGTCGGAAACCATCTTTTCAAGGTTCACCGCATGAGCCTTGAGGATGGCATGCACTTCGACCAAAGAATCGAGGTTGCTGGTGGCATCGGACAGGTTCTCGCTCCTGGTCACCGGTAAACCTGTAATTTGTTGCAGATGCCCGGTGGCTTCCATGATAAAATACCGGGGTACCGCCATGCCGGTTCCGATAGCACTGCCACCGAGGTTTACCATTTTTATCCGTTCGAAACATTTTGAAACCCGCCACCAGTCTCTTGAAAGCGCATCACTGTAAGTACTGAACAACCTTCCGAACGAGGTGGGGACCGCCTCCTGCATCTGAGTGTAACCTATCCTGAGGTCATTCTGATGGACCGATTCGTGCTGTTCCACGCTAAACCGAAGGGCGTTGATCCCTTTTTCCAGGTCCTGCAGCAGGAACATGGCCGCCACCCTGAGTGCGGTTGGCACCACATCGTTTGTCGACTGGAACATATTGGCATGTTCAACCGGATCGACCAGGTCGTAGCTTCCAGGCTTCGCGCCCATGTTCAGCAACGCAACATTTGCGATAATTTCGTTGACATTCATGTTGATACTTGTGCCTGCCCCTCCCGATACGGCAGGAACGATGAAGGCTTCAAAATGCTCTCCCTCTGCGATTTCAGATGCGGCGTGGATGAGGTGAGTGAAGAGGGATGCGGGATGCGGGATGCGGGATGCGGGATCGCTGCCATATTTTTCAAGGATTGCTTTTTCAAAGGCTTCGGCTGTTTGATAGCATGCTTTTTTGACAAGTCCCATGGCTTTGAACCATTCCGGATGAAAGGGCGTTGAATCGGGAAAATTGCACTTTGCCCTGACAGCATGGATGCCAAACAACGCTTCATCCGGAATTTCAAGTTCGCCGATAATATCAATTTCTTTGCGCATAGCACCGTTTATTAAATATATTCGTAATCCCCGGGATGTTAGGTTATCCGGAAAAGGATTTTGTGTAATTTTACGGAATTAATCTGAACCGGGCGCTCAAGGTGAAAAAAATATTTTTGCTCCTTCTCTTTCTGTCTGTCATTTATACACTTTCCGCCCAGATCGACAAGGAATTCTGGTTTGTTGGCCCCGAAGCTTCGTCAAATCATGGCGACCGGCCCGTATATATCCGGATTTCAACGATGGAGTTTCCAGCCAATATCAACCTCAGGATGCCTGCCAACATCAAATTCGTGCCGGTAATCACAACCATCCCACCAAATTCCACCGTCTCCATTCAACTGGACGTGATAGCCGGCAACAACACCTGGCTCGACAGCATCGAGAACCGGCCTGCCGACCAGGTCCTGCACAAGGGACTTCTTCTCACCTCCAGCAACTATGTTACAGCGTATTACGAAATCAGCAATACGAGCAACCCGGCAATATTTCCATTTAAGGGTAAAAACGGCGTTGGTACGGAGTTTTACATCCCGGGGCAGACAAATTATCCAAATCAGACCAACGACGGGAGTGAAGCGTTTGACATTGTTGCAACGAAAGACACCACCACCATCACCATCACTCCTTCGATCAACATCGTCGGCCATCTTGCCAATGTTCCTTTCCAAATTGTGCTGCACAAGGGTCAGACCTATTCTGCAAGAACCCTGATTACCACAGCCACCGCATCCCTTGCCGGGTCGCACGTGGTTTCCGACAAGCCCATTGCCATCACCATCAGCGATGACTCGATCATAACAGGCGGCTGGGACATCATCGGGGACCAGTTGATTCCGTTGAATCTGCTCGGACTGGACTACATTGCCATCAAAGGTTTTGCCGACAACGTGCCTCCAAACAACAACGACGAACGCGTGTACGTGACAGGAACCCAGGACGGCACGGATGTGATGATTGATGGCAACCCGGTGCCTGTTGCAACCATCAATGCCGGCCAGCAATACAACTACGGAATCCCGAACACGACCAACACCGCCCGCATCAAGACCACAAAACCCGTGTATGTCTATCATCTTTCGGGCCACCCGGGTGAAGCGGGATCTTCTATCCTGCCCCAGGATTCATGCACGGGATCGCGAAAAATCGGATTTAACCGATCAAGCACCAGCGCCTTTGCCCTGATGATCCTGACTCGGAGCGGCAACGAAGGGTCCTTCATTCTGAACGGGAACAGCACGACAATCCTTGCATCGAGTTTCAACGTCGTTCCCGGAACAAGCGGCAACTGGATGTATTACCGCCAGAACGGACTTACCACCGCCCAGGTGCCCCTTGGAGCCAATCTCCTCGAAAACACCAGCGGGAAATTTCATCTCGGGATTCTGAACAATTTGGGCGGCAGTTCCGAATACGGATATTATTCCGACTTCAGCACCCTATACCTGGGAGCCGATGCCAATATCTGCCCGGGAGACAGCATGGTCCTTGACGGCGGACCCTACCGGACATCCTATGACTGGAAAAAACTCATTGCCGGTCTCTGGACAACTGTCGCCACAACCCAGACCTACACTGCTAAGGACACTGGCTACTATTCCTGCGTCACCAATGGCGACTTCTGCCTGCTGATGGATACGATCCATATCACATATTATCCTAACGCTTCCGTGACCCTGGGGCCGGACCGGAACATTTGCCAGGGCAGCAGCACCACTTTTACACCGGGAACATTTGTGACCTATCTCTGGAGCACATGGGCAACCTCCCCCACCCTGACAACAAATCAGCCCGGCCCCTTATGGCTTCGTGTGACCAACAACAACGGCTGCATTGCACGTGACACCGTGATGATTTATGTGGATTCACTGCCACAGGCCAACCACCCCATCACCGGCACCCCCATCGTTTGCCAGGGTCAGAACAATGTGCCTTACAACATTACGCCGCTTAGCTTTGCCACTTCGTATGCCTGGACAATTCCGCCCGGGGCAACCGGCTTAGGAAGCAGCAACAGCATTTCACTCAGTTTTCCTGTAGCCGCGACCTCGGGCTTGTTGTCTGTGCATGGAATTAACCTTTGCGGCAACGGACCGGAAATCACCTTCCCGGTTACGGTCGATCCCTTGCCGCTTGCAGCCGGAGCAATAAGCGGCCCGGCCAGTGTTTGCCAGGGCCAGAGCGGAGTCGTGCTTTCCATTGCCCCGGTAATGTATGCCACCAGCTACATCTGGACATTGCCCTCCGGTTGTACCATTGTTGCCGGTTCGGGTACCGGCAGCATCACTGTGAATGTGTCGTTGGGGGCAACTTCCGGCACGATAACCGTAACAGGGCAGAACAACTGCGGAGACGGAACCGGCAGCACTTTTCAGCTAACGGTCAAACTTTTCCCTCAGCCAGCCGGGCCTGTTACCGGAAGCGTTTCTGTTTGCCAGGGACAGCAGAACGTCTCCTACAGTACACCCGCCATACCCGGCGCCAATGCTTACGCATGGACAGTGCCTTCCGGGGCAGCCATTACCTCGGGTGCAGGAACGAACAGCGTTGCCGTCTCATTCGATTCAACGGCCATTTCGGGAAACATTACGGTGCGCGGACAAAGTACTGATTGCGGTGACGGCATTCCGTCTTCACTTGCCATCACGGTAAATCCGCTCCCTGCCCCGTCCGGTGTTATCGCCGGCATGAGCCCCGTTTGCCAGGGACAAACTTCCGTTTCCTATTCGATCCCTGCCGTTCCGTATGCGACATCATACATCTGGACCCTCCCGACCGGATGTATTATCATCAGCGGTGGGGGAACGAATGCAATCAGTACAGGATTCAGCACCAGCGCAACAAGCGGCACGATGACCGTCAGTGGCCATAATGTCACCTGCGGCGACGGGCGGCGGTCTGCGCATAACATCATTGTCAACCCTTTACCGCTGCCCACAGGAAACATTTTGGGGCAAACCCCGGTATGCCAGGGAGAGCCCAACATCCAGTATACCGTTCAAAATACAGATCCGCTTACAACATCATGGGCATGGAACCTGGTTCCCGCCGGTGCCGGCATCGTGTCGGGGCCGACTGCCCTCATGCACATCAACTGGGACAACGCCTTCACCGGGAAT